>NZ_POHV01000065.1:0-16267 GCF_002884345.1 Pseudomonas sp. GW456-12-10-14-LB2
CCTCACCCCAGCCCTCCCGAAACGTCGGACCGCCCCCAAGGGGGCGAGGGGGAAAGGGAGCCGATCTCCATGCTTTTCAAGACCTGAGTTCACTCGGAATTTCAGGTCGACGTAACTTGAGCGAGCACCTCGGTCAGTCCCCTCTCCCTCCGGGAGAGGGTTAGGGTGAGGGCAGCGGTTCATCGGGCAGGAATCAAAAGCTCCCGAACACCACCATCCCGCTCCACCACCTCCCCCGGCAACCTCAACCGCTGATCATCCAGATACCGATAATCCTTGCGCGCCAGCTCCAGCTGGCCGAAATCCAGCTCGACACTGAACCGCCCGTCCTCACGCCCGGCCTCGAACAGCACCGTGCCCAGCGGGTCCACCAGCGCACTGCCGCCGGCAAACATCAACCCGTCATCCCCGGCTTCCACCCGATTGACCATCAGCGCAAACGCCTGGTTTTCCTGAGCCCGGGCCATGATCGCGGTACGGTGGGTCGGACCGTATGGGTCCATGTTGCCGTTGGTCACGATCAGCAATTCGGCGCCCAGTTGCGCCAGGGCCCGGGCCGACTCCGGGAACTCGATGTCGTAGCAGATCAGCAGACCGACCCGCACGCCGTTCCACAGGCAGGTGGCGTAACGGTCACCGGCCTCGAACACACCGCGATCCGAGGCCCAGAGGTGGGTCTTGCGGTATTTCAGGGCGATGCCTTCGGGGGTAATCAGCAGCGTGGTGTTGTAGAAGCGGCCGTTGTCGTTCTCGGCCATGCCGATCACCACGGCGAGGTTGCGTTCACGGGCGGCGACCTGCACGGCGCTGACGGTCGGGCCGTCCAGCGGTTCGGCGATCTGCGCCACGGTGTCGGCGGTCGGGAAGCCCATCAGGTGGGTCTCGGGGAACACGATCAATTGCGTGTCGACGGCGCAGGCCGCCATCGCGGCGAGGGCGCGTTCGAGGTTGTACGCCGTGTCTTTGTCACGGCCCGCCAGCTGGGCGAGTTCGACTTTCATGGGGAGTCCTTGTTATGAGCGCCGGGCGCCGAAAGATTGCCCGGCGGCTGTCTGTGGGCCAGTATGCTTCGCATTCGACCGGCCAGGGAATTACGCGGCCGGGGTAACCCGATAGGGGTAGAGGCATGACTCTTTCGTTTGACGACATCACCTGGCACCGCGCCGTCGGGCAGTTGATCGACGCCCTCGACAAGCCGAACTTCTGGGCGCAACTGGTGCGCCTGCTTGACCAGTACGTGCCGTTCGATAGCTGGGTGGCGCTGCTGTTCAGCGCCGACCGCCACCCGCAGGTGTTCGCCGAATGCCCCGGCGCCGACGGCAGTCCCGACCAGCTGTTTCAGGATTATCTGCGCGGTCTTTATCTGCTCGACCCGTTCTACATCGCCTGCCGTGAGCAGTCGCGCACCGGTTTGTATCGCCTGTCGGAGGTCGCGCCGGAGCACTTCGAACTGACCGAGTATTACCAGCGATACTTTCGTCTGAATGTGGTGGCCGACGAAATCCAGTTCAATTGCCAACTCGAAGGCGACCGCACGTTGTGCCTGTCGCTGGGCAGCCAGCAACGCTTCACCGGCGAGCAGATTGCCCTGCTGTCGCTGATCCAGCCGTGGGTGCTCGGCCTGTTGCGCCAGCGCCTGCCCTATGAAATCAACGAAACCGTGGCATTGGCCCCGGCGCCTGCGCAACCGGACTGGCGGGTGCAGCTCGAAGCGTCGGTGCAGCAACTCAAGGGCGCGCAATTGACCGCCCGGGAACTGGACGTCGGGCGCCTGATGCTCAGCGGTTGCTCCAGTAAAGAAATCGCCCGTAAGCTGGAAATCTCTGTTGAAACCGTGAAAGTCCATAAGAAACACATGTACAGCAAGCTGGGGATCAAATCCCAGTCGGAGCTGTTTTCGATCTTTCTGCAGGCGCAGAACGCCTGACTGCCGCAAAAAACCGTCCGAACCAAGGAAACCGTATGAGCCTGTCACTCCTGAGCCGCTACGCCTTCTTTGCCGTCTGCGTGATTTTCACCCTCGCCAGCCTGCCCTTTCTCGAACACGACTGGCTGTGGCCGATCACCGCCGTTACCGGCGTATTGAGCCTGATAGGCCTGTTCGACCTGATGCAGAGCCCGCACGCGGTGCGCCGCAATTATCCGATCCTCGGCAACATCCGTTATCTGGTCGAAGGCATCCGCCCGGAGATCCGCCAGTACCTGCTCGAATCCGACAGCGACGCCCTGCCCTTCTCCCGCGCCCAGCGTTCGCTGGTGTACTCGCGAGCGAAGAATGAAACCGCCGACAAACCGTTCGGCACCCTGATCGACGTCTATCAATCCGGTTTCGAATTCATCGGCCACTCGATGCGCCCGGCGCCGTTGAGCGACCCGAGCAGTTTCCGCGTCACCGTCGGCGGCCCGCAGTGCACCCAGCCGTACTCGGCGTCGGTGTTCAACATCTCGGCCATGAGCTTTGGCTCGCTCAGCGCCAACGCGATCCGCGCGCTGAACCAGGGTGCCAAACTCGGCAACTTCGCCCACGACACCGGCGAAGGCAGCATCAGCCCCTATCACCGCGAACACGGCGGCGACCTGACCTGGGAGCTGGGCAGCGGCTACTTCGGCTGCCGCACCAGCGACGGCCGTTTCGACCCGGAACGTTTCGCCGCCCAGGCGCAGACCCCGCAAGTGCGGATGATCGAAATCAAGATGAGCCAGGGCGCCAAACCCGGCCACGGCGGGATTCTGCCCAAGCACAAGGTCACCCAGGAAATCGCCGACACCCGCGGCATCCTGATGGGCGAAGACTGCATCTCGCCGTCGCGCCACAGCGCGTTCTCCACGCCGATCGAGATGATGCATTTCATCCAGCAACTGCGGGAACTGTCCGGCGGCAAACCGGTGGGCTTCAAGTTCTGCCTCGGCCATCCATGGGAGTTCATGGGCATCGCCAAGGCCATGCTGGAAACCGGCATCCTGCCGGACTTCATCGTGGTCGATGGCAAGGAAGGCGGCACCGGCGCCGCGCCGGTGGAGTTCACCGACCACATCGGCGTGCCGATGCGCGAAGGCCTGCTGTTCGTGCACAACACTCTGGTGGGCCTGAACCTGCGCGACAAGATCAAGCTTGGCGCCAGTGGCAAGATCGTCAGTGCCTTCGACATCGCCAGCGTGCTAGCCATCGGCGCCGACTGGGCCAACTCGGCGCGCGGCTTCATGTTCGCCATCGGCTGCATCCAGTCACAAAGCTGCCACACCAACAAATGCCCGACCGGCGTCGCCACCCAGGACACCCTGCGCCAGCGCGCGCTGGTGGTGCCGGACAAAGCCCAGCGGGTCTACAACTTCCACCGCAATACGCTCAAGGCCCTGGCGGAAATGCTCGCCGCCGCCGGACTCGATCATCCGTCGCAACTGTCGGCCAAGCATCTGGTGCGGCGCATGTCGGCGACCGAAATCAAACTGTTCTCGCAGTTGCACGTGTTCCTGAAACCAGGGGAATTGCTCACCGGGGAAGTGAACGGCGAGTTCTATTCGCGGATGTGGCAGATGGCGCGGGCGGACAGTTTCGAACCGCAGGAAATCGCGGCGGCCTAGACTCTGAACGGTCACCATTGCAGCAAGCGGCCATGGGACGGTTCCTTCATCACGATGAAGCCGTAGTCGCCAATCAGGTAGAGGCGGTAATAGAGGCTGTCCACCAAAGGTGGATAGCCCATCAGACCGACGTGGGTCGCGTTGCGCCGTTCGCGCTCGGCGACCACGTTGGTGATGCCGGCCGAGGGCAGGTTTTCGGCGAGCATGAAGTAGTCGATGTTCAGCAGGTAGTGCAGCACCGGCAACTGTTTGAACGTACCCACCGCCCCCGCCAGCCAGCGGTCGGAGTACGTCACCGAGATATAAATCCGTTTGGCTTCGCGCAGTTCGCGATGGGACGAGATGTCGTGGCTCAGGCTATAGAGCGCATTGCTGGCGAAGGCTTTCTCCATCGTCAGCGCCCGGCCATAAGCGAAGGACAACGACAGCATGGCCAGAAGCGGAATCGCCAACACCAAAGGCAACCGTTGATGCAGCGGCATCAACCCCAGCCAGGCCAGATAGAACAGCAACATCAGCAGCACACCGAATCCCATCAGGGTGCGCGCGCCTTCGTTGAAGTCGCGAAACAGCAGCGTCATGCCCGGCACCAGCAGCACAATCAACGGCAACGCCAGCAGACAGCTGAAGCTCAAGAGCAAACCCTTGGCGCGGGACATGTTGCGCTCGCGAATCTGCCGCCCCAACTGCACGGCGCCGAACACGGCGCACAGCACCAGCACAATAAAAATCGCCGTGTAGCCGCCGTGAAACAGCAGCGCAACTTTCTCTATCACCCGACCGATATTGATGCCGATCTGCAGCAACGGATCAGCGCTCGCATTCAGCAACTGCGTGCGCCCGTGGTCCGTGAACGGATAGGCCGTGACGCTGTAGATCGACACCGCCAGCAGCAGCTGCGCCAGCCTCCAGCCTGACTGGCACCAGAGCGCTGACCACGGCATTCGCCCGTGAACATTCCTGAGCAATTCAAGGCAACACAGCCCGAGAAACACATTGAGGCTGATCTGATACAACCCGATCGCCAGCGCCAGCAACGCCGACGGCACCAGCCATCGCTGAATGCGCGAAGCGCCGCAAAACGTGATCGCGTAAATCACCGCGACCAGACTCAGGGCCATGCCGGCCCCGTCGTATTGATAGGACAGGTTCTGCAACAGAAACGGGTTGTACCAGAGCGGCAACGGCACCAGACAACAGGCCAGCGTCGGTTCGGGAAAATAGTGGAAGGTCAGCCGGGTCAAAGCGAACGACATCGCTACGGCGGCAAGCAACAGCGGCAGAGGAAAAATATTCGGCGCAGCGTCGGTGAAGGTCAGCGCCTGATACAACCAGTCCATGAACAACCGCCCCTGCCCGGCCCAAGCGTTGCCGGCGGCCAGCGTGCGCCAGTTATCGTCGATGTAGGGGAAGTCGGCAAGAATCAGCGGCAGGATGTACAGCAGCGTGGCGAGCAGGAAGAACAGCACGACCTGACGGCGGCCGAGTTCTCGTACGAGAAAATCGCTCATCCTCATACCTGCGCCTCTGTTCACGGCTGCGCTGGAAACAACGTAGCTAAACCTTCGAACATGACTCTGGATCAGAAGTCGTTTTTTGCGGCGTTTTCAGACCAGCGGCATCAACCTCGCACCCACGAAAAAGCCCCGGACTTTCGACCGGGGCTTTCGAGTTTCAGCAACAACGAATTACGAAGCCGAACGCACCGCGCCCTGGGACGCATCGTTCGGTTGCAGCTTGAACACGTAGAACAAAACGGTCAGCAGCACCAGGAACGCCGGACCTACATAAAGTGCCACGCGAGTGTCCGGGAAGTACGCCATCAGACCGACTACCAGCACCAGGAACGCCAGCGCCAGATACGAGCTGATCGGGAACAGCCACATCTTGTACTTCAGGCCGGCCCGTTCAGTGGCGCTCAGGCCTTTGCGGAATTTCAGCTGGGCCAGCAGGATCATCACCCAGGTCCAGATCGCGCCGAAGGTGGCAATTGAAGTCACCCAGACGAAGACTTTTTCCGGAACCAGATAGTTGAGCAGCACGCCCAGCAGCAGCGCGAAGATCGACAGCAGCAATGCGCGACGCGGTACGCCGTTGCTCGAGGTGCGAGCGAAACCGGCCGGCGCCTGGCCGTTCTGCGCCAGGCTGTAAAGCATACGCCCGGTGCTGAAGATGCCGCCGTTGCACGACGACAGCGCCGCGGTGATCACCACGAAGTTGATGATGCCGGCGGCGGTCTTGATGCCCAGACGTTCAAAGGTCATCACGAACGGGCTGCCCTGGGTGCCGATTTCATTCCACGGGTAGATCGACAGGATCACGAACAGCGCACCGACGTAGAACAGCAGGATCCGCCAGAACACCGAGCCGATCGCATTCGGGATGGTCTTCTGCGGGTTCTTCGCTTCACCGGCGGTCAGGCCGATCATTTCCACACCGAGGTAGGCGAACATCACCATTTGCAGGGACATCAGCACGCCCGTCACGCCGTTGGGCATGAAGCCGCCGTGGGCCCAAAGATTGGAAATCCCCAGCGCCACACCATCGTTACCGAAACCGAAGGCAATGATGCCGATGCCGCCAAGCACCATGGCAATGATGGTGACGATCTTGATCAGGGCGAACCAGAACTCGAATTCACCGAAGGCCTTCACCGCGATCAGGTTGATCGAGCCCATGCTGACCAGCGCCGCCAGCGCCCAGATCCAGCGCGGGACATCGGGGAACCAGATGCCCATGTAGACCGCCACCGCGGTGATTTCGGCGACGCAGGTCACCAGCCACAGGAACCAGTAGTTCCAGCCGGTGAGAAAGCCCGCCAGCGGGCCGAGATAATCCTGTGCGTAACGGCTGAAGGAGCCGGCGACCGGGTTGTGTACGGCCATTTCGCCGAGGGCGCGCATGATCACCAGGATCGCCAGACCGCCGATGATGTACGAGAGCATGATCGCCGGGCCGGCCTTTTCGATGGCCTTGGCCGAACCGAGAAACAGACCGACACCGATGCAGGCGCCGAGCGCCATCAGGCGAATATGCCGTTCACCGAGTTCGCGTTTGAGCGGACCGCCTTGAGCGGTTTCGCCATGGGGCGGGTGATTGCCGACTGGCATGGGGGACTTCCTCGTCTTGTTATTGGATGTGACCACCGAGTGTTCAAGCGTCGGCCGATAAGCCTGCGCCTGGGTAAATACCGGCCCTGCTTCGTGGGCAGAACCGTCCCGCAGAAGCAACCTGCGGGATCAGCGGGGCGTGCAGTATAAAAAGCTTGCGACAGGTTTTTTCACTCTATAAGGCATCTGATTCAGACGTAAACCTCGTCAATTCACAGGTTTACGAGACAAACCATCCTGCATTTCGAGGATTATTCACCGCGCAAATGGGCGCCGAGTATTGCACAGCAATGGTGCAACGTCATGCCGCAACCGGGTTTGAAGATTTGTTCAGATGAAGCCGGCCACCGTTCTTCACAATTTTTTCACCGACGCCAACCACCGACTAAGCTTCAGTCAAGTCCGATCAATCTGCGTGAATGGATCAATCGACTATGGGCGCTTTGTGGCAAACCGATTCGAGTGAAAAAGTGGTTCCGACTGAACGTGTGGATGAAGCGCCTGTACCTGAAAAACCCCGTCGTAACCGGCATGGGTGGAAGGCTTTCTGGCTCCTGTTGGTGATCATTGCGATTGTCGTGGCCCTGGCTGCGATGAAGGAAATGCGCACCTCGCGTTTTCAGTCCCGGGAGGTCAGCCAGTACGCCGCCAAACTCAAGTACGAATTGCAACCGGGGCCCAGTGAAGCGATCCGCTATCCGGGCAACGGGCCATTCGATCTGCGTCTGGGATACAGCTCGCTGGACGAGTTCCTGCCACGGCTGATCAAGCGCAACTACGTCATCACCGAGCAGACGCGCTTCTCCCCGGCCCTGCTCAACTACACCGACAAGGGCCTGTTCGTGCCCTACTCCGAAAAGATCCAGGCCGGGCTGTCGATCACCGATTGCCGCGCCGCGCCGCTGTATCAGTACAACTATCCGCAGCAGCTGTACGCAAGCTTCGACTCGATCCCGCCGGTGGTGGTCAACAGCCTGCTGTTCATCGAAAACCGCTTCCTGCTCGACCCCAGGCAACCGCTGGCCAACCCGGCGGTGGACTGGCCGCGCTTCGGCATGGCCGCGTGGTCGCAGGTTGCCAAATTGCTGCACTTGCCAGGGCAGTCGGCCGGGGGCAGTACCCTGGCCACCCAGCTTGAGAAATACCGCCATTCGCCCGATGGCCTGACGGTGTCCGGCGCGGAGAAGATCCGCCAGATGATTTCCGCCAGCGTGCGCGCCTATCAGGGCGGTCCGGACACCCTGCCCGCGCGGCAGAACATCATTCGTGACTATCTCAACAGCGTGCCGCTGTCGGCGGTGCCGGGGCATGGCGAAGTGCACGGCATGGCCGAGGGCCTGCGGGTCTGGTATGGCGCCGATTTCAACGAGGCCAACCGCAAACTTTCCAGCTCAGCGACCGATCCGCAGTCCATGGCGGAAAAAGGTCTGGCCCTGCGCGAAATGCTCTCGCTGATGATCGCCCAGCGCCGTCCTTCGCATTACCTGACCAAGGGCCGTGAAGAACTGGTCGAACTGACCAACAGCCACTTGCGCCTGCTCAAACAGAACGGCGTGATCGACGCTGCCCTGGCCGATGCCGCGCTGGCCAGCACCATCAGCTATCGCGACTGGCAGACCCAGCCGACGATTCAACCGATCGAAACCAACAAGGGCATCAGTGTCGCCCGCAGCCGGTTGGCATCGATGCTCAACCGTCCGCTGTACGACCTCGACCGTCTTGATCTGTCTGCTACCAGCACCTTGCAAGGCGAGCTGCAAACTCAGGCCACCGCCTACCTGAAAAAACTCGCCGACCCGGCCTACGCCACCGAAGTCGGCCTGATGGGCGAACGCCTGCTGACACCCACCAGCACTACTCAGGTGCGTTACAGCTTCACCCTGTTCGAACTGACCCCGGACGGTTCACGTGTGCGGGTGCAGACCGACAGCACCGACCAGCCGTTCGACATCAACGAAGGCAGCAAACTGGAACTGGGCTCCACGGCCAAGATGCGAGTGCTGACCACCTACCTGCAAATCATCGCGGAGCTGCATGACAAATACGGCGCCATGACCGTGCCGGAACTGAAGAAAGTCGAGGTGCCGGATCAGGATCGCCTGAGCCAGTGGGTGATCGATTACCTGATCCAGAACAAGGATCACGACCTGTCGAAAATGCTCGGTGCCGCCCTCGACCGCAAATATTCGGCCAGCCCCGGCGAGGCGTTTTTCACCGGTGGCGGCTTGCATGTGTTCCATAACTTTCGCAAGGAAGACAACGGCCGCCTGCCGACCCTGCGCGATGCCCTGCGTGAGTCGATCAACCTGCCGTTCATTCGCCTGATGCGCGATCTGGTGCGCTACACCACCTACTCCGGTCCCAACAACAGCGCCGAGCTGCTCAAGGACGATCGCGACCCGCGCCGTCAGGAATACCTCGCCTCGTTCGCCGACCGCGAAGGTACTTCGTTCCTGCTCAAGTTCTGGAAGAAGTACCGCAACAAGGACACCCAGGCCCGGCTCGACACCTTCCTCGACAGCATGCGCCCGACGCCGATCCGCATGGCCGCCGTGCACCGTTACCTGCTGCCCAACGCCAGCCAGGAAGACTTCAACACCTTTGTGCGCTCGCACCTCAAGGGCGTGAAGATCACCGAAAAACTCACCGACGAACGCCTGGAACGGCTCTACCTGGCCTACGGTCCCGGCACCTACGACCTGCCGGATCAGGGTTTCATCGCCAAGGTTCACCCACTGGACCTGTGGATGATCGGCTACCTGCTCAACCATCCCGACGCGACCTTCAAGGACATCGTCAAGGCCAGCCAGTTCGAGCGTCAGGAAGTCTACAGCTGGCTGTTCAAGAGCAAGCACAAGGGCGCCCGTGACAGCCGGATCCGCACGATGCTGGAGATCGAAGCGTTCCTCGAGATCCATCAGCGCTGGCAGAAAGTCGGCTATCCGTTCGATCACCTGGTGCCGTCGCTGGCCACCGCCATCGGCAGCTCCGGCGACCGCCCCGCTGCGCTGGCCGAGCTGATCGGCACCATTCTCAACGACGGCGTGCGTATGCCGACCCTGCGCATCGACAGCCTGCACTTTGCCGCCGGCACGCCTTACGAAACGAAACTGGTCAATGACCCTCACGTCGGCAAACGGGTGATGCCGTCCGAAGTCGCCACGGCAATGCGCGAAGCGTTGTCGCAAGTGGTGGACTCGGGGACCGCCAAACGTGTTTCCGGCAGTTTCAAATTGAACGATGGAACACCGTTGGTCATGGGCGGCAAGACCGGCACCGGCGACAACCGGATCGAAGCGATCGGCTCCGGCGGGCGGATTCTCAGCTCGAAATCGATCAACCGTACGGCCACCTTCGTGTTTTACATCGGTGACCACCATTTCGGCACGCTCACCGCGTTCGTGCCGGGGCGCTCGGCGGAGAACTTCAAGTTCACTTCTGCCCTGCCGGTGCAGGTTCTCAAGGGGATGGCACCGATTCTGATGCCGTATCTGCAACCGGGCAGTGATTCGCAGTGTCTGGCGCCGCAAACAGCGACTGTGGCATCGACCACTAACTGAACCTGTGAAGGGTAATAGTTATGTGTTTTATGCATTCCAATATTCAATAAATCAGACATTAACCCGACACTTCGGCAACAGGCTTTTAAACTAATTAATCCGCTCATTGGACGTTAGGCTGAGAATTCTTTACTTATTCAAGGCCTGCACAATGACTGCAACATCCACATATAAAGGGCAACATTACGACTTAATTAAATCGCGTATCGATCCGGTCTTCAGCGATATGCAGTTACACCGTGCCCATGCGCTAGGCAATACGCCCCTCCAGCTTGAATCCTGGATGACCGATGCGTCGGCCGGCGAGCTGGAACGCATGTCGGCCGATAACCGTCGGGCGTGGGGTGCACAGAACCGAATCGACCGCCTGCTCGAGCGCCTTCAGGATGTCTACGCTTTCGCCGAGCCCTTGCTCAAGGCCAGGCTGCTCGAACAGTTCCAGATCGATGTCGACGTCAAGAATACCTATCTGAGGCTATACGCTTCGGCTCAGACGCCCTGGTACGTCCATAACTTCAACAAAGCCTCCAAAGCCAGAACGGTTTCGATGCTTGATGCGGCATTGCATAACTTCGCACACGACGAGCACTATCAAAACTATTCGACTTTCATTACCAAAACCGACGTCGCACGCGACTTGTTCGACTCCTCGCCGATCAACCGGACAATCAGCGTGAGTCAGTTTCAGACGTTGTGCCGGGAACTGGACCTTGGTGCGCGCTACAGGCGCCATCTCGAAACAGTCCTGCTGGACAAGGAACCGGTAGCAGAAACGTACCTGCGCACACGGGTCGAGCAAAGCCAAAAAGCGACGCTAAAGGCCGCTGCGCAGATGGCGCGGCTCAAAAAGGACATCGGTCACAGTGCCCATGCGCTGATCCGCGAAGTGTTGCTTGGCCGTCAGACTCTGACACTGGACGGCCAGCCGATGCTGGTTTGCGACCTGGGCATGATGGATCTGACTTTCACCGGCATCCTGATCATTCGGCCGGATCCGGAACAGGCGCCTCACTCACCGAAAATGATTGCCTATGTTCCCCACGACCCGGATCACCCGCTCAAGGAATACGCCTCGACCCTGGACTTCATGCAAGAGCTGACCCGGCAACTTCGGGCCAATGCGACATCACCCTCCTCCGGGCTCAGCTACCGGCAGTTTTTCAGCCAGTTTGTCGATCATGAACAGCGTGGGCATTTTTTTGCCGGGCTCGAACAACGTCTGAGCTACGTGAAATGGTATCCGCAAGAAGCGGGCGATTCGCGTCCATCATGGCGGGAAACACCGGTGGAGAAACCGCAACTGCAATTCAGCGCACCGCCGATCCGTTCGCCGCTGTGGAAGTACCTCTTCGAGCAGCGACTCAACAAGATACTCAACGACTCACGCGCGATTGCGGTGGCGACCGCCGACGCCGACGACAAGGCACGCTGGGCCTGGTGGGAGAATGTCCTGAAGATTGCCGGCGACATTCTCAACGTGTCGTTGTTCGTCTTGATGCCGTTCGTGCCGTATCTGGGCGTTGCGATGCTGGTCTACACGGCGTTCCAGTTGACCAATGAAGTCATCGAAAGCGCAGTGGATCTTGGTTACAGAAACTGGGTCGAAGCGGCGGAGCATGTCGTAGGTATCGTCATCGATGTGGTGCAACTGGCGGCATTTGTCGTCGGGGGCCTGGCCGCCAAAAAAATTCTGAAATTCTCGCCACTGGTCGAAGGCATGAAACCGGTGACGGGACACGACGAAAAAATCCGCTTGTGGCACACCGACCTCACGCCATACGCGCAAACAGACACTGTTCCACCGCCGGCAGCGAAACCTTCTGCATCCGGGCTGTATCGATTTGCGGGCAAAACCTTGCTGCCTCTCGACGGTCGGCATTACGCAGTGAAATTCGATCGCAGCAACGGACGCCATCGCGTCCAGCATCCCACTCGCCCGCAGGCGTACGCACCACAATTGCGCCACAACGAACAGGGCGCGTGGGTACACGAGGGGGAAAAACCACAGGACTGGGAAGGTTCGATTCTGATGCGCCGGTTGGGTCACAGCGTGGACGGATACAGCGACACCGAACTGGAACACCTGCGCAGCATCAGCGGCACCTCGCCAGAATCACTGCGCCGGATGTATATGGACAACGCGCCGCCACCGGCACTGCTGGCCGATACCCTGACTCGTTTTCGGACGTGGGACGAAACCCGCAACGTCGGCCAGTTGATTCGCTCCGGACAACCACTGGCCCCGACCGCCTATTGGTTCAGCCGAATGGTCCCGGACATGCCAGGCTGGCCGGCCGACAAAGCGCTGAAGGTTTTTGAAAGCGCTGACTCGAACGGAAATTTTCACCTGTACGGCAACCCGCAAGCGACAGCCGGACAGACGCTGAGCATTGGCATGCCTGACCTGTTGGCTGGCAGGCTGCCGGAGCGGCTGACGGATTTTCTCGACGACGCCGAGATGCAGTCGTTGCTCGGTGGCAGCTACCCCAGAGCGCAACGGGCTCAGACACTGCGCAACCAACTGGCGGATGCAGTGGAGACGCGCACCCCGGAAATTTTCAACTATCAATATCAAGCCAATGATCACCTTGGCGATGCCCAGGTTCACTTGCTGCAACAACAGTTTCCACAGCTGCCCTCCCGGGTTGCCGAGGCGCTGCTGAGGGACGCGACACCGGCCGAGCAGACCATCATCCGCGAAGAGCGACGGATCCCGCTGCGCCTGAAAGACCAGGCCCGGGAAAGTGCTTTTGAAGTCAGCGCGGCGCGTGCCACTGAAGGATTGTATGAGCCGGCATTACGATTGCCCGATACCGAGCGATTGATACTTGGCGCCCTGAGGCAACGCACCGATGCCTTCGCTGATCTGCGCATTGAAGTACGTGAGCTTTTTCATGACGGCGCGCTTCGCTGCAGTGTCGGCAACGAAAAGGCCAGTACCGTGCGTGTACTGATCAGGGATCAGCGTGGCCGCTATGAAGTGCGCGATGACCGGGACAACAGTCTGCATCCGCCTGCAGATCTGTATGAAGCCATTCTGCTGGCCGTGCCCGCCGACAAGCGGGCCGCGTTGGGCTACCGCCTCGGCCAGGGGCAATCGCTCAAACAGTGGGTGCAAGTCATGAGCGAACGTCCTGCCGAACGAAGGACATTGCTCGCACGGCCGCCCATCCGCCCTCGGGTTCCTCTGCAAACCGAGCTGCTGCTGCGCGGGCCGGGGCACTCGAAAACGGCACTGAGCGTAGAGGAGAAAGTCGCAAACCTCTATCCGCATTTCGATCAGGCCGAAGCACTCGCCTTCACCCGTTCCCTGCAAGCGAACGGTGATCCCCACTCACAGATCAAACTGCTGGAACAGCAGCTTCAACGGCTCAGGCAGACACTGGAAACCTGGCGTCAGCGCTATCTGACCGAGTGGGATCCTGAAAGTCCGGACAGCACTATCCCTCGCACTTACTGGGACTATCAACGGAACGGCGGACAGTTTCTCGCCGATCGTCTGCTGGAGTGTTTCGAACGCAAGTCCGAAGTATTCGGCGAGCGCAGTCTCAGCATGCAGGAAGGTTATCGGCTGGACCTGTCCAGCGAATGGCTGCCCAAGGATATCGAGCGTTGGTGGCGACAACTGCCGGAAGAACTCAAATCCTGGTTCGAACAGATCACGACCGTGAATCTGGACGGCTCGACGTTCTCCACCAGACCGAATGGTCTGCTGAAGGACTTGCGGCATATCCGCCAATTAAGTGCCAGAAACTGTGGGCTGAGTTCTCTGCCGGACACCATCGGCCATATGCAGCAACTGGAGACCCTGCGCCTTAACGACAACCAGATTCAACTGACCCCGAGCAACGCCGAACAACTGCGCAACATGACGCGCATGGAAACCCTCAGGCTCGATCACAATCCACTGGGCATTGCGCCGAATGTCGAGCGCATGCCCCGACTCAAGGTGCTGAGCCTGATCGACACCGGCCTCGAAGGCTGGCCATCGGGCTTGTTCGACAAGCCCCGGCCACGCGGCTTTTTTCTTGATCTGGGCGCCAATTCGCTCAAGCGCATCCCGAATGTACCGCTGGGCTCCGACAGCGCACGGTTGATTGCCCGCAGCCGCGTCTATGCCGACAGACTCTCTGACGCGGTGCGTGTCAGGTACGAGCAATACAGGACATCGGTCGGCATCCCTTCGCGCATGACTTATTCCCGGGCGGCGGAAGACCTGCTGGAACGCTGGCCCGTTTTCGTCGATACCTCGTTGCGCAATGAAACGGCCGGCGTTGGCACCTATCGGCCCGAAGCCTGGCACGAGCTCGCCGAGGAGCCGAATTCCGACGGTTTCTTCACGATCATCGAAGATCTTACCCACTCGGCCGACTACACAGCGGGTGGCAAAGCCAATGATCAACTGACCGACCGCGTGTGGCGGATGATCGGCGCCATGGACATCGACACGCCATTGCGCGAAGAGCTGTTCCTGATGTCGACCGATCCCGAAGGCTGCGCTGACGCCGGCGCACAGCTGTTCAACAACATGGGGGTCAAGACACTGGCCTCTGAAGCCTACTCATACTCGACCAACCGGGCAGAGCTTGAACGCAAACTGGTGACGCTGGCCAAAAGCGCATCGCGACTTGATCAGGTAGGCGAAATCGCCCGCGCCGACATTCGCACTCGCGGAGGCAATCCCGATGAAGTCGAAGTGCACCTGGCCTATGAAACCGGACTGGCGAAAAGTCTCGACTTGCCCTGGCAGTCTGAAGACATGATGTTTCGCCCCACCGCCGGCGTCGATAACCAGACGATCACCACCGCTCGCGATACTGTGCTCGAACGCGAGGCAGGCGACGGACTGGTCAACCAGATGATTGAACAGCCGTTCTGGGAACGCTATCTGCGCGACAACTGGCCGGGCGAAATCGAATCCAACAAGCGCATGCACCTGGAAAAATTCGACTGGCTGGATGACTTGCGAACAGCCCAGACACAGTGGGTGCAAGCGGCTGACCTGCCGTCGGCACAACGTGCAGTTCTCAAAAAGAACCTCACGGATCTGGCCGACAGACTGTCGGTGCCACACAAGGAAGTGCTCACCGGGCAAGCCATGAGCGATGCCACCTATGAGCGATTGCTGCGTGACATCGGCTACCAGGAAAAACAGTTGAGCCGACAGCTCACCCGCGAAGCCATGAGCCGGGCCGGGATCTGAGTACGGTGCCCTGAAGGTAAACCTTCAGGGCATTGCAACGTTCTAGACCTCCGAATCCCAGATCACCGTGACGTTGCCGACGTAGCGTTTGCCTTTCCCGGGCTGGAGCATCTGTTCGACATGGGCACCCGGAATCTCGAAGTGCAACGTGGCCGGCGCGCGTTGCATGAAGCGGGTCGGCTGGAACGCCATGGCTTCGGGACTGTTGCTCAATGGACGGCGTTTGACCGGGTGGCCCGCCATGTCGGCAATGCTGTCGGGCAGGCTGACGCTCAGGAAAACCTGCGCGTCGGTCGCTCCGCTGACCGTGTCGCGCAATGCGCAGGAGGCGACGGCGGCGTACTCGCATTCGAAGTACATCTTGAAGCGTGAGGACGCCGAAATATTGAAGGTCTGGTCGCGAAACAACCGGGTCGGTTTACTGCCCTGCTGCAGCCAGGCTTGCCAGCCGCCCTGGGGTACCAGCGCAATTCTGTTGCCGCCGGGCGGGATATCGACCTTCAGCACATGTTGCACGTCGAGAAGAACCCGGAAAGTCAGGCTGGAGGTATCAGGCAACAGGTTGTTGCCGGCATCGATGTCCTGACCTGGACCCACACCATAGGTGAGCTCACCGGCGTAAATTCCCGCCGACATGCCCAGCGGGTTCGGTGTGCGAAGTTCATAGGCCACGTCGAGATAATCGTAAGTCATCCACGGGATTTCGAACGCGGACGGTTTGCTGCACACGACGTCGGACGGCGTGAACCAGAAAAACCGGTAAAACTCCGGTCCGTATGAGGCCATCGCCCCGTCTTCACAAGGTCTGGGCG
>NZ_POHV01000066.1:0-16144 GCF_002884345.1 Pseudomonas sp. GW456-12-10-14-LB2
CCTTTCCCCCTCGCCCCCTTGGGGGAGAGGGCTGGGTGAGGGGGTTCGATCTCAGTCATCACACGGAATTCCGATCCATGAAAATCCCGAAAGCCCGCTGGACCACCAGAGCAACCTCCATAGCGTTCTGCCTGCTCTTCTGGCAACTAGCCGCCAGCCACCACTGGAACCTCGGCCTCGTCACCTTCGCCAACGTCCCGACCCCGCTGGCCGTGATCGAAGCCGCGCTCGGCCTCGGTGACTCCGGCAAACTCATCCAGCACCTGAGCGCGAGCCTCGGCCGGGTCTTTGCCGGTTACCTCGCGGCGCTGGTGATCGGCATCGCCCTGGGCCTGGCCATCGGCCGTTCAAAGTGGGCCGAAGACCTGCTGCTGCCACCGCTGGAAGTGCTGCGCCCAATCCCCGCCGTCGCCTGGATTCCACTGGCCATCCTGATGTTCCCATCCTCCGAACTGTCGATGGTCTTCATCACCTTCACCGGCGCGTTGTTCCCGATCCTGCTCAACACCGTGCACGGCGTCGAAGGTGTCGACCCACGCTTGATCGCCTCTGCCAAAAGCCTCGGGGCCGGGCGTCGGGCGATCCTGCTGGAAGTGATCCTGCCAGGCGCCGCACCGAGCATCATCACCGGCCTCGCGATCGGCATGGGCACGTCGTGGTTCTGTCTGGTGACCGCCGAAATGATCTCCGGCCAGTTCGGTATCGGTTACTACACCTGGGAGTCCTACACCATCCAGAACTACGCCGACATCGTGGTCGGCATGTTGCTGATCGGCGTCCTGGGCATGGGCAGCAGCCTGCTGATCAAACGCTTGGGCGGGCTGTTCACGCCCTGGCATCGACCACGAGGAAAAGCCTGATGAGCGTGATGCAAACCCCGGAAGGGCGGATCGACATCCGTCAGCTATCCATCGTCCTTGGCGAAGGCCGGCAAGCCTTTGAAGCGGTGCAGGGCCTGGATTGCCAGATCGAACCCGGCCAGTTCGTGTGCATTCTCGGCCCGTCCGGTTGCGGCAAATCGACCTTGCTCGGTGCGCTGGCCGGGCATCTGCAACCCCATGGCGGGCAGTTGAAAGTCGATGGCACCGAAGTGTCCGGCCCGTCACCGCAACGCGGCATGGTGTTCCAGCATCACACCCTGTTCCCGTGGCGCACGGTGCGCGACAACGTTGCCTTCGGCCTGAAGATGCGCGGCATCGGCAAGGCCGAGCGCCATCGCGCCGCCGATGAAATCCTCGAACTGGTCGGCCTCGAAGGCTTCGCCGAACGCTGGCCCGATCAACTGTCCGGCGGCATGCAGCAACGGGTGGAGATCGCCCGGGTGCTGGTCAATCGCCCCCGGCTGTTGCTGATGGATGAACCCTTCGGCGCACTGGACGCGCTGACCCGCCTGAACATGCAGGAATTGCTGCTGGACATCTGGACGCGGATTCGCACCACCGTGGTGTTCGTCACCCATGACATCGACGAAGCGCTGTTCCTCGCTGATCGCTTGCTGGTGATGAGCGCACGGCCGGGGCGAATCATCGAAGACCTGCGTCTGGATTTCCCCCGGCCACGCACCACCGAACTGGTGACCAGCCACGAGTTCTCGCGCCTCAAGCGCCACTGCCTCGACCTGCTGCGCCACGACAACGACCGACCGCTGCCGCGCCTCAATCCGCTCGGTTTGCCTCCTGAAAACGCCTTGCCGAGATTTGCCCTGTGACTTCATTTTTTGCTGTGACCGATAACGACGACATTCTCGCCCTGCAACCACGCCTCACCGCTGATGACGCCGGTGTACGGCGGATTGCCCTGATCGATCTGGCCGACCTCGAAGAGCCGGACGGTCTGCTCTGGCTGGTCGAGCGCCTGGCCGAAGACCCCGCCGAAGAAGTGCGTGCCGAAGCGGCGCGTCTGTTGGAAGCCTGGGAAGACGAGTCGGTGGTTGACGCGCTGTGCCGGGCGCTGACGGATCCGTCGCCGGCGGTGCAAGCCGCTGCGGCGCAGAGCCTGAGCCTGCTCAAGACCGAAGCGGCGGGGAGGGTGATTCTGCCGTGGACCGCCCATTCCGAAACCGGCGTGCGGATTGCCGCGTTCCGCGCCTTGCGCGAGTTGCGTTTCCCCGGCGCTGCGCCGGCCGCCATTCAGGCGCTGAATGATGCCGATGCCAGCGTCCGTCGCGAAGCCGTCGGCGTGCTCGGCTGGCTCAAGCAACTCGACGCGTTGCCAGCCCTGGCCCGCCTGGCGAGTGATGACCCGGACACCGAAGTGCGCCGCGCCGCCACCGGCGCCCTGGGTCTGGCAAGTGACGCCGAAGTACTGCCCGCATTGCGTCAGGCCTTGCAGGACCAGGCCTGGCAAGTGCGCGAAGAAGCCGCGACCACCCTCGGCAAGGTCGGCCACACCGACGCCGGGCCGGCGCTGATCGAAGCCTTGGCCGACGACTACTGGCAGGTGCGCCTGCGCGCCACCCGCAGCCTCGGGCGCCTCAAGTACGTCGCTGCCCTCGACGCCCTGATCGACACCCTCGGTCATCGCATCAGTAACCTGCGCAAGGAAGCCGCGCTGGCCCTCGGCGAATTGAACGATCGTGGGGCGGTGGCGGCGTTGCAGGCCGCGCAGGACGACGGCGACCCGGAAGTGCGCAAAGCCGTGCGGATTGCCTTGAGTCAGCTGCAATGAATCCGCTGTCGGTCGGCAATTCCCAAAGTGAACACCGGTTACGGCTGAGCTGGCCGGATGGCCGCGAGCAGTTGCTCGACCATGCCGAACTGCGCCGCCAGTGCCCGTGCTCGCAATGCCGGGCATTTCGCTTGCGGGGCTCGCCGCCTATGGTTGACCCGCGTGTGCGGGTCATCGAATTGAACGCTCAGGGCTACGGCCTGCAACTGGTGTTCAGCGATGGTCACCAGCGCGGGATTTACCCGTGGGCCTATCTGGCGCAGCTGGAGGGGATCACTGTCCCGCCGTCATCGCCGGCCGACAGCCATGGAAAATATCCAGCCCCGGCTGATACAGCGACGTCCTGACTTCGAACAACCCGAGCACCGAATGGAACAGGTTGTCGTGGCTCAGATCCGGCTGGCTGCTTTTGCCTTGCAGGCAGCCTCGGTCGATGCCCAGTTGCGCCAGGGTGTTGTTGCCGAACCACATCACCATCGGCACATGGGTCTGGGCTTCCGGCGCCAGCGCATAGGGCGCGGCGTGCAGGTAGAGGCCGTTCTCGCCCAGTGATTCGCCATGGTCGGACACGTACAGCATCGATGTATCGAGGTGGTCCTGATTGCGTTTGAGCAGCTCGATTACCTTGGCCAGGAAATGGTCGGTGTAGAGGATCGTGTTGTCGTAGACGTTGACCAGTTCGTCATGGCTGCAACTGCCCAGCTGATTGGTGTGGCAGATCGGTTTGAAGCGCTCCATGTCCTTGGGGTAGCGCTCGTAGTATTCCGGGCCGTGACTGCCGTCGGCGTGCAGGACGATGATCGCGTTGCCCTTGAGGCTGTCGATGTAGCCTTGCAGGTCGGCCAGCAGCGCTTCGTCGAGGCAGTTGTTGCCGTCGCAGAACGGCCCCGGCTGGTTCTTCGCGATGTCGCGGTTCGGCACCCGCAGGCAGGTGCCCTTGCAGTCGCTGTTGTTGTCCAGCCACAGCACCTGCACACCGGCCCGTTGCAGGATGTCCAGCAGGCCTTCGTAGGTTTTGCCTTTCTTGTCGCTGTAGTCCTCGCGCGGGAACATCGAGAACATGCACGGCACCGACACCGCTGTCGAGGTGCCGCAGGAATGCACGTTGGTGAAATTGAGGATGTCGAGTTTGCTCAGCTCGGGATTGGTCTCGCGCTCATAGCCGTTGAGCGAGAAATGGTCGGCCCGGGCGGTTTCGCCGACCACGAACACCATCAGCGATTTCTTCTCGCGACCGGCTGCCTTGGCGCTCATTACCGCGTCTTCGCCGATGGCCTGCACCACGAAATGCTTTTTGATCCCCAGCCGCTGCTTGGTGTATTTGCTGATCGCGTAGATGTAGTTGGTCGGGTTGATGAAGTGGGTGAGCTTGTCTTCCTCGCGAAAGATCGGCGCGTAGGTCGAATAGAACGCGCCCACCGAAGCGCCGATCACCAGCACGCAGGCCGCGATCACCAGCACCTTGTTCAGCAAGCCCCGAAAGAACGGCCGATAAACCACCGGCCAGCGCCAGATCAGCACGGCCGGCAACACACCGAGCAACAACACGTAAGCCAGCAGTTTGCCGCTGAACAGCGCCGTGGCTTCCCCGGGATTGGTTTCGAACACGTTCTGGATCATCACCGTGTCGATGGTGATTCCGTATTCGTTCATGAAATACGCGGCGCAGGCGGAGAGCAGGGCCACCAGCGTGAGCGCCGGTTTCAGCGTGCAGCGAAACGACACCAGCGTCAGCAGCAGCGTGATCGCCGCCCAGAGAAACAGCCCGAAGGACGCGAAGAACGCCAGTTTGTGCGCGCCTTGCAGGGTGATCAGCGTTCCCAGCGCCTTCCAGGTCGCCAGGTTGTACAGCGCCACCAGTGCCAGCGAAAACAGCAGCACCAGGCGGGTCGGAGTGATGGACGGTAAACGCAGTCCTTTGCCCAAAGCCATTTCGATACTTTCCTCTACGTCAGTCGAAAACCCGTACGGTTACGCGCGTAACTGTAGAAGAACATTGGTAAAAATTCCGTAAACATCCGGTAACAAAATCACGGTAATTGCAAAAAAATGTGGGCGCCAGCAGGCCGGCTCCCACGGGGGAATTGCGGTGGGTCAGAAGGATTTGCTGACGCTGGCGACGACCGTCGCCGTGCACACGTCCTTGAAGCCCCAACTGCTCAGGCACTGGCTCTGCGAGAGATCGGTGTCGATGTAGCTCAGGCCCAGTACCACGCCGGCCAGGTTGTGGGTCAGTTTGACTTCCCACTCCCGGTAGGACTCTTCGCTGTGGCCGGATCCCGAGTACATGTGCGGGTCCTTGAAGTCCATGTTGCCGTAGCGCAGCTTCAGCCCGGAATCGAACGGCAATTCGGTTTCATAGCCGATGTAGCTATAGAGCGAACTCTGTTTGCTGTCGATGCCCGGCGCATCACTGGAGTAATAGGCCGCGAGTTTCACGCCGTAAGCGCTGAGAATCGAGTACACCTCGCTCTGGTTGAACTGGCTCTCCTTGGGATACGCGTATTTGATGTAGCCCAGATCCAGGCTCACGGTCTCGGTCGCCTGCCACAGCCAGCCGGCGTAGTAATCGACTTCCTGACGGGTTTTCAGGCCGCCACCGAAATCGACGTTCGAGCTCCACGCGCCGAGGTACAGGCCGCTGCTGTGGGTCAGGGTCAGACCGGCCTGTACGGCCGGGTCGTTCTGGGTCTGGGAGATGCCGCGGGTGCGGTAGTCGCTGGCCAGGGTCAGGTCGACCAGCACCGCGAAATCATCGTTCAGGGGGATTGCGTGGCTGCTCAAAGGCAGCAGGCTCAAGGAAGTGAGGGCGAGCAGGGGCAAGGCTTTCATGTGAAGTCCCGTTGTTGTGGTTGTTATGGGCAGGAAGCGGGCAAGGCTGCGCCGAACCCCGGCGGCTGGCGCGGGGTCGGGCAGCGGATACGGCGATTGTTATTAGAGGGTAGGGGCGTAGACCTGACGGCCGGCGAACCAGGTTTGCAGCACCTGGGTGTCATGCAGGGCTTTGTCATCGACGCTGAACACGTCGCGATCGAGCACGATGAAATCGGCCTGTTTGCCGGGGCTCAGCGAGCCGATCTGTTGCTCCAGGCCGATAGTTCGCGCGGCGTTGGCGGTGTAGGCGTAGAACATGGTTTCGCGGTCCAGGCGTTCGTCGGCGTTGAGCACCCCCAGCGGCCCTGTGCGGGTGATGGCCTGGGCCATGGCATTCCACGGGTTCGGCGAGGACACCGGCCAGTCGCTGGCGCCGGCAATCGTCGCGCCTTGCTTGAGCAGCGAATGCGCCGGGTATTGATAGCGGAAAGCGAGGGCGCTGACGTAAGGCTTGATCATGTCGGTGGTGTAGTCGTCGGCGCTGGCCCACAGCAGTTGCATCGAGGCAATCACGTTCAACGGCTTGAAGCGGGCGAACTCCTTCGGGTTGACCATTTGCAGGTGCGTGATCGAGTGCGTCACGCCGCTCTGCCGGTCCTTGCGCGCTTGGGCGATGCCGTTCAGGGATTCGCGCACCGCGCGGTCGCCGATGGCGTGGATGTGCACCAGCCAGCCGCGCTGGTCGATGGCGCTGACCAGTTCGCCGAAGTGCTGCGGATCGATCAGCAGTTCGCCCTGTTTGTGCGAGTTGCTGTAGGGATCGATCATCGCCGCGCTCTGGGCCGGGTATTCGATCACGCCGTCGGCGAAGATCTTGATCCCCGGCAGCGTCAGATTGGGAATGCCCTCAAATTGCCGGCGCACCTTGTCGAGGGTATCGAGATCGGCCGGTACGCTTTTCGGATTGGCCACCAGCAGCGCGGCGACGTGGGCGGTCATGCCGCCGCTGTCCGACAGGGCTTTGTAGGCCGGCAATACGCCGACAGTTTTCTCGGTGGGCTTGAGGGCGAACACCGGCTCGCCCGGCGCGGCGTTGGCGGCGGGGTCCATCCACGCGGTGATGCCGAGGCTGTTGTTGAAACGCACTGCCGATTGCGCGGCCTTGAGCATGTCGGCGGGGCTCGGCACCGGCATTTTCGAGGCGACCCGATCCCAGCCGGCGTCGACCACAAAGCCGTTCGGCTCACCGTTGGGCAGTTTGCCGATGGTGTCTTTTTCCGCGTCCGGAAGGTTTTTCAGCAGCGCGGCGTCGATGCCCGCACGCTTGAGCATGACGTTGTTGGCCCACGCCGTGTGGTGGTCGCTGCCGGTGAACACCACCGGCACGTCGGCCCATTCGCCGTGGTTGAAAGTTTTGCCCAGCGCTTCAGCCTTGGCCCAATACGCCGAACTCATGCCGGCCAAGCTCAATACGTCGCCATGCCGGGCCTTGCCGTCGTCGCGCCAGCCGCGCAGGCGTTTTTCCAGTTCATCCAGACCGACCACGTCGTCTTCCATGTTCGCCGAGACCATTTCCAGTCCGCCGAAAATCGCGTGGGAATGGCTGTCGATCAGGCCGGGCATCAGCGCCTGGCCTTTCAGGTCGATGACCTGGGTGCCGGGCTCGATCAAGGCCTTGATCTGCGCATCCGTGCCGACTTTCAGCACCTTGCCGTTCTCCACGGCCAGCGCCTGAACCTTCGGTTGGGCGCGGTCGGCGGTGAAAATCTTGCCGTTGAGCAGCACCAGATCGGTGGCGGCCATGGCTTCCATCGAGGCAAAACTCACAGCGGCGATCAGCAGATTTTTTGTGAAATGCGGGATGAATCTTTTCATTGAACATTTCCTTGTTATTGCGTCTGATGGCCAGATTAGTGGCTGCCAACGCCCGACAGAACGCCTCCCTCACGAAAAACGTTTTTGCCTGAATGGAAAAAGCATGGACAAGTTGGGTGCATTGAAAATGTTCGTGGTCACCGCGCAGCTCGGCAGTTTCAGCCGCGCTGCCGAGCAACTGGGCAAGACCCCGTCGGCCCTGACCAAAGCGGTCAATCATCTGGAATCTGAACTTGGGGCGCGGTTGTTCGAGCGCAGCACGCGGCGGATTCTGCTGACCGAAATCGGCCGGCTCTATCTGGAAACCGCACGCCAGGTGCTGCAACGGCTGGACGAGGCCAGCGAGGAAATCGAGCAGTTGCAGCACGGTCTGCGTGGCAGCCTGAAAATCACCGCACCGCTGGCTTACGGCCGGGCGTTTCTCGATCAGGTGTGTGACGGCTTTTTGCAGCAATACCCGCAGATCAGCCTGCAAGTGGATTTGTGCGACGAATTCGTCAATCTGCTGGAAAGCGGCTACGACCTGGCGTTGCGCGAGGGGCATGACGACTTGCCGGGGCTGATCGCCCGGGTGGTCGGCAGCAATCGCCTGGCGCTGTGCGGCAGCCCCGAATACCTGGCGCGCAAGGGCTTGCCGGTGACGCCGCAAACCCTCGATCAGCATGAATGGCTGCTGTACCGGCATCCGTTGCTCAGCCGCGAATTCTGGTGGGCCGAGCGCGATGGTCAACGTTTGAGCCTGGCGCAACCGGCGGCGCCGCTGTTGCGCAGCGACAATTACGATTTGCTGCTGGCCAGCGCCCTGGCCGGGCGTGGCTTGCTACACACGCCATTGTGGAGCGCTGCGCCGTACATCGCCGACGGGCGACTGGTGCGGGTCATGGCTGATTACGAGATCGACCCGGACAGCTTCGGCCCGCACATTCTGGCGGTGTACCCGAGCCATCGGCGGGCGACGGCCAAGGTTGTGGCGTTTATCGACTACATCGCGGGGTTTCTGGCGGAGCGCGGTTTGAGCTGACTGGCGGTGCTTGTCAGGAAATTCCCACAAGAGTACAAATGTACTCCATGACGACTCTGACTCCCCGCCGTACCGCCATCCTGACCTTTATCCGCGAACGTATCGCCGAACACGGTCAGCCCCCAAGCCTCGCTGAAATCAGCGAGGCTTTTGGTTTTGCCTCCCGCAGCGTGGCGCGCAAGCATGTGCTGGCGCTGACCGAAGCCGGGTTTATCGAGGTCAACCCGCATCAGGCCCGGGGCATTCGCCTGCTCGGGCAACCGGCGCGGCCGGAGCTGCTCGAAGTCCCGGTGCTCGGCCGGGTGGCTGCCGGTGCGCCCATCGGTGCCGATGCCGACCTGCACAATCGGCTGATGCTCGATCCCGCGCTGTTCTCCCGCACGCCCGACTACATGTTGCGGGTGCAGGGCGATTCGATGATCGAGGACGGCATTCTCGACGGCGATCTGGTCGGCGTGCGGCGCAACCCCGAGGCGCTCAACGGCCAGATCGTGGTGGCGCGACTCGACGGTGAAGTCACCATCAAGCGCTTCGAGCGGATTGGCGATGAGGTTCGCCTGTTGCCGCGCAACCCGGCGTATCAACCGATTGTGGTGCGGGCCGATCAGGACCTGGCCATCGAAGGGGTGTTCTGCGGTCTGGTGAGGCAAGGCTGATGGGTGCCGTCGTTGCGCTGGATACGCTGTTCAATGGCGGCCAGGTCTGGAAGGGCCGGCCTGCGCCACCGGCCGCCAGCCCGCAACCCACCGGGCACGCCGCGCTGGACGCCGCCTTGCCCAGTGGCGGCTGGCCGGAAGCGGCGCTGAGCGAAATCCTCCTGGCCGGGCCCGGTGTCGGTGAGTTGCAACTGGTGTGGCCGACATTGGCGCGGCTGTCGGCAGCGGGCGAGCGCATCGTGCTGGTGGCGCCGCCGTTCGTGCCATACCCGCAGGCCTGGGCCAATGCCGGGGTCGATCTGCGCCAGTTGTCGGTGATCCAGGCCAGCGAACGCGATGCCTTGTGGGCGGCGGAGCAATGCCTGCGCTCGGGCAGTTGCGGCGCGGTGCTGTGCTGGCCGCACAAGGCCGATGACCGCGCCTTGCGCCGTTTGCAGGTGGCGGCGGAAACCGGCCAGACCCTGGCGTTTGCATGGCGGCCATTGAGCGAGGCGGTCAACCCGTCGCCGGCCGCGTTGCGCATTGCCATCGATGCGCGCCCGGCGCAGTTGCGCGTGCTCAAGTGCCGGGGTGGTCTGGCGCGCAGCGCACCGATTGCCTTCGCCGTGGGGCATTGAGGTCGCCATGCGCTGGGTTTGCATTCTGTTCCCGCAATTGGCCCTCGACGCCGTGCTGCGTCAACGCCCCGATCCCGAGCAACCGTTGGCGCTGCTCAGCGGCCCGGCCCAGCGGCGCGTGCTGCAAGCGGTCAACCCGGCGGCGCGGGCACTGGGTTTGCGTCCGGGGCAGTCGATGACCGCCGCGCAGGCCATGAGCAAAGGGTTCGCCACCGTCGATTACGATTCGGCCGAGGTCGAGCACTGGCAGCAGTTTCTCGCCGCCTGGGCCTATCGTTTCAGCGCCCAGGTCAGCGTGCATTACCCGCGCACGGTGGTGTTCGAGATCGAATCGAGCCTCGGGCTGTTCGGATCCTGGGCGCAGTTCGAGGCGCGGTTGCGCACGGAACTGACGGAGCTGGGCTTTCGTCATCGCATCGTCGCCGCGCCCAATCCGGTGGCGGCGCGGGTGTTGGCCAACGCCTACGACGGATTGGTGGTGCCCGACGGTGAAGCCCTGCGCCACCACCTCGGGCAATTGCCGGTCGACCGCATCGGCCTTGAACCGAGCGTGGCCACGGCGCTGTCGCGCATGGGCCTGCGTAACCTCCATCAGGTGCAGAACCTGCCGCGTCAGGCCCTGGCCCGGCGTTTCGAGGCGCCGATGCTCAAGCACCTGGACACGCTGTTCGGCGCACGGCCGCTGGCGCTGGCGTTCTACCTGCCGCCGGATCGTTTCGACGTGCGCATCGAACTCAATTTCGACGTGCAGTCCCATCAGGCGCTGCTGTTTCCCTTGCGCCGCCTGACGTCCGATCTGGCGGCGTTTTTGTGCGGACGCGACAGCGGCGTGCAGCGCTTCGATCTGCACCTTGAACACGCGGGGTTGCCGGACACGCTGATCAAGGTCGGCCTGCTCAGCGCCGAGCGCGATCCGGCGATGCTCTTTGAACTGGCCCGTGGCCGACTGGAGCAGGTGCAGGTCGAGGCCCCGGTGCGCGGCTTTCGTCTGCGCGCCGAAGACTTGCCGAGTTTCGTGCCGCAGTTTCAGGAGCTGTTCGACGACCGCCCGCAGCAGACCTTGCCCTGGGAGCAATTGCGCGAACGCCTGCGCGCGCGACTGGGGGATGAGGCGGTGCAAGGCCTGCGTTTTCAGGCCGATCATCGACCGGAGTGCGCATGGCAGAACGCCGACGACAAACAGCGCTGCCCTGCATTGCCGGGCGTGCAGCGTCCGGGCTGGTTGTTGGGCGAACCGCAGTCCGTGCCCGAAGGTTCGGCGCGCATCCTCATGGGCCCGGAGCGTATCGAGTCCGGCTGGTGGGACGGTGACGACGTGCGCCGCGACTATTACCTGATCCAGAACCGCGCCGGCCAGCAAGGCTGGGCGTACCGGGCTGTGGGTGAGGGCGGTCCGTTGTGGCTGCAGGGCTGGTTCGCGTGAATCAGGGTTACGCCGAACTGCACTGCCTGTCGAATTTCAGTTTCCAGCGTGGCGCGTCCAGTGCGCTGGAGCTGTTTCAGCGGGCGAAAAAACACGGCTATCAGGCGCTGGCGATCACCGATGAATGCACCCTCGCCGGGATCGTTCGTGCCTGGCAAGCGGCCAAATCCGTGGAGCTGCCGCTGATTATCGGCAGCGAAGTTCGCATCGAGAACGGCCCGAAACTGGTGTTGCTGGTGGAGAACATCGAGGGTTATCAGGCCCTGTGCGGTTTGATTACCCAAGCCCGACGGCGTACCCAAAAAGGCCAGTATCAAGTGCTGCGCGAGGATTTCAGCGAACCGTTGCCGGGATTGCTGGTGCTGTGGGTGCCGGATGCGGTCGATAAGGTGGAAGAGGGCCGCTGGCTGAAGCAGACCTTCGGTGAACGGCTGTGGCTGGCGGTGCAGTTGCATCGCGGGCAGAACGATCAGCAACGGCTGGCCGCACTGCTGAGTCTGGCGGATGAACTGCAGATTCCAGCCGTGGCCAGCGGCGATGTGCACATGCACGCCCGTGGCCGGCGAGCCTTGCAGGACACCATGACCGCGATCCGCCATCACGTTCCGGTGGCCGAGGCCGGGTTGCGCCTGCACCCCAATGGCGAGCGGCATTTGCGCAGCCTTGATGTGTTGCGCGAGTTGTATCCGCAGGCCTTGCTGGACGAGTCGGTGAAACTGGCTCGCCGCTGCACCTTCGACCTGAGCGAGTTGCGCTATCAATACCCCAAAGAGCTGGTGCCCGAGGAACACAGTGCCAGTTCCTGGCTGCGCCACCTGACCGAACAAGGCATCGCCTGGCGCTGGCCGAAAGGCGCACAGCCCAAGGTGCTCAAGCAGATCGACGATGAGCTGGAGCTGATCGCCGAGCTCGGCTACGAAAGCTACTTCCTCACCGTGCACGACGTGGTGCGCTTCGCCCGGGAGCAGAAGATCCTCTGCCAGGGCCGGGGTTCGGCGGCCAACTCGGCGGTGTGTTTCGCCTTGGGCATCACCGAAATCGACCCGGATCGCACCACGCTGCTGTTCGAGCGTTTCATGTCGAGGGAGCGCAACGAACCGCCGGACATCGACGTGGATTTCGAGCACGAACGCCGCGAAGAAGTCCTGCAATACGTGTTCCGTCGTTATGACCGCCGTCGTGCGGCGCTGACGGCGGTGGTCAGCACCTATCACGCGGCCGGCGCGATTCGCGACGTGGCCAAGGCGCTAGGCTTGCCGCCGGACCAGATCAATGCGCTGGCCGACTGCTGCGGTCACTGGAGCGATGAAACCCCGCCCGTGGAGCGCCTGCGCGAAGGCGGTTTCGACCCCGAAAGTCCGCTGCTGCACCGGGTGTTGAGCCTGACCGGGCAACTGATCGGCTTCCCCCGGCACCTGTCGCAGCACCCCGGTGGTTTCGTGATTTCCGAGCAACCGCTGGACACGCTGGTGCCGGTGGAAAACGCCGCCATGGCCGACCGCACCATCATCCAGTGGGACAAGGACGATCTCGATGCCGTCGGGTTGCTCAAGGTGGATATCCTCGCCCTCGGCATGCTCAGCGCGATCCGCCGCTGTTTCGATCTGCTGCGCCGTCATCGCCATCAGGACCTGAGCCTGGCGACGATTCCACCTGAGGATCGGCCGACCTACGACATGATCAGCCGCGCCGACACCATCGGCGTGTTCCAGATCGAGTCCCGGGCGCAGATGTCGATGCTGCCGCGCCTGCGCCCGCAAACTTTCTACGACCTGGTGATCGAGGTGGCCATCGTCCGGCCGGGGCCGATCCAGGGCGGGATGGTCCATCCGTACCTGCGCCGGCGGAACAAGGAAGAAGAGGAAACCTACCCGTCCCCGGAGCTGGAAGTGGTGCTCAAGCGCACCCTCGGTGTGCCGCTGTTTCAGGAACAGGTGATGCAGATCGCGATTGTCGCCGCCGATTACAGCCCCGGCGAGGCCGACCAGTTGCGCCGTTCCATGGCCGCGTGGAAACGCCACGGCGGGCTGGAGCCGCACAAGGAACGGCTGGCTGCGGGCATGAAGAAAAACGGCTACAGCCCGGAATTCGCCGCGCAGATTTTCGAGCAGATCAAGGGCTTCGGCAGCTACGGTTTCCCTGAATCCCACGCCGCCAGTTTTGCCTTGCTGACCTATGCCAGTTGCTGGCTCAAGTGCCACGAACCGGCGGCGTTCGCCTGTGCGCTGATCAACAGCTGGCCGATGGGTTTCTACAGCCCGGATCAGATTCTTCAGGATGCGCGTCGGCATCATTTGCAGATCCGCCCGGTGGACGTGCGCGCCAGTGACTGGGATTGCAGCCTGGAGCCGATTGCCGGCGAGCAACCGGCCATCCGCATGGGCCTGCGGATGATCAAGGGCTTTCGCGAGGAGGATGCGCGGAGCATTGAAAAGGCTCGGGCGAGGGGGGCGTTTGCCGACGTCGCGGATCTGGGCGAACGCGCCGGGCTCGACAGTCGCGCTCAGGCGCTGTTGGCGGACTCGGGAGCGCTACGCGGCCTGGCCGGTGACCGCCATCGGGCGCGTTGGGAAGTGGCCGGGGTGCAGAAACAGCTTGGGTTGTTTACCGGGTTGCCGAGTCAGGAAGAGCCGGATGTGCTGCTGCCGACACCGAGCGTCAGCGAAGACCTGTTCACTGACTACGCCACCCTCGGCACCACGCTGGGGCCGCACCCGTTGACGTTATTGCGCGACGAGTTGCGGGCACGGCGCTGCCGCAGTTCCCGGGAGTTGCTGGAGGTCGAGCATGGCCGGCCGGTCAGCGTGGCGGGTCTTGTGACCGGGCGTCAGCGACCGGGCACTGCCAGTGGCGTGACCTTCGTGACCCTGGAAGACGAGTTCGGCAACGTCAACGTGGTGGTCTGGCGCGATCTGGCCGAGCGTCAGCGTCAGGTGCTGGTGGGCTCGCAATTGCTCAAGGTCGATGGCCGCTGGGAGCGTGAAGGCGAGGTGCGGCATCTGATCGCCGGACGCTTGAGTGACCTTAGCTCGCTGCTCAACGGAATTCGGGTGCAAAGCCGCGATTTCCACTGACACGCCGTAGTGATCGTTCCCACGTCGAGGCGTCGAACCGTCCGCGTGGGAACGATCGGCAGAGGACGGCTGCTAACCGATTTGCAAGCCAATTCACTGACGTCAAAAAAACCTGTCCTCACTGATGGCACTTTGGCATAATGCCGCCCCTTTCCCGATCCCCCACAACATCACCGTGCGGGGACACATCGAATTTCAGAAGGAATGCACAGTGAGAATGATCTCCCGGATGTTGGTCTCGGGCGTTGCGATTGCCGTTCTCGGCACCCTGGCCGGCTCGCTTTCCGGTTGCGCCACCGAAAGCTCCCGCGCATTGCCGGTGGCCAAGGTGGAAAGCGCCTCCCAGGCCTGGTCCGGTGTGCGTATCCCGATGGCCGTGGGCAAGTTCGACAACCGTTCGAGCTACATGCGCGGGATCTTCTCCGATGGCGTCGACCGTCTCGGTGGCCAGGCCAAGACCATCCTGATCACTCACTTGCAGCAGACCAACCGTTTCTCCGTGCTCGATCGCGACAACATGGGCGAAATCCAGCAGGAAGCGGCGATCAAGGGCCAGGCCCAGCGTCTGAAAGGCGCCGATTACGTGGTCACCGGTGACGTCACCGAGTTCGGCCGCAAAGAGACCGGCGATCATCAACTGTTCGGCATTCTCGGCCGTGGCAAGACCCAGGTCGCCTACGCCAAGGTCAACCTGAACATCGTCAACATCAGCACCTCCGAAGTGGTGTATTCGACCCAGGGCGCCGGCGAGTACGCCTTGTCCAACCGCGAAATCATCGGCTTCGGCGGCACCGCTGCCTACGACTCCACCCTCAACGGCAAAGTCCTCGATCTGGCCATGCGCGAGGCGATCAATCGTCTGGTCGATGGCATGAACGCCGGTGCCTGGAAACCGGGCAACTGATAGACGCCCATCGCAAGGAGCAACACACCATGAATCTGTCCCTGTCCCGGTCGCTGATGGCCCTGACTGCTGGCGCCTTGCTGGCCGGTTGCAGCAGCCCGCAAACCCTGTATCAGTGGGAAGGCTACCAGCCACAAGTCTACGAATACTTCAAAAGCGAAACGCCGAAAGAAGCCCAGGCCGAAGCGCTGGAAGCCGATCTGCAAAAGATCCGCGCCAGCGGCAAGCCGGTACCGCCGGGTTACCACGCTCATCTCGGTCTGCTGTACCTGAGCATGGGCAAGGACGATCAGATGGTGCAGCAATTGCGCACCGAGAAAACCCTTTTCCCCGAGTCCGGCACCTACATGGATTTTCTGCTTAAAAACGCCAAGACCGGAGATGCCCAATGATCTCCCGTGCCTTGAAACTGCTGGCCGCAGGCCTGGCGCTGACCGTTCTCGGTGGCTGCGTTGCACCGAAGACCGTGGACTATTCGGCGTACAAGCAAGCGCGGCCGAAATCCATTCTGGTGCTGCCGCCGCTGAACACCTCGCCGGACGTCAAGGCGTCCTACAGCCTGTTGTCGCAAGTGACGTTCCCGTTGGCCGAAGCCGGTTACTACGTGCTGCCGATCACGTTGGTCGACGAAACGTTCCGCCAGAACGGCCTGACCACGCCGGATGACATCCATGCGGCGCCGGCCAGCAAGCTGCAGGAAATCTTCGGTGCCGACGCGGCGCTGTACATCACCGTCAGCGAATACGGCACGCGCTACATGGTGATCAGCAGCGAAACTGCCGTCACCGCCAGCGCCAAGCTGGTCGACCTGAAAACCGGCGTCACCCTGTGGACCGGTGCGGCCCGGGCGTCGAGCGAGGAAGGCAACAACAGCAATGCCGGCGGGCTGATCGGCATGCTGATCACCGCGGCGGTGAAGCAGATCATCAACAGCTCCACCGATGCCGGCTACCCGATTGCCGGTGTGGCCAGCAATCGACTGCTGTCGGCCGGTCATCCGGCGGGCCTGCTGTACGGGCCACGATCGCCGAAGTACGGCACTGACTGAAACCCAGGCTGCTGATCGTTCCCACGCGGAGCGTGGGAACGATAA
>NZ_POHV01000067.1:0-15995 GCF_002884345.1 Pseudomonas sp. GW456-12-10-14-LB2
CTCCTGACCATGATTGATACCTGTAAACCATGTCCCCGGTCTCAAACGTAAAGGATGTACCCGGTCTTTACCCACCCCAACCCTCTCCCCAAGGGGTAGAGGGGGAAAGGGAGCAAATAAGGGGCTTTTCAGAACCTGAGTTCGACTCAATATTTCAGGTCGGCGTATCTCTAACATTCACCTCGGTCAGTCCCCTCTCCCTTCGGGAGAGGGTTAGGGTGAGGGGGCTTTGGCGTTAAGGCTCGATGCCCAGCTCATGCTTGACCAGTCCAAGCAATTTGGCGGTATCAATCGGCTTGAGCAAAAAATCCACCACGCTCAAATGCATCGCCGCAATCGCGTCCTTCACGTCGGCATCGCCCGAAACGATGATGATCGGCATTGCCGCCCGCACTGACTCGCGCACTTGGCGGATCAGCTCCAGGCCATCGACATTGCCCATCCGCAGGTCGGTGATTACCAGCCCGATCAAAGGTTTTTCCGCGAGCATTTTCAGCGCGGTTTCGCCGCTGGCGGCGGTCATGCAACGAATGCCATCCAACCCGAGAATTTCCGACAACAGCTCCCGGGCGTCCTTGTCGTCATCGACGATCAATACACGCTGCGGTGGCAGATCGGGTTCGAGCATCACAGCGCTGAGCGCTTCCCGCTCGGCGTCGCTCAAAATATCGTGGTCGGACATGGCGTTCTCTACGTTTTCAAAATCGATCCCCTGGCACAGTGGTCAGACATCGCTGGGCAGAGCTTCAATGTGCACTTCGTCGGATTTTTTTCCAAGGGGCGAACCGAAGAATTTCCGACTGATTTTGTAGGGCATATCCGAAAACTACCCAACGGCATGCCCAACCTAGACTTACGTCCAATGGGCACCCCGCGCGATGGGGCCGACCATGGCTGCAACGATCCGACAACAACAATTCGAAAAAGACTGCGGTAATGGTTATGAGTAAAGCGGACGCCTTCACCCAGGCAGGGAAAACCGCGGTGTTGCAGAACATTCAGGGCACTTTGCAATTCCTCCAGCGCTTCCCCCCTTTCAATCAAATGGAACACGCCCATCTGGCCTATCTGGTGGAGCAATGCCAGCTGCGCTTCTACGGTCAGGGCGAAAGCATCATCAAACCCGCCGACGGGCCGGTCGAACACTTCTACATCGTCAAGCAGGGCCGGGTGGTCGGCGAGCGTCCGCACACGGCCAAGGGCGGCACCGAAACCACGTTTGAAATTACCACCGGCGAGTGTTTTCCCCTCGCCGCGCTGCTCGGCGAACGGGCGACCCGCACCGAGCATCTGGCCGGTGAAGACACCTTCTGCCTGCAACTGAACAAACTGGCGTTCATCAAGCTGTTCGCCCTCTCTAGCACCTTCCGCGATTTCGCCCTGCGCGGAGTCAGCAGCCTGCTCGATCAGGTCAATCAGCAAGTCCAGCAGAAAGCCGTGGAAACCCTCGGCACCCAGTATTCGCTGAACACCCGTCTCGGCGAATTGGCCATGCGCCATCCGGTGACCTGCAGCCCTTCCACCCCACTGCGCGAAGCGGTGAAGCTGATGCACGAACAACAGGTCGGCAGCATCGTCGCGGTGGACGAACACAAGGCGCCGCTGGGGATTTTCACCCTGCGCGACCTGCGCCATGTAGTGGCTGAAGGGGTTGGCGATTTCAGCGAGCCGATCGAACGGCACATGACGCACTCGCCGTTCCATCTGTCGCCGGATCACAGCGCCTTCGACGCCGCGATTGCCATGACCGAACGGCACATCGCCCATGTGTGCCTGGTCAAGGATCGACGCCTGTGCGGTGTGGTTTCCGAGCGAGACCTGTTCTCGCTGCAACGGGTCGATCTGGTGCATCTGGCGCGGACCATTCGCAGTGCCCAGCGGGTCGAACAATTGGTGACCCTGCGCGGCGAGATCGGCCAACTGGTGGAGCGCATGCTCGCCCACGGCGCGTCCTCGACCCAGATCACCCACATCATCACCCTGCTCAACGATCACACCGTATGCCGGGTGATCGAACTGACCCTCGCCGAAAAAGGCGATCCCGGTGTGCCATTCAGCTGGCTGTGCTTCGGCAGCGAAGGCCGACGCGAGCAGACGCTGCACACCGATCAGGACAACGGCATTCTGTTCGACGCGCGGGATGCGGCCCACGCGGCGGAGATTCGCGGCAAGCTGCTGCCCATCGCCCAGCAGATCAATAACAGCCTGGCGCAATGCGGCTTCACCCTGTGCAAGGGCAACGTCATGGCCGGTAATCCGCAGCTGTGTCTGTCCCGCGCCGAATGGGCCCGACGCTTTGCCGCGTTCATTCGCGAGGCGACGCCGGAGAACCTGTTGGGCTCAAGCATCTATTTCGACCTGCGCGTGGTCTGGGGTGATGAACAGGGTTGCGAGCAATTGCGCCGGGGAATTCTCGATCAGGTCGCTGATAACCGACTGTTCCAACGGATGATGGCCGAGAACGCCTTGCGCAACCGCCCGCCAGTGGGGCGTTTCCGTGAGTTCGTGCTGACGAAAAAGAACGGCGAGAAAGCCACGCTGGACCTGAAAATTCAGGGCCTGACCCCGTTTGTCGACGGTGCCCGCCTGCTGGCGCTGGCCCATGGCATCGACGCCAACAACACCCTCGAACGCTTCCGCCAGCTTGTGGATAAAGAAGTCATCGACCGGCTGGATGGCGCCGCGTACGAAGAGGCTTATCACTTCATCCAGCAGACGCGCATGCAACAGCATCAACTGCAGACCCGGGAAAACCTGCCGTACTCGAACCGGGTCGATCCCGACAGCCTCAATCATCTGGACCGGCGCATCCTGCGTGAATCCCTGCGCCAGGCCCAGCGCCTGCAAAGCAGCCTGACCCTGCGGTATCAGCTATGAGCCTGTTCTCGTGGCTGCGTCCGGCCAGTCCCGTCGTGCCGGACGATCTGCAACAGCGCCTGGCGAAACTGCCGGCCATCGGTGAGCTGCGTGAATGCAGCCTCCGCGAACAGCGTTGGGTGGTACTGGATCTGGAAACCACCGGGCTGAACCTGAACAAGGACCGGGTGCTGTCGATTGGTGCGGTGGCGATTGAGGACGGTGCGATCGACTTTAGCCAGCAATTCGAACGCACCTTGCAATGCCGCGAGCTGAAACTCGGCCCGAGCGTGTTGATTCACGGTCTGGCACCGAGCGCGATTGCCGCCGGCAGCGAGCCCACCGAAGCCCTGGTCGAGCTGCTGGAGTTTATCGGCGACAGTCCGGTGCTGGCGTTTCACGCCTCCTTCGACCAGCACATGCTCGGGCGCGCCTTGAAGGAACATCTGGGGCACAAGTTGCAGACCGTGTTCCTCGACGTGGCGCAGATCGCCCCGCTGGTTTGCCCGCAGGCGCACATTCGCGAAGCGGGGCTGGACGAGTGGATCGACTGGTTCAAGCTCGAAGTGTTCGAACGCCACCACGCGAGCGCCGATGCTCTGGCCACGGCGGAACTGGCGCTGATCCTGTTCAGCCGGGCACGCCAGCAGCAGATCCAGAGCCCGCTGAATCTGCAGCAACGCTTGAGTCAGTGGAAACGCCGCCAGCAGACGCATTCGTTCTGAATCCGGGTTGTCGCCCGACAACCCGACCGGTGGCCAATTGCTAACCATTCCCACCTCTGCCACAATCGCGAACAATTCTCGTTAGTTAACACTTCCCAGTCGGTGTCGTCGTGTCTTCAGCCCAAAGCCCTCACAGTGAGCTCGTCGGTGCGTTGTATCGCGACCACCGCGGCTGGCTGCTGGCCTGGCTGCGCCGCAACGTCGCCTGCCCGCAACGCGCCGAAGACCTGAGCCAGGACACCTTCGTCCGCCTGCTCGGCCGCGACGAACTGTTGACCCCGCGCGAACCCCGGGCGTTTCTGGTGGCGATCGCCAAAGGCTTGTTGTTCGACTACTTCCGCCGGGCTGCGCTGGAACAGGCGTATCTGACCGAACTGATGCTGGTCCCCGAGGGCGAACAGCCCTCGGTCGAAGAACAGCAACTGATCCTCGAAGACCTCAAGGCCATCGACCGCATGCTCGGCAAGCTGTCGACCAAGGCCCGCGCCGCTTTCCTCTATAACCGCCTCGACGGCCTGACCCACGCCGAGATCGCCGACAAACTCGGCGTGTCTGTCCCCCGCGTGCGCCAGTACCTGGCCCAGGGCATCCGCCAGTGCTACATCGCACTGTACGGTGAGCCGACATGAGCCCGGCCAGTTCCCGACCGGTCCCGGCCCATGTGCTGGACGCGGCGATTGCCTGGCAATTGACCCTCGATTCCAGCACGCCGCTGGAGCGCGAAGAGTTCGCCAAATGGCACGCGGCCAACGAAGAACACGCTCGCGCCTGGCGCCAGTTGGGCATGCTCGACCAGCGTTTCAGCGTGGCCAACGGCCCGGCACGCACCGCATTGCTGCAATCGCGCGAAGGCATCCGCCGCCGCGTGCGCAAGCTCGGCAGCGGGCTGGCCAGTGTCGTGGCGGTGGTCGGTCTGGCGCTGTTTGCCGGCGAACGTTATCTGCCGCTGGATTACTGGCTCGCCGACCAACGCACCGCCACCGGCGAACAGCGCACCGTGCGCCTGGCCGACGGCACCGTGCTCAACCTCAATACCCACAGCGCGGTGGATGTCCGCTTCGATGAGAAGCAACGGCTGATCGTGTTGCAGGAAGGCGAAATCCTCGTCGAAACCGGTCACGGTGATGCGCGGCCGTTCATCGTCGAAACCGCCGAGGGCAGCATGCGCGCCCTGGGTACGCGGTTCCTGGTCAAGCGCGAAGACGCCGGCACGCGCCTTAGCGTGTTGCAGTCGGCGGTGGCGGCGCATCCGCAATCCGATCCGCAGGAACAGATCCTGCGCGAAGGCCAGCAAGTGCTGATCCGCCACAACGGTCTGGATTCGGTAGTGGCGCTCAACCCCGGCGCCGATGCCTGGACCCGCGGCATGTTGGTGGTGGACAACGCGCGCCTGGAAGACCTGGTGCATGAACTCGGTCGCTATCGTCGCGGCCATCTGGGCATTGCGCCGGAAGTCGCCGACCTGCGCATCACCGGCAGCTTCCCGCTGCACGACACCGACAAGGCGCTGAACGCCCTGCTGCCGACCCTGCCGGTGCAGATCGAACAGCACACGCCATGGTGGGTGACCGTGGCCAAGGCTGATCCGAAGCCCTGACATTCAGCGCTTCCTGAGCAATCGCTGTCGCGAGCAGGTCGCGGCGGGCCACACCCCCCCCCCATCACACCCCATGAAAACGGACTTTCTGCTGACTTGTGCAGCGTTGTCGTTCGTTAATCGAAATTATTTTCATCCAGCCCTATCACTTTTCGAATCTCGTCCGGCACACAGGCAATTGAGAAATATTTCCATTCAGGAGCCGCCGTATGTCCCGTTCGCTAGACACCTTGTTGCGCCCCAGTTTGCTGGCGGTCGCCATTGCCCTCTGCACCCCGCTGGCCAGCAGCCAACTGATCGCCGCTGAACAGGCGTCGAGCGTACGCGCCTACAACCTGCCGGCGGCTCCGTTGTCGACCACCCTGAACCAGATCGCCAGCCAGGGCGGCCTCACGCTGTCGCTGAACCCGTCGCTGGCGGCGGGCAAGACTTCGGCGCCGGTCAACGGCCAATATGACGCGGCCGGCGCCCTGCGCGCGGCCCTGCGTGGCACCGGTCTGCAACTGGAACAGAGCAGCGCCGGCACTTACACCCTGGTCGCCGTACCGGAAGGCGTGATGGCCCTGCCGGAAACTTCGGTGATCGGCGTGGAAAACTATGAAAGCGCCTGGGGCCCGGTCGAAGGCTACACCGCCACCCGCACCGCCGCCGGCACCAAGACCGACACCGCGCTGGTCGAAGCGCCGCGTTCGATTTCGGTCGCCACTCGCCAGCAAATGGACGACCGTGGCGTGCACAGCCTCGATGACGCCGTGCGCTACATGCCTGGCATCACCGCCAGCAGCTACGGCAGCGACACCCGTATCGACTGGCTGCGCGTGCGCGGTTTCGAACCGACCCAATTCCTCGACGGCCTGCCGTTGCCACGCGGCATCTACGCCAACCCGAAACCGGAAACCTGGAACCTCGATCGCCTCGCCCTGCTGCGCGGCCCGGCTTCTTCGGTGTACGGCCAGACCCCGCCGGGCGGCCTGCTGGACATGGTCAGCCGTCGCCCGAGCGATGTGCAAAGCAGCGAAATCCAGTTGCAGTACGGCAGCGACAATCACCGCCAGATCAACTTCGCCAGCACCGGCAAGATCGATGAAGCGGGTCAGTTTTTGTATGGCATCAGCGGCGTGGTGCGTGACAGCGACACGCAGATCGACCACATCGAAAACAAGCGCTACAACATCGCCCCGAGCCTGACCTGGAACATCGACGAAGACACCAAGCTGACCTTGCTCTCGCAGTTCACCCGCGACGATACCGGTGTCACCAGCCAGTTCTACCCGATCCAGGGCACCAAGATCGACATGCCGTTCGGCAAGATTTCCCATCACAAGAACCTGGGCGATCCTGACTACGACTTCTACGACCGTACCTACTACGCGCTCGGCTATGCCTTCGAACATCGCATCAACGACGTGTGGCAGTTCAAACAGAATCTGCGTTACACCAAGTCTGATCTGTCGTTCCAGACGGTGACCGTCAACAGCTACAACCCATCCTTCGCCGGCTTCACCGTCGATGATCAGGGTAATGTCGGCCGCGGCACCACCAACGTCGATGAGGACATCAGCCAGTTCGCCGTGGACAACAACTTCCAGGCGGACTTCGCCACCGGCGATATCCGTCACACCCTGTTGCTCGGTCTCGATCACCAGCGCAGCAACGACAACTACACCTCGATCTTCGGCTCCGCACCGGACATCAACGTCAATAACCCGGTCTACGGCCAGACGATCATTCGTCCACCTCGTTCCTCGGCGTTCTATGACTACAACCAGAAAACCTACCAGAGCGGCCTCTACGTGCAGGACCAGATGGCCCTGGACCAATGGCGTCTGACCCTGGGCGGTCGTGAAGACTGGGTGCACACCAGCACCAAATTTTTCAACAAGGGCGACGCCACCAACACCCAGCGTGACAAGGCGTTCAGCGGTAACGCGGCGATCAGCTACGTGTTCGACTCGGGTTTCGTGCCGTACCTGTCGTACGCCGAATCCTTCCAGCCAACCAGCGGCGCCGATGCCACTGCCACCGACTCGTTCAAACCGACCGAGGGCAAGCAATGGGAACTGGGCATCAAGTACCAGCCACCGGGCAGCAAGACCCTGCTCAGCGCAGCGGTGTATGACCTGACCCAGAAGAACGTCTCGGTCAACTCCATCGTCAACAACGTGACCATCACCAGCCAGACCGGCGAAGTGAAAGTCAAAGGCCTGGAGCTGGAAGCCGTCTCCGACGTTACCGACAACCTGAAAGTCATCGCCGCCTACACCCTGGCCAAGTCCGAAGTGCAGAAAGGCGTCGACAAGGGCAACCGTCTGCAACTGATGCCGAACCAGCAAGCCTCGCTGTGGACCGATTACACCTGGCACAGCGGCGTGCTCGACGGCTTCGGCATCGGCGGCGGCGTGCGCTACACCGGCAACACCTACGGCGACAAGGCCAACACCTGGCTGGGCAAGGCGGACGCCTACACCGTGTTTGACGCCGCCGTGCATTACGACCTCGGCCGTCTGGACAACAGCCTCAAAGGGGCGTCGCTGGCACTCAACGCGACCAACCTGTTCGACAAGGACTACATTTCCACCTGCGACGGTTTCTACTGCTACTACGGCGACCAGCGCAGCGTCATCGCCAGCGCCACCTACAAGTGGTAAGCGCCTGAGCTGAAACAGGCCCTGCAACCAGGCCGTCCCTCGTGGACGGCTTTGGTGTTTTTGAAGGTCATGAAATGAAAAGTAAAACAATTCGCCGCTGGTCCTTCGTCCACACCTGGACCAGCCTGATCTGCACCGTGTTTTTGCTGCTGCTGGCCCTGACCGGCCTGCCGCTGATTTTCCATCACGAGATCGACCACCTGCTGGGCGATGCGCCCGAGTTGCGGGTGATGCCGGCGGATACGCCGCATCTGAACCTGGCGCAACTGGTCGAAGCGGCGGAGAAGCATCGGCCCGGTGAAGTCGTGCAGTACTTCGGCTTCGAAGACGACGAACCGAATGCCGTGCTGACGATCATGGCCAAGACCGCCGGCACCGAGCCCAACTCCTCGCACACCTTCATGCTCGATGCGCGCACCGGCGAAGCCCTGGAAATGCCTTCGGCCAACGGTGGGCTGATGCTGTTCATCCTGCGCCTGCACGTCGACATGTTCGCCGACCTGCCGGGCAAGTTGCTGCTGGCGTTCATGGGTTTGCTGTTCGTGGTCGCGATCGTGTCCGGCACGGTGTTGTACCTGCCGTTCATGCGCCGCTTGAAGTTCGGCACCGTGCGCCAGGACAAATCCACCCGCCTGCGCTGGCTCGACCTGCATAACCTGATCGGCGTGGTCACCCTGACCTGGGCACTGGTGGTCGGCGTTACGGGAGTGATCAGCGCCTGTGCCGACCTGATCATCGCCGCCTGGCGCAGCGATTCGCTCAACGCCATGATCGCGCCCTATCGCGATGCCCCGCCGCTGACGCAACTGGCCCCGGCCACCCGGGTGCTGGACATCGCCGGCAGCGTCACACCGGGGATGAAACCGGACTTCATCGCCTTCCCCGGCACCCGTTTCTCCAGCGAGCACCATTACTCGGTGTTCATGAAGGGCGGCACCCACCTGACCTCGCACCTGCTGACCCCGGTGCTGATCGACGCCAGCACCCTGCAGGTCACGGCGGTGGCAGAACGACCGTGGTACATGGACGCCATGGGCATGTCTCAGCCGCTGCACTTCGGTGACTACGGCGGCATGCCGATGAAAATCCTCTGGGCCACGCTGGACGTGCTGACCATCATCGTCCTCGCCAGCGGCGTGTACTTGTGGGTGGTAAGGCGCAAGGCCGCGAAACCGGTACTGGAACCGGCGGAGGCCTCTGCATGAAGCCGCGTCAGTCGAATTTCTGGAAGGTCTTCAGCACACCGCTGGTGATCGCGCTGCTGAGTGCGGCGGGCCTGTTCGCCGCGCTGCTGGGCGACGGGATCTGGGATGGCTTGAGCTGGATTGGTCTGGGCGTTCCGGCCGCCATTGCCCTGCGTGGACTGCTGCAACGTCGCTGAACGGCTTGAGCCTGACGGGCAACGCGCTATGCTGCCCGTCTTGCCCTTGACCGAGACCCTGCCAATGTCCGCTCCCAGCATGACCCTGTTTCACAACACCCTGTCCCCGTTCGTGCGCAAAGTCATGGTGCTGCTGCACGAGACCGGCCAGCAGGATCGCGTCGCGCTGCAGGACTGCGTACTCAGCCCTGTCAGCCCGGACGCCGCCCTCAACGAAGACAACCCGCTGGGCAAGATCCCGGCCCTGCGCCTGGCCGACGGCAATGTCATCCATGACAGCCGGGTGATCCTTGATTACCTCGACCACCAGCACGTCGGCAACCCGCTGATCCCTCGCGACGGCGCGGCCCGCTGGCGGCGCCTGACCCTGGCCTCGATGGCCGACGGGATCATGGACGCCTCGGTCATGGTGCGTTACGAGCAAGTGCTGCGTGCCCCGGAAAAGCACTGGGACGAATGGCTCGAGGCCCAGCGCGAGAAGATCCGCCGCGCCCTCGCCCTGCTGGAGCGCGACGCGATTGCCGAACTGACCTGCCACTTCGACGTCGCTTCGATCAGCGTGGCCTGTGCGCTGGGTTATCTGGATCTGCGCTTCCCGGATCTGGGCTGGCGTGACGCCAACCCGCAACTGGCCAACTGGTTCTTTGAAGTGAGCCAGCGGCCGTCGATGATAGCGACGATGCCGAAGGCTTGACGCACCGGGCGGGAGGCAACGACGCAAAGATCAGCGTCATCAACACTTCGGCCTCCCGCTGCTCCTCACGCAACCCCACAAACCGGCTCATTGCACCGCTCCGATATCGAACTCCAGCGGTTTGGCCGGTTTCTGCCCGATCCCGTACCAGTCCAGATTGCGGGTCAGCACCATGAACACACCCAGCAGACCGAACAGCAGCAGCGAGCCCATCAGCAGCGCGTAATCCTCGGCGCTCAGCAAGCCGTAGAGCAAGCCGTACAACGCCGCCAGCCCCGCCGAAAAGCTCAAGCCGTGCCGCACGCTGCGCAGCACATGGCAGACGTAGAACCCGATCAACAGCACACAACCGCTGGCGGACAACAGATACGCCATGGCAAAACCGATGTGCTCCGACAACGACAGCAGCAACAGATAAAAGAACGCCAGCGCCACGCCCACCAACGCGTATTGCACCGGGTGCACTGCCAGGCTTTTCAGTACTTCGAACAGGAAGAAACCGGCGAACGTCAGGACGATGAACAACAACGCATATTTGATCGCCCGGTCACTCTTCAAATACTGATCCACCGGATCGATGAAGCTCACGCCGAAACTGCGCCCGTTGACCGCCTCGCAATCATTGCCCGACACGCAACGGCTCATCGCTTCCTGCAAATTGGTGGAGAAAAACGAGGTCTGCCAGTCGGCGGTGAAACCCTGATCGGTGATCTCGCGTTTGGCCGGCAGGAAGTTACCGATGAAGCTTGGGTGCGGCCAGTTGGCAGCGAGGTTCACGCGGCTGGTCTTGCCCACCGGCAGCACCTGCAACGAGCCGGTGCCTTGCAGGCGCAGGTCGAAGCCGAAGGCCAGTTCCGTGGTCTTGCTGGTGTCCAGCGCCGGCAGCGTCACTCGCACACCCTCGCCCAGCCAGCCGACCTGAGTACCCGGAACGAAGTCCAGGCGTTGCGCGCCAAGCTCCAGCTTCAGCGCATTTTCGATACCGCGAATATCACTGATGCCGACCGCCAGGAACGGCGCATCGAAGGTGTAATCGGCAAAATCCTCCTTGATCCCCAACTGCGCCGGCAGCGAGAAATGCCCGCTGATACGGTTATCGGCATGGAACAGCCGCGCCTCGTAAATGCCACGGGCGCGCAGTTCGGTCTGCACCTGGCCGTCGAGTTCAAAACGCTCCGGCAGAAAATACAGGCGCCCGCGCTCTTCGCCGATTTCCTGGTAGCGCTCGTCGCTCTTCTCCTTGGTTTTCCAGGTGCGCACCACTTTGCGATACGGCACAACCATCACCGGCCCGCTGAGTTGCTGGCTGTAGCTTGAGCTTCTGGCAATGTCTTCCAGCACACCGTCACGCAGTTGCTGGCGATCGTCGATGATGCCGTCGATCATCAGCAGCGGCACCAGCAATACCAGGATCAGCAGGGCAATGGCCCCGAGTTTTATCGTCAGACTTTTGTTCATGGGACTCTCCCTGTTTCGATGGGCAGAGTCTGCAAAGGGGATGTGGGGGTTTTGTGGGAGGAATGTGGAGTTTGTGTGGATACTACAACTGCAGAACGACTTCCACCCCACCTTCAACGTTGCCGATGCGCATTGATCCACCGTGCAACTTGACCACCTCCTCGACGAAGTTCAGCCCGAGTCCGGTGCTTTTACGTCCGCTGTCCGGGCGTGGCAAGGAGTAGAAACGCTCGCTCAAACGGGGCAAGGCATAGTCGGGAATCGGCGTGGTTTCGTTGAACAGGCGAAGCTCGACCTGCTCGCCGATTCTCTCGGCACCAAAGCGCAGCAGACCGTGTGACGGCGTGAAATCCAGTGCGTTCTCCAGCAGATTGCCCAGCGCCTGTCGCAGCAGAAATGGCTCGCCGATCAACGCCAGATCCGCCGCGATGGTTTGCTCGATACGCAGTTGCCGGCCTTCGATGCGTGCCATCTGTGCCTGAAGCAGCTCATTCACCAGCGCCGCCAACGGCACGGCGACACGCTCCTCAAGACCCTGCCGCTGTTCGACCTGGGCAAGGTTCAGCAGACGTTCGATCAACTGCTGCATCCGGGCACTTTCGCTGTCGATGTTGCCGACAAAGCGCAATCGCTGATCCGCCGGCATCTCGCCCTGCAACAACTCGGCGGCACCGCGAATCGCCGCCAGCGGGCTCTTCAATTCATGGGTCAGGGTGTGCACATAACGCTCGACGTAGGCCTTGCCTTCGAGCTGGGTGCGCATCTGTTCCACGGCAGTGGCCAACTGTTCCAGCTCGCCGCCGCGATAGCGCGGCACCGCCACCCGACGGCCCTCGCTCACGGCCTGGGCGTAAACGGTCAAGCGGTGCAACGCGCGGCTCAGCCACCACGACAGCACGGCGCCGAGCAGCAGGCCGAGGCCGATCAATCCGGCGCCGTAACCGAGCAAACGGCGTTCGGTGCGATCGACGTAGGGTTGCAGTGAACTGTTGGGCTTGGCCACGGTGACCACGCCGATGATCGCGCCGTTGTCGCGGATCGGCGCGCCGACGTGCATCACCGAGGAGTTCGGGTCATTCGGGTCACTGCGGCTGGAACGTGCGCCGTATTCACCGCGCAGGGTCAGGTAGACGTCGTTCCAGCGCGAGTAGTCCTGACCGACCGCAACACCGCTGGAGTCCAGCACTACGATGCCCTTGGCGTCGGTAACGTAGATCCGGTGGTTGACCTGGTTTTTCGCCAGGCCCCAGATCGTCGCCTTCGGCTGGCGTTCGCCATAAGCGCGGAGCAGTTCCGGCCAGCGATTCTGGTTGAGGGTGCCGGCCTTGAAATCGTCTCGCAGGATTTCCGCCATCAGGTTGGCGGTGTCGACCAGGGTTTCTTCGGTGGACTGGCGCACGCCGGGGCGGATTTCTTCCATCACTGTGTTGAGTACGAAGTAACCGGTGAAGCCGATGAACAGCACATACACCAGGAAAATCCGCAGCCCCAGCGACATCAGCTGTGCCCCGGGCTGTAGCTGTAGCCAAGGCCGCGATGGGTCTGGATCGGCTCGGCCTCGGCGCGCACCAGACGCAATTTGGCGCGCACGCTTTTGATATGGCTGTCGATGCTGCGTTCGTAACCGGCATCCGCCGCCACGCCCAGCGCATCGAGCAGTTGCTCGCGGCTGAACACCCGCTCGGGTTGTTCGAGCAGGCATTGCAGCAGACGGAATTCGTGGCGGGTGAGGCTCAGGGGTTGGCCGCGATAGCTGATCTGCACGCGTTCGGGATCGACGCGAAACAGCGCCGAGGCCGCCTCGATGACCGGACGTGGCGCCATGCGCTTGAGAATCGCCCGGACTCGTGCCGCCACTTCGCGCGGGCTGAACGGCTTGACCACGTAATCATCGGCGCCGATTTCCAGGCCCACCACGCGATCGATCTCTGCATTGCGCGCGCTGAGGAACAGCACCGGCACTTCACTGAAGCGACGCAGCTGTTTGCAGGTCTCGAAGCCGCTGATGTCCGGCAGGCCGATGTCGAGGATGATCAGATCCGCCGGGTTCTGGCGCTGATGCTCCAGCGCCGCCGCGCCCAGGCTCAGCCAGGTCGTGGTGAAGCCCTCGCCCTGCAAGGCAAAAATCAGCGTGTCGGCAATCGCCGCTTCGTCTTCGACAATCAGGATATGAGGCATGGCGTCCGAGCCTGTGGGTTAAGTGCGCGAACGGTGCCCCAAGCCCGGCGTTACGTCAATGAGACCACTTGGTTTAGCAGTCCGGCTTGTCCGCCGTGAAGCGTCGCGCCGGGTTCACCGCCGCGCCGAATTCGCGCAGGGCCTTGGCCCCGATCAGCAACGGGTAGTTGAAGTTGCTGCGGTCAGTCAGGTTGACCTCCACGGTACGCTTGACGTCGCCCAGGCACAGCTCCAGATCGACCACCGGACGCTTGGCCACTTCGGTGCTTTCGCCCTCGTCTTCTTCATCCGAGCGACTCTTGATCTTGCTGATCCGCGCGACCTTGTGCTCGTACACCTTGTTGCTGGCGTCCTTGGTGGCCAGACGGAAACGCACCCAGTCTTCGCCGTCGCGGGTGAACGTCTCGATGTCCTTGGCCGACAACGAGGCGGTCAGCGCGCCGGTGTCCATCTTGGCCTTGAGCACTTCGCCGCCGATTTCCGGCAGCGCGATGTATTCGTAACGACCGTACAGCGTCGGTTCGGCGGCGAGCACCGGCAGGGCGACGAGGGAAAGCAGTGCAAGGAGGGATTTCACGTAAGGGGCTTCCTTGGGAAATGGGGGCGTCAGACGCGAGATTTTAGACCGTTGTTTACTTGATCGTTCCCACGCAGAGCGTGGGAACGATCAGACTAACGCCCCACAGGTGAAACATTCGTCACCGGCGGATTTGGCCTGTCGGCCGAAGCCACTTATCATGGCGCGCCCATCCGTTTTCCAAGAGTTGCTTATGCGCCGCCTGCTCACCGGCTGTCTCGTCACCCTGCTGCTGTTGTCCAACACCCTCGTGCTCTTCGGACCGCTGATGGTGTTCGCCCTGCTCAAGCTGATCCTGCCGGGACGCTTTCGCGACTACGCCTCGTGGGCGGTGATGTGGATCGCCGAAACCTGGGCGGAAATCGACAAGCTGATCTTTCGCCTGTGCATCCCCACCCAATGGGACATTCGCGGCGGCGAAGACTTGCGCAGCGACACGTCTTACCTGGTGATCAGCAACCATCAGTCCTGGGTCGATATCCCGGCGCTGATCCAGACCCTCAACCGGCGCACGCCGTTCTTCAAGTTCTTCCTCAAGAAAGAGCTGATCTGGGTGCCGTTCCTGGGCCTGGCCTGGTGGGCGCTGGATTACCCGTTCATGAAGCGTTACACCAAGGCGTTTCTGGCGAAGAACCCGGAACTGGCCGGCAAGGATCTGGAAATCACCAAGGCCGCCTGCGAGCTGTTCAAGCGCCAGCCGGTGACGGTGGTGAACTATCTGGAAGGCACGCGTTACACCGCTGCCAAAAGCACTCAGCAGCAATCGCCGTTCAGTCACCTGCTCAAACCCAAGGCGGGCGGCGTGGCGTTTGTACTGGCGGCGATGGGCGAACAGCTGGACGCGATTCTCGACGTGACCGTGGTTTATCCACAGCAGAAGATTCCGGGGTTCTGGGACCTGATCAGCGGCAACGTGCCGCGCGTGATCATCGACATCCAGACCCGCGAGCTGGATCCGGCCCTGTGGCAGGGCGATTACGAAAACGATCCGGCGTTTCGCGAGAAGGTCCAGAACTGGGTCAACCAGCTCTGGACCCTCAAGGATCAGCGCATCGCCGAACTCAAGGGCGAGCGCCGCTGAGTCACCCGTTGGTGCCGGTACCCCAGATGCTGCCCAGGCTTTGCAGCAACGAACCGCCGACACCCTGCTGACCGAGGTATTGCAGGAGGATCGGGGCAAACTGGCCGACCATACCGCTGTCCATGCCCAACGCACCGAAAGCGTTGTTCAGGTCATTGGTGTCCTTGACGTTGCCCAGCGCATTTTCCAGCCCGGCGGACTTGCCCGACGAGCCGAGCAAGCCGCTCAACGCCGCCAGATTACCGCTGCCGCCCGACAGCTTGTCGATGCCCGGCACTTCCTTGGCCAGCTCGGAATAGTCCGTGTTGCTCAGTTGGTTCTTCGCCAGGCCCAACATGGCACTGGTACCGCCGACCGCTTGCTGCGGCGTGACGTTCAGCGCGCTCAAGGCACTCAACAGACCGGCGGTTTCCGACGTCGGCGCCGCGGCGGCGGCCTTGTCCCCGCCCTGCATGCCCGATACCGCACCGGCCACGTCATTCAAACTGAAACCGGCAAACACCGGCCCTGCCGCCAGGGTCAGGAGCGATGCCAGGGCAAAACCGCGTGAAATCTTCATTCAGACATCCTCTTGTGGCGTGAAGACCTTCCGTCAAGGGAGGGTCAAACTGCCCGGTTTGACCGGGCATCCGCCGGCATGTTCCGGCGCGGGCCAGCCATTTTCATACCGAAGGCGTGCATGAAACGTGAAAGTCCGAACGCCGGGCGATGAATGGCAGATCCGCCGTTTTGGAACGCGAGGGACAGTTATATAAACCTCATAAAAAACGGCGACCCAGGGTCGCCGGTTTTTTATTGCC
>NZ_POHV01000068.1:0-15009 GCF_002884345.1 Pseudomonas sp. GW456-12-10-14-LB2
GTGTTTCTGCTTGTGTGTTCAGGGTTTTGACAGGGTTTTGGGGTTGGGCTTGGCGGCCTTTGGGCCGGCCATGCTGCGGTTTTATCGAGTACATATCCGTTTCTTCGGGTGCGCCCGCTGGCGGTTTCGCCCTTACGGCGAGGCACTTTTTTCAAACGCCAAAAAAGTACCCAAAAAGGCTCGTCCCGGCGTTCGGCCCTCGCAGGCTCGGGTTCCTTCGCTCCGGCGTCCCTCCGGGGGCATCGACTTCGTCGATGAGTTCGGCTTCGCCAAACGGCGCTGCGCGCCAATCCCCGGATGAACACCTCCACTCAGCCTTCCGAAGGGACGGGTGGATCAAGATCAAGAGCTTTGTCGAGCTAACGCTCATCCTTGAGAGGTGTGGTTTGTGGGCTTTGCAAACTTGAGGTCGACTCGGACTTTCAGGTCGATGTACATCGATTGATCAACTCGGTCAGTCCCCTCTCCCTCCGGGAGAGGGCTAGGGTGAGGGCAGCGTCATGACTGACTCACCACAAGCCTGACTCCCGCAGAGACCTCATCAGCATTTATGCCGGATATCGACTGACCTCAACGTTATCCAGCACCCGATTCACCGCCAGTTCCGCCAGCATGATCACCTGCTGAATGCCCAGGATCCGGTGCCGCTGCGGCGTATCGACAAAAGCCGCTACATCACTGGCCATGACGCTTGCTGTAGCCAGGGACTCACAGGCATGGGCCAACAGGCTTTCATCGTCCATGTCTGGCGAGATCTGGAACATCTGGCTCGGTCGGCGGCCGGGGCATTTTTTTGGAATCGGATTGAAATGGTGGTCGAGCGCGCGTTCGGCGGCGTCGTGGAGTTTCTTTGAATCGGCGGATTCGTAGGGCGAGGTGTCGTTTGATTCGGGGGGACTGGGTGTTGGTTTTTTCATGGTGGAACTCCAAGTGACAAATTGAGCTACCACGAATCGCTGCGAAACGATGGAGGGTGGCAGCTGTGCGCGGGTTCGCAGACCGGATCACTCGGAAAACTCCGGCATACCCGAAGGTATCCCGCGCACAGCCACCATAAGCAAACGAAAAGTACCGAGGCACTTCAGTTTGGGGTGGCGATTATGCACCAAGTGAGTTGAGCGGACTGCGAAGCCCGTTCGCTGAATGTTTCAGCGACCCCCAAAGCCTATCCACCCCATTTCCGACCCACAACCGACGCGACATGTCAGAAACATCCCCCGCAAACACCCCGTCTGTAGGACATACACACCCTGTTTAAAAAACTGCAGCCCACAAAAAAAGGCGACGCCCCTCACAGGGCATCGCCTTTTTCCTTACCGCCGCTAAAACTTATTCCGGCAGTTTGTACGCAATCACATAATCACCCATCTTGGTGCCCAGCGAGCCGTGACCGCCCACCACGAGCAGGACGTATTGCTTGCCGTCCTTGCCGGTGTAGGTCATCGGGGTCGCTTGGCCGCCGGCAGGCAGACGCGATTTCCACAGTTCTTTACCGGTGTTCACGTCGTAGGCGCGCAGGTACTGGTCGAGGGTGCCGCTGAGGAAGCCGACGCCGCCGGCGGTGACGATCGAGCCGCCCATGCTTGGCACGCCCAGGGTGAAGCCGATCGGGATTGGCGAGCTGTCGCGGCTGGTGCCGTTTTTGCGTTTCCAGACGACTTTGCCGGTGGTCAGGTCGATACCGGCGACGTAGCCCCAGGCCGGGGCCTGGCACGGTACGCCCAGTGGCGACATGAACGGGTGCATGATCACCGCGTATGGCGCGCCGGTGTTGGGTTGCACGCCAGCGGTTTCGCTCTCGCGTTTGCTGCCGGCCGCGACTTGCTCGCGTGGCACCATTTTCGAGACGAAGGCCATGTAGTTCGGGCTGGTGAACAGCATCTGGCGAACCGGGTCGACCGAGACGCCGCCCCAGTTGAACACGCCGACATTACCCGGATAGATCAGGCTGCCCTGTTCCGACGGAGGCGTGTATTGGCCTTCGTAGCGCAGTTCCTTGAACTGGATGCGGCACAGCATCTGGTCGAACGGGCTGGCGCCCCACATGGCTTTTTCGGTCAGTTCCGGGGCCAGCAGGTTCAGGTCCGAACGGGCCTGGGTCGGGGCGGTGTGGTCGCCTTTCACGGCGCCTTGCGGAACCGGGATCTCGCGGATCGGGATGATCGGCGTGCCGTCGCGACGGTCGAGGACGTACAGGCTGCCCTGCTTGGTCGGGGCGATCAGCGCAGGTTTGATGCCATCGGCGGTTTTCATGTCCAGCAGGGTTGGCTGGCTGCCGACGTCCATGTCCCACAGGTCATGGTGGGTGAACTGGTAGTTCCAGCGGACTTTACCGGTGGCCAGGTCCAGAGCCACGACGCCGGCGCTGAATTTCTCGGCGCCCGGGGTGCGGTCGGCGCCCCACTGGTCCGGGGTCTGGTTGCCCAGTGGCAGGTAAACCATGCCGAGTTTTTCATCGACGCTGGCCAGCGACCACATGTTGGCCGAGTTGCGGCTGTAGGTTTCGCCCGGTGCCAAAGGCTCGGTGGCGTCCGGGTTGTTGCTGTCCCAGTTCCAGACGAGGTGACCGTCGCGTACGTCGTAGGCGCGGATCACGCCGGACGGTTCGTTGGTCGACTCGTTGTCGGTGACGTGACCGCCCATGATTACCAGATCACGGGTGATAGCGGCAGGCGAAGTCGAGTAGTAACCACCGGCGGTGAACGGGCCGATGCCCTGGGTCAGGTCAACCACACCGTTGGTGCCGAAGCCTTCGCAGATCTTGCCGGTGTCGGCGTTCAGTGCGATCAGGCGTGCATCGGCGGTCGGCAGGTACAGGCGACGCGGGCAGGCCTGGGCGACGGCTTTGCCGGCCTCGGAAATGACGGCGGAGGCTGCGTTTTCAGACTTGGCGTACGCGGCTTCGTCGTAGTACGACACGCCACGGCAAGTCATGTGGGCGAAGCCCTTGAAGCCGACCGGGCTCTTGATCTGCGGGTCGAAGCGCCACAGTTCCTTGCCGGTGTCCGGGTCCAGCGCCAGCACTTTGCTGTGGGCGGTGCAGGCGTAGAGCATGCCGTTGGCTTTGAGCGGGGTGTTTTCGTTGGTCAGCTCGACCGGGTCATCGGCGGTCGGCAGGTCGCCGGTCTGGATGCGCCAGGCTTCCTGCAGCTTGCCGACGTTGGCCGGGGTGATCTGCTTGAGTGGCGAGTAGCGGTCACCGAACTCGGTGCGGCCATAGGCCTGCCAGTCGCCATCAGGCATGGCTGGCGCGGTGCTGGTGGTGTCGGCTGTGTCGCGACCCAGTTCGCCAAAGATTTCGCCCGGGTGGGTGAAGAGGCTGGCCAGGGCGGTGACGCCGGCCAGAATCACAGCCACGGTCAGGCCGCCGGTGCCCATCGGCGCAGGGCCTGCGAGCAGCAGCGGACGACGGAACCACGGCAGCAGCATCACAAAGCCGAGGACAAACCACAGCGCCAGACGCGGCACCAGTTGCCACCAGTCCAGGCCGACTTCCCACAGCGCCCAGACGGTGCTGGCGAACAGCACGATGGCGTACAGGCCCAATGCTGCGCGGCGACGCATCAGCATCAGGATGCCGGTCAGCGTGATGCCGATACCGGCCAGCAGGTAATACAGCGAGCCGCCGAGCGTACTCAGCTTGATTCCCCCGGCCAGCATGGCCAGGCCCATCAGCAGAAGCAGAATGCCGAGCAGGTTCGGCAGAAGACGGCTTCGACTCGAAGCACCTTCAGTGCTCATAGTGTGGTTCTCCGTGACGTTTCAAGTAGTCCCGCGCTGTAGTCACTGTAGATGACGATCGGGCGCGGGCATGGTTCAGATAAAAACTTGTCTTGCTATCGAATTTCATCTGCAGGCCTGAGCGGCCTGCATTGGGTCAGAACGACGACTGGATCTTGATCCCGCCGATCAGCGCGTCGTCGACCTTGTCCACACCGCCCGGATGGCGGATGTATTGCAGGTTCGGGCGCACGGTCAGCCAGTTGGTGACGTGCACGCCGTAATAGAGTTCAGCGCTGTATTCGGTGTCCTGCGGCGGCAGGAAGGACGGATCGTCATAGTCGTAGACGGCGCGGGCCTGGTTGGTCGCCTCGGCGTTCTTGCGATAGGCCGGGTTGACGTGGACGCGGGCCAGGGCGAAACCGATGTCGTCCTTGGCGCGGGCGTCGAACAGGCCTTTGTAGACCACGCCGGCCTGGACGTAGTTGTCGATGGCGTTGGTTTTCTTGTCGTGCATCGTGCCGTTGGCGAACACGCTCAGACCACGGGAATTGTCGCTGGCGACGCTGGTGACCTGCTGCTGCACGCCGAGCCACACGCCGTGTTTGCTCGAAGCGCTGCGATAGGCTTCGCCGCTCAGCGCGGCCGGCTGGCCGTTGCTGTCTTTATAGGCGTCGGTGGCCTTGGCGTTGCTGTAGTAGTAACCGGCGCGGTATTCGCCTGGCAGGCCGTTGAGCTTGGGCTTCCACACCAGTTCGATCGGCAGGATCGCGCCTTGGGTGCCGCTGCCGCTGAGCTTGAAGCCGTTACCGCGATCGAGGTTCGACGGGTTCTGCTCGTAGGCGCCGACTTGCGCATACAGCTCCGGCGTCAGGTGATATTTGACGCGCAGCGCCCATTGGCTGACCGGCCAGTTGTACCAGATGCCGCCGACCCAGTTGCCGACTTGCGAGCCGCAGAACGCCAGGTTCTGGAAGTCGCACGGGAAGGTGTTGAAGTCTTCGCCTTCGCCGAAGCGGCCGACCTTGATATCGAGCTTCTGGTCGAAGAATTTCTGCTGGTACCACATCTGCGTCAGGCGGGTGGTCTGGCCACGGCCCCAGACTTCCTGGGCCGAGGTGAAGCCACCGACGCGCGGGTCGTTGATGCGGTCGTTGCTGATGTTGTTGCCGCTGCGCTTGGTCACGGTCAGCTGGAATTCAGCGTCGTTCCAGCCCAGCAGTTTTTGCAGGTCCAGATGAGTGCCGAGGCCCCATTGGTCGCTGTAGCGCGCGGTGCGGTCGTGGTCGTAGCCGCCGTGCAGGTTGCTGCCCATTTCGCCGGTGTAGTCGAGCTTGAAGTCGATACCTTTTGCCGCGAGTTCGTTGCGGGTGCCGTTCCAGTCACCGAGCATCCACGGTGATTCACTGTCGAAGGCCGGGGCGGCCTGGGTGCAGGTGGCGAGGCCAAGGGCGGTGCAGCCGCCGATCAGGCGCAGGGTAGAGATAGCGCTGTCTCGGGAGAACGGAAAATCGGGCATGAATTGGGTCTTTCTTGATCTTTTTTGGGGAATAAGCTGGCCGCTACGATTTGACGCAGGCAGTGAAGCGATTCAGCGGAAGGGCGGCAGGATAATGTCCTGTTACAAAAACACAAAGTGCTTTTGCAGACATGAACCCTTTCGGATTCGGTAACAGTGCGGCAATACAGCGCATTGCGGGCGTTGGCGCAGGCTGCGATCTTCTCCGGTTGGCCTACATTTAACCCAAGGCCTTCCACCCGCCCATGCCCTCGGCTAAGGTGCGCGGCTTCTGCATTTTCACTTCGCCCAAAGGCCCGGCATGAACGACCACAATCCCGATCCGCTGCACGGCGTGACCCTCGAACAGATCCTCAATGCACTGGTGACCCACTACGAATGGTCGGGCTTGGCCGAGCGCATCGACATCCGTTGCTTCAAGAGCGATCCGACCATCAAGTCGAGCCTGACCTTTTTGCGCAAGACGCCATGGGCGCGGGAGAAAGTCGAGCGGCTGTACGTGAAACTGATGCGCACCAAGCGACCGCTCTGAGATGGACGCCGTATGGCGGCGACGCCTGATTACTTCGGCCGCGGTGCTGGGCTGGGCCGGGCTGGGGATTCAGCTGTACCTGATTTTCTTCGCCCGGCTGAGCGTCGGCGCCAGTCTGCTGGGCGGGCTGGTGAGTTTCTTCAGTTACTTCACCGTGCTCACCAATACCCTGGTGGCGGTGGTGCTGACCTGCGCGGTGACCGATCATGAATCCGCTGCACGACGCTGGTTTCTGCAGCCCTGGGTCAGTAGCGGGATTGCCGTGAGCATTGCGGTGGTGGGCCTGGCCTACAGCATTCTGCTGCGACATCTGTGGCACCCGCAGGGCTGGCAGTTTATCGCTGACGAATTGCTCCACGACGTGATGCCGCTGCTGTTTCTGGCTTATTGGTGGCTGTGTGTGCCGAAGGGCACTTTGCGTCTGAAGCACCTGCCGCTGTGGCTGATCTATCCGCTGGTGTACTTCGCCTATGCGCTGCTGCGCGGGCATTTGCTGGGGGCTTACGCCTATCCGTTCATTGACGTGGCGCTGCTGGGTTATCCACAGGTGTTCATCAATGCCGGGGGGATTCTGCTGGGGTTTGTGCTGATTGCGTTGCTGGTGATCGGGATTGATCGCTGGCAGGGGCGGCGCCTTTAGCAGCGCCGCCGCTCGTATTCACTCTTCTTCGGAGCCTTCGGCGCGCCAGTAACCGACCGCTTTGACGAACTTCTCGTCGAGTCCGTGCTCATCGAGCAGCACCCGACGGATCTGCCGCGAAACCTTGGTCTCGGTCGCCACCCACGCATACAGATTGCCCTTGGGCACCTGCAATTGTTTGACGGTCGTCAGCAGGTTGTCCTTGCCGCCCTCGCGCAGTACCCAGATCACATTGACCTGCGCCGCGCTTTCCAGGGTTTGCTGCTCCTTGCCGTTTTCCACTTCGATCACTACCAGCGCCTTGCGATTGGCCGCCAGGCCTTCGAGGCGGCGGGCGATGGCGGGCAGGGCGGTTTCGTCGCCGATCAGCAGGTAGCTGTCGAAAATGTCCGGCACGATCATCGAGCCACGCGGGCCGCCGATGTGCAGGAACTGCCCCGGTTTGGCCTGCTCGGCCCAGGTCGAGGCAGGGCCGTCGCCGTGCAGGACGAAATCGATGTCCAGCTCTAGCTTGTCGAGGTCGTAGCGGCGCGGAGTGTAGTCACGCATTTCGGGCATCGGCACATCGCTCTTGCCGGCGCCGAGCACCAGGGTTTCCAGTGCCGCGGCCTGTTCGGCGTTCTGCGGAAACAGCAGTTTGACGTGATCGTCGGTGCCGAGGCTGATGAAGCCTGCAAGCTCCGGCCCGCCGAGGGTGATGCGGCGCATGCGCGGAGTCAGGTCGACCACTCGCAGCACTTCCAGGCGGCGACGTTTGATTTCATGCATGACGCGGTGAATGGTTTGGGTATCGACTGCGGTCATTCGACTTTCTCCGGGGCAGATTGAACGGCGGGGCCGTCGACGATGGCTTTGGCGGTGTCATTGAGCAGGTCGCGTACGCGCAGGATTTCTTCCGGGCTCCAGCGTCCGTGGTGCATTTGCAGGGCATGACGCAGGTTGTGCACCGCTTCATGAATTTCCGGCGGCCGGTCGTGGCCGCGCAGCGAGCGCTTGCTGACGTCGATGCGCATCCGCACGCCGTCCAGCGCCACCGCCTGTTCGCTGAGGGATTGGCGGCCGGCATCGGTCACCGCGTAGCGCTTTTTGCCGCCCTCGGCATCGCCGGTGATCATTTCGCTTTCTTCGAGAAATGTCAGGGTCGGGTAGATCACGCCGGGGCTGGGGCTGTAGGCGCCGTCGAACATGGTTTCGATCTGGCGAATCAGGTCATAGCCGTGGCACGGCTGTTCGGCGATCAGGGCCAGCAACAGCAATTTCAGATCGCCCGGGGCGAATACCCGCGGGCCGCGACCGCCGCGCTCGCGGCCGTGGCGTTTTTCGAAGCCGTCACGGCTGTCGCCGTGGTCGCGGTGGGGGGAATGATGGTCTCTCATTTCAGTCTTCTCTCGTCGTGTTTAGATACAACTTAAGATATATCTTTACGGCTGGGCAAGAGCTTTTTGCCGCAGAGCTGACGAGTGGTCAGCGGTGAGCAAGGCGCGCTGACGGAGGAACCGCCCTACCTGGTTGATCGAGACAGGAATAACCGGAAAGTTAAAGCTATCACTCTATTAATACTTGAGCGTATATTCTAAAAAGATTAGAAAGTGCTGGCTGGTATTGTCGAAACTGCTGTAACGGTTTTTGTAAATAACTGTAGGTAGGGAATGCCTTACAGTTACTTTTGTATATTCTGATTTTTTGATGTTTTTTCTTTCATGTTGCGAGGTTGTTTAACTACAAGTTCGTGGGAAGTTGCCTGCTTACATTCTTGAGACAAGGGTTGATCATGCCCCGGCATTGAACTTCCATGTTTTCGGTACTTATCGACCGGTATGACGTGAACTTCAATGTTTCGATTCCCTTAAAAAGAAAACAGGTACTGACCGATGTTCAAGAAAATCGCAATCACCGCTTCTCTCGCTGCCCTGGCCCTGAGCTCGTCCGCGGTCTTTGCCGCCGGTGAAGCCCGTCACTCCATCAGCCTGATCGCCCACGTACCGACCAACGGTTTCTACGTGGTGCCGACCGACTCCGATCTGGTCAACAAGGATCAGGACATGAGCTTCCAGCCAAGCACCGGCAAGATGCGTGAAGTCAATGGTTTCTTCGACGTGCGCAATAACAACGGCTCGGTTCATGCCAGCCTGGAAAGCCAGCCAAAACTGATCGCCGGCAACACCGCCATCGACCTGCAAGTGCTGTTCAACAACAAGGAACTGACCCTGACCCCGCAAATGGTTGTGGGCGAGTCGGAATCCGACGTCAACTTCCGCGCACCCCTGAAGATCAGTGCCAAGGGCAGCAACTTCCAGCCGGGTGATTACACCGGTGTTGTCGCCATGACCTTCGACGCCGTGCCGCCGATCGGTGGTGGCAAGTAATCGGTTGATCCGCACTCAACGCAGCTTGCCAGAGTCGCGTTCCCCGGCGGGATAAACAGCCTTGTCTGTCCCGCCGGACTTCAACTTTTGTAAATCAGAGTACGAGTTCATGTTCCCGATGACACCCATCGCGGCTGCGCTTGCGCTGTTGTTTTGTGCCAGCGCAGCGGCCGCTTCCGAACCCGCCGGCACGACTCCGCGCAGTCTGTTGGCGCAGGCCAAAGGTTTGCCGGCGGATTTCGAAGAGCACTTTTTCGATGTGCCGCTGGCGGTGCGGGTCGAGCTCGATCAGCAACCGCTGGGGGAGGCCATGGTGGTGTTGTCCCGTGATGATCGCGTGACCTTGCTGGAATTCACCGACACCAGCGAAAACCGCTACACCCCCGCCGAACGCGAAAAGTGGGCGGCCTATCTCAAACCCGGCGTGCCGTTGGGCGCGTGTACCGGTTCCTGCCCCGATCAGGTGCTGGCGGTGCATTACAACCTGGAAAATTCGTTGCTCTCGATTCTCACCGAGAACGCCGAGCGTGACCTGGAAACCAAGCGTTTCTATGATCAACCCGAAGGTGGCAGCAGCGGACTGATGGTGCGCAACCAGCTCAACCTCAATGGCGGCAAGGATCAGGATCTGGGCGGGCGTTTCGGCCTTGAAGCCAGCGGCAGCCTGGGCAACTGGAGCCAGACCTTCAACATGCAAATGGCTCGCCTCGGCGGCCCGGACGAGAAGCTCTATCACGCCGTCCACGAGCTCTACACCCAGCGCGAACTGCAAGGCAATTTCTTCCGCCTGGGCTACTTCACCCCCAATTCCGAAGGGCTGACCCGCCAACCGCGCACGTTTGGCACCAGCCCTGATACCGCCGTCGGCGTGATGTACGGCAGCTCCGACAGCCTGGCTATCAACAACGCCGCGCCCAGCGTCTACCCGATCTACGTCACCGCCAATCGCCAAGGCTCGGTGGAGATCTGGCGCGATGGTCTGCTGATCAACACTCAATCGATACCCGCCGGTTTGCAGACCCTCGACACCCGGCCGCTGCCCGGCGGTATTTACGAGGTGGAAGTACGGCTGATCGAAGACGGCCAGATCACGTCCAGCACCCAGGAGTTGGTGTACAAGCCCAGCAACTGGCGCAACCTCGACGAGCGCTGGCGCTACAACCTGTTTGCCGGCGAAGAAAAGAAACTGCTGAGCAACTGGGACCAACAATCCAGCGGTAGTCCTACCGCCGGTGCCTCGCTCAACTATCTGTTGCACCCGCGAGTCATCCTTGGCCTGTCGGCACGGCAGATCCGCGAAAAGCTGCAATACGGCACGTCCATCGACTGGACCCTGGCCAATCACATCAGCCTGTATGCCAACGTCTACAAGACCGAGGATCACGGCACCGGTCTGGATTTGCAGAGCCTGTACAACTACGGTTCCGGCAGCCTGGTGATCAGCCACAACCGCAGCTGGCTCGACACCACCGACCAGTACGAAACCCTGCCGGACGGCACCCGGGTGCGCCAGCGCAATGTGTTTATCGGCGAAACCAGCAACTCGTCGCTGGCGCTCAACCACCGGCTCAACAGTCGCAATTCGCTGAATGCACGGGTCTCCCACAGCGAGGGCAATGTTGAAGGCGTCGGCGTGGATCTGGGCTGGACCCGGCGCAGCGAGCTGTTCGGCAATGACGCCAACTGGCGTCTGTCCTTGTTCGACCGGCCGGGCAGTTTCAGTAGCGGCGACGCGCGTAACCGCGGGGTCGATTTGAGCCTCAACATGGCGCTGGGCGCCCCCGGCGAGCAGATCACCGGCAGCATCGGTTCGCGCACCGACCGCGATGGCGGCCGCGACAATAACGCCTCCATCGGCTGGCGCAAGGACCTCAAAGGCCACGTGCTGCAGAACGTCTCGGTCACCGCGCTGACCGACACCTACGGCATCGGTGCTTCGGGCCTGGCCAACTTTCGCACCGATACGGTCAACGGCGACGGCTTCATCCAGCGCTCGTCCTACAACGGCAATTTCACCGGCGGTCTCAACCTCGACAGCACACTGGTGGTCGGCGGCCAGCAGATGCTCATGACCAGCGAGTACGAAATGCGCGGGGCGGGGATGATCGTCGATGTCGAGTCGGATATCGAAGGTATTGCCTTGCGCGCCGACGACTTCAGCGGTGGCAGCGCCGCGCTGAAACCGGGGCGCAACTTCATCCCGATCACTGCCTATCAGAACAGCTCGGTGAGCTTCGACTTCGAGGGCAACAACGTGCCCGCCGCCACCATCGAACCGGCGCGCACCCGTTACCACCTGAACAAGGGCGGCGTGGACTACCGCAAGATCCGCGTGATGAAAACCCTGACCGTGCTCGGACGGCTGGTCAACGAACAGGGCCAGCCGCTCAAGGGGCATCACGTGATCAACCACGCCAGTCGTGGGGTCACCGAAGTCGACGGCTTCTTCTCGATGGAAATGAACGCCGGTTCGCCAACCCTCGAGGTGCGCCAGGATAACCGCCTGCTGTGCCAGTTCCGCCTCGACGCCGATCAGCATCGCAGCGAAAACAACGTGTTGATGATCGGGGATCTGCGCTGCACGCCGGACACCCTGGCCGATACAACCATTACCGATCAGAAGGCGGGCTGAGCGTGAAAAAGCTGACCAGATATTTGAGCTTGTTCGTTGCGCTGAGCCTGCCGCCGGTCGAAGCGGCAAATCAGGAAATCCGCGCGCTGTTTCAGCCGGATCCGACACAGCCAAGCAAGAACGTCTTCATCAACAAGACGCCGAACAGCGGTTATTGCGCAGATTACCCGGACGAGTGCGCCCATCAGGGCATGTTCAGTCTCCGGGTACCGATCTGCTTCTCGACGTTCACGCCTATGTTTTCGACCAATGGCGTGTGGGTGAAGGTGCCCGCGGATTGGCGAGTCGTGAATGTCATCAATCAGCAGACTCAGCAGACTCATCCGGTGGAGGTTCGGATCAGCGGGATCGGTTCGCGATATCGCTTGAGCAAGCCTGTCACCGAACTCACGGGCGAGCCAAACGAAGCGGAGGCGCATCGTAAATTGTGGGTGGGCAGTTCGTGGGTTTATGCCGCGCCTCCATGCGAATACAGCGGAGTCGGCTTTCCGGGCGCCACCACTTACCAGTTTTTCTGGAAGACCCCGGTGCTGGGCAGCTGTAACAAGGTGGCACTCTTCGACATCGGGCATATGGAATTCGAGTATCTGGATATCGCCTACGAATTGCGTACTCCCAATCCGTTGAGCATGGCGACCGGTGTGTACACCGGTTCACTGCCCTACAGCGTCGGCCCCGGCAGCGCGGATTTCAACATGGGGCCTTTCTTTCGGGCGGATGACGCCAACCTGACTCTGGATTTTGTGCTTGATGTGCAGCACGAACTGAAAGTCAGCCTGCCACCGGGCGGCGACAAGGTCACCATGGAGCCGCCCGGCGGCTGGCGCAGCTGGATCGAAACGGGGCGTATGCCCACCGATATCTATCGCGATCAACTGTTTCACATATCGGCCTCGTCGCGCTTCAAGGTGATGATGATCTGTAACTCACTGGGTGGGTCTGAATGCGGCATTGGCAACAATGAAGTGGGCTTCTCCAAGTTTGAGGTCAGGCTCACGCTACCCGCAGGCATCGTCGGTCCGGGTAACAGTGACGGCTGGTCCGGAACGTTGATGCACAACACCTGGCTCGGTCCGTTCGAGCCCACCCGCTACGTCGATCGCAAACCCGGCAACCTGCGCTTTCAGATTCCGCGGCGTTGGATCGAATCCCTGCTCAAGCCCGGCATGAACGGCACGCTTTGGGGCAACGTCACCGTCATTTTCGACTCGGAAGTATGAAACTCCGGGGCAGGTCATTTTTCATTTTCATGAGGTTGAGCTCCATGACTCGAATGTTTTTGCTGTTGCTGTCCGGGATGTTCTGCATGACGGCCCATGGCGGGCCACAGATCAATGTCGGCACGGTGTACGACTATCTCGACGGCGACAAAAGTACCTATCTCAAACGGGTCTTCAACAGCGGTGACAGCACCGCGTTCGTCAAGATCAACGTGCTGGAAATCGTTTATGACGCCGATGGCAAGCCGCAGGAAATTCCCGTCGCCAATGCGGCTGACGGCGCTTCGCGCAACGGCGTGATGGCCAGCCCGGCGCGCTTGATCGTACCGGCGCAGGGCGTTCAGGGCACGCGCTTGCTGTACATGGGAGAGCGGGATCGCGAGCGCTATTTCCGGGTGCGCTTCGTGCCGGTGGTGCCGGAAAAGGAAGATGAGTTCGTGGTGTCCCAGGATGAACGCGAAGACTACAAAAAGTCGCTGTCGGCCGGGGTCAACGTCATGACGGGCTTCGGCATCGTGTTCTTCGTGCGGCCCAAAGATGCGCGTTTCGCCACGGTGATCAACGACAGCCCGGAGCGTTACGAGATCCGCAACGACGGCAACACGGTGATGGTGGTCGACGAGTTCAAGAACTGTTCGCTGAGCGATGAAAGCGATTGCGGCGCGACTACCAAACATCACGTCATGGCTGGCAAAAGCTTCGCATTCGACAAGGAAGCCGGTCGCGAATACCGCTTCAAACTGGTTGAAGGCGATAACAAGAAAGACCTCAGGGTGGCTCGCCGCTAAGGCCTGCACCAATGACGCGCCAGGTATCGATCATGAACAAGCAATGCGCCATCGCCGCGCTGATGGCTTTAACCGCACTGACAAGTGTCCCGGGCTGGGCGGCTCGGGAGGAGTTGAACTTCGAGGTGTTTCTGACCATTCCCAGTCGCACCTTTTACGTCATTCCGGCAGAGTCCGACTGGATTCACCGCCCGCAGCGGTTGCTCTGGGACTACAACACATCGACCTTGCGTGGCTTGCGCAAGTCGTTCGACGTGCGCCACGACAGCAGTGCCATCGAAGCGCGTCTGGAACGTACGGGCTCGATGTCCAACGGCCGGACGGGCGAGGAGATTCTGTTGCATGTGAAATTCAACGGTGTGGTGTTGAGTCAGGACACCCGCCCGCGTGAAGTGCTGTCACAGGCCGAGGCGGCAGCGGGCAAGCGGGTTTTGCTGGAAATCGACCCGATCAAACCGCTCGGCGGATTCAAACCGGGGGAGTACGACGGCACGGTGATGTTGTTGTTCAACGCCCGGGCACCGGGAAGTTGATCGCGCACCGTCATCCACGCAGAGGTTCCTGAGATGATCAAGCAAGTCGCTATCGCGCTGTGCCTGGGCCTGCCGGCGTCGGTTCATCCGGCAGTGTTCGCCGCCCAGGAAAAACATACTTTCGAGGTGTCGGTAGACATCCCGACCCTGGGTTTCTACGTGATTCCCAGCGAAGCCGACTGGATTCATCGCGAGCAGACCCTGCCATGGGATATCCACAGCTCGACGTTGCTCGGATTGCGCAAGAGCTTCGATGTGAAAACCGACGGCAGTGCCATTGAAGCGCGGCTCGAGAGTTTCCCTTACCTGACCGCCGGTGGCGATTCACGCGACAACATCGTGTTGCATGTCAGTTTCAACGGCAAGGAACTCACTCAGGACCCGACGCCCCGGCAGGTGGTGTCGGCCGAGGAAGCAATGGCGGGCAGTCGCGTGCAACTGGAAATCGTCCCCCGCGAGCAACCGGGCGGCTACAAGCCGGGTGAATACAACGGCACCGTCAATATCGTGTTCAACGTGGCGGCGCCGACAGGATGAACTGCGCACGCCGGACAAGGACAACCGACCTGACAGGCAAGGAAACAGCCAATGGTTTCAGCTGTACGCAAGTGCTCAAGGATCAGTGCGTTTTGCTTTTGCGGGAGTATTTTTTCCGCGCCAGCGCTGGCAATCACTCAGGAGATTCGCGCCACCTACGTTCCCGATCCCGCCAACCCGCAGAGCAACGCATTCATCAACCAGACGCCGCAGAGCGGCTACTGCGGCCAATACCCCAATGACTGCCGACGCTATAACCTGATGGGGGTTTCGCTGCCGCTGCGCTTCACCTCGGTGCAGGCCATTCGGCCGGAAAGCGCCGAGCGCGATGGCGCGATGTTCAGGATGCCGGCGCAGTGGCGTGGCCTGACGGTGCGCAATATCGTCACCGGTGAAGCCGAGACGGTAGAGGTGCGGATCGGCGGATTTGGCTCGCGTTATGTCCTTAGCGATACGGCAAGTAACCTGACCGGTGTCTCGGGCGAATATGAGTCACATAACGCGCTTTGGGTCGGGAGGGGG
>NZ_POHV01000069.1:0-14773 GCF_002884345.1 Pseudomonas sp. GW456-12-10-14-LB2
ATATTGTACGAACCCTCCCCCGCCTTCCAATACTCGCCTCAAGCAACCACCCACCCGGGCCGGATGCGAACAGGCGAGGGAATGCGCGAGTGCTGCGCATAGAAACGGCCGATTGCCCGGGACGTGGATGCTGTGAGCCGCAAGGCTCCCTTCCCCGCTATCAGGAGATCGACTTCAATGATCATCGATATCAGCTGCTATCCCACGGATCTCGTGGACCTCGCCTGGAGGCATGACGGTGACCCGTTCACCGGCGAGCGTCTGCTGGAGATGATGGATGGCCCGTACATGGTCAACGGCAAGCCTCGCCGCATCGACAAAGCCTTCATCCAGCCGCCGCAGGGCAACACCATCTACACCTGGACCGACGGCGAATTGTCGGGCCGCGAATCCATCGACGCCTACATGGCCTACACCCTGAAAATGGTCCAGACCTACCCGGACCGTTTCATCGGCTGCTTCGTCTACAACCCGCGCTGCGGCGTGGAAAACGGCGTCGAGGCGATCGAGCGTTACGTGAAAGAACACGGTTTCAAGATGGTGCAGATGCAGGCCAACATGCACGCCTACCGTCCTGACCGCGCGCTGGACTGGGTCCGTCCGGCCTTCGAGAAATGTGCCGAGCTGGGCATCCCGGTCAAGCTGCACACCGGCGACGGGCCTTACAGCATCCCGTCGGAATGGGTGCCGATGATCAAGGAGTTCCCCAACGTCGATTTCATCATGGCCCACTTCGGTGTGCAGACCGGCGGCGTCTATGTGTTCGAACCGATGCAGTGGGCGATGGAGCTGCCCAACGTCTATTGCGAGTCCGGCTGGTGCCTGCAATCGCGGATCGTCGAATTCGCCAAGGTCCTGCCGACCCACAAGATCCTGTTCGGCACCGACACCCCGCCGAACGAACCGGGCATGTGGCTGCGCCTGCTCGAAGTGCTCTGCCACGAGCCGCCGCAGGGCCTTAACCTCGACGAGGACACCCTCGAAGACTACCTGGGCAACAACACCGCACGGATGATCGGCCTCGAGCCGTCCCCGCCGCCGCGTTCCGTTTCCGAAGCAGAGGCGCAACTCAAGCGCCCCGTCACCACCCAACTGGCCAGGAGCTGAACCGATGATCATCGACACCCATCTGCACCCCACCAATCTGGTCGACGAGGCCTGGCGCCACACCGGCGAACCGTTCACCGGCGAGCGCATGCTCAAGCTGATGGACGGCCCGTACATGATCAACGGCAAGCCGCGCCGGATCGACATGGGTTTCATCCAGCCGCCACCGGGCAACACCGGTTATCGCGACGGCAACCGCCGTGGCCGCGAGGGCGTGCGCGACTACATGTCGTACGTCGCCGAACTGTGCGTGAAGTACCCGGACCGGTTCATCGGCAACTTCAACTTCAACCCGCGCTGGGGACCGGAAAACGGTGCGGCAGAGCTGGAATTCCATATCAAGGAATACGGCTTCAAGATGCTCAAGCTGCACGCCAACATGCACGGCTATCGCCCGGATCGCGCACTCGACTGGCTGCGTCCGGCGATGAAGGTCTGCGCCAAGTACAACATCGTGGTGCTGATCCACACCGGTGACGGCCCGTACACCATTCCGACGATGTTCTACCCGATCATCCGCGAGTTCCCGATGGTCAATTTCATCATCGGTCACTTCGGCATCCAGACCGGCGGCAACTACTCGTTCGAAGCGTTCTGGATGGCGATGGACACGCCGAACGTGTACTGCGAATCCGGCTGGTGCTTCCAGTCGCGGATCGTCGAGTTCGCCAAGGAGCTGCCGCGCAACAAGATCGTGTTCGGCACTGACTCGCCGCCGAACGAACCGGGCATGTGGCTGCGCGAGCTGGAAGTGCTGTGCTCGCCGGCGCCGCAGGGTCTGGGGATCGACGAGGATCACCTTGAGGATTACCTGGGCAATAACATCGCCCGGTTGTGCGGGATCGAACCGACCCCGCCGCCCAAGGATCTGGCCGAAGCGGACATTCGTCTGACCACGACCTATCTCTAAACAGGGTCTGACCCGGCTTCAACCCAGCCACACAGCGACTTTACAGGCGCGAAGATGATCCGGCGTTCGCTCGACCGGCAGGCCAACGGCTTGTCGATCGAACGCCAGCCTCACCCCTGCGCGCCTGCTTTTTACGAGGTGAAACCATGACCCGTTCGACGCTCGGCGACTCTCAGGATTTTCACGTATTCATCGACGCCTATCGCCGCCAGTACCCGGACGATGTGCTGACCATCACCCAACCCCTTTCTGCCGATCAGGACGTCACCGCCCTGGTCGATGCCCTCGCCGCTCAGGGCCGCGATCCGCTGCTGATCTGCGAAAACGTCGGCACCCTCAGCGTACCGGTGGCGACCAATCTGTTCGCCTCCCGTCGGCGCATCGCCCGGCTGTTCGGCGTCAGTGCCGCGCAGTTGCACGAAACCTTCCAGACCCGCGCCAACCAGCCGATCGCGCCGCGCTACGTCGAAACCGGCCCGATACTCGATGAAGTCTTCGAAGGCGAAACCCTGGACCTGGCGCTACTGCCGATGCTCAAGCATTTCGACAGTGATCGCGGCCCGTACATTACCAACGCGATCATCATCGCCGAGGACCCGCAGACCGGCATCGCCAACATGAGCTACCACCGCTCGATGCGTCACGCCCGTCAGGCCCTGGCTACCAGCCTGCACTCGCGCGGGCATCTGTGGCGGATGTTGCAGACCGCCCGCGAACGCGGTGAAGAACTGCGCGTGGCCATGGTGGTCGGCGCGCATCCGCTGTTCATGCTCGCCGCTGCTGCACGGCTGCCCTATGGCAGCGATGAACGCGCGGTGGCCGGCGGGCTGTTCGGTGCGCCGCTGGAACTGGTGAAGACCCCACGCTACGGCATCGGCGTGCCGGCTTACGCCGAGTTTGTGCTCGAAGGTGCGATAGACCCGACGGCCTATGCCGAAGAAGGCCCGTTCGGCGAATTCAGCGGTTATTCCTCGGACCGTTCGACCAACAACGTGCTGCGCGTCGACACCTTGTTGCGGCGCAAGGACGCTTGGCTGGTGGACGTGATGGGCGGACGTTACGCCGAGCACCTGACCCTGGCGCGGCTGCCTCGCGAAGCGGAAATGAGCGAGAAGCTCAAGGCACGTTTCCCCGCCGTCACCGCCGTGCATTACCCGAACTCCGGTACGCATTTTCATTGCTACGTGGCGCTGGACCAGAGCCGCGACGGCGAGGCCCGGCAGATCATGCTGGCCCTGCTCGGCTGGGATCCGTACCTGAAAACCGTGATCGCGGTGGACAGCGATATCGACCTCACCGACGACAGCCAGGTGTTGTGGGCGCTGGCCACGCATTTCCAGCCGCACCTCGACATTTTCACCATCGACGGTTTGCCCGGCAGCCCCCTGGATCCGTCGTCCTCGGTCAATGGCACCACCTCGCGCATGGGGCTGGATGCCACGCGTGGCTCGGGGTTCGACGGGATCAAGGCGCAGCTCGATCAGGACGTGCTCGAACGCGCCCGGCAACTGCTTGAAGGTCTGCCATCGTGAACCGCCAGCGGATGGTGGTCGGCATCAGCGGCGCGTCCGGGTTTATCTACGGCGTGCGCCTGCTGGAGTTGCTGGCCGAGCTGAACATCGAAAGCCACTTGATCATCAGCCGCGCCGCGCTGCTGACCATGGCCCACGAAACCGACTACAAACTGGCGGACGTCAGCGCCCTCGCCAGCCATTACCACCGCGCCGATGACGTGGCCGCCGGGATCGCCAGCGGTTCGTTCCGTTGCCTGGGCATGGTGGTTGCGCCGTGTTCGATGAGGACGCTGGCGGAGATCGCCACCGGCACGTCTTCGGGGCTGATCGGCCGCGCCGCCGACGTCACCCTCAAGGAGCGCCGCACCCTGGTGCTGATGGCCCGCGAGACGCCACTGACCCTCGCCCACCTGCGCAACATGACCGCCGTCACCGAGATGGGCGGCATCATCGCCCCGCCGGTACCGGCCTTCTACGCCCGCCCAGACAGCCTGGCGCAAATGGTCGATCACAGCCTCGGCCGCGTCCTCGACCTGTTCGGCCTCGATGCCGGCACCGCGCTGCGCTGGGGTGAAACCCCGGCCCCCAGCCAAATCCAGCCTCACTCCCCTTCATCGTGCACCGGTCTATCACTACCAAGGAGCCTCACATGAACACCCCCTTCAACGCCCCGACCCCGAACACCAAAATCCCGGTCACCATCCTCACCGGGTTCCTCGGTGCCGGCAAAACCACCCTGCTCAATTACATCCTCAAGGAGAACCACGGCCGCAAGATCGCGGTGATCGAAAACGAGTTCGGCGAAGTCGGCATCGACGGCGATCTGGTGCTCAGTTCCGAGACCGAAGAGATCTACGAAATGGTCAACGGCTGCGTCTGCTGCACCGCCGAAGTCCGTGAAGACCTGGTGCGGATCGTCCGCGAACTGGTGGCACGCCCGGTGCGGCTCGACCACATCCTGATCGAGACCAGCGGTCTGGCCGACCCGTACCCGGTGGCCCAGAGCTTTTTCATCAACGACCCGATCGCCGAGGAAGTCGAACTCGACGCCATCGTGACCATGGTCGATGCCAAGCACATCGCCCAGCACCTGGAAGATTTGCAACTGGACGGCGTCGACAATCAGGCCGTGGATCAGATCGTCTGCGCCGACCGCATCGTCATCAACAAGGTTGATCTGGTCAGTTCCGAAGAGGTGGAAACCCTGCGCGGCAAGATCCGCGGATTGAACGCCACGGCGGATCTGGTGACCTCGACCCACGCACAGATCGACCTGTCGAAGATCCTCGGCATCGGCGCCTTCGAATGCACGCAGAAGCTGATGGAAATCGGCGCGGATCAGCACGATCACCACGAGCATGACCATCACGCTGAAGAGCCCGATCACGTGCACGACCCGAGCGTGTCCTCAGTGGGCATCGCCGTGGACGGCGCCGTCAACCTGATGGCGTTCCACCGCTGGATCAGCGAATTGCGCAGTTCCCAAGCCGACAACCTGTACCGCATGAAAGGCGTGCTGGCGGTGGCCAACGAAGACCAGCGCTACGTGCTGCAAGGCGTGCACAGCCTGGTGGAGTTCCGCGCTTCGACCGCGTGGGGCAGCGAGCCGCGCTCAAGCAAGATCGTATTCATCGGCCGCGACCTGGATCGAGCGGCGCTGAACCAGGGCTTCGCCGCCTGCCTGGCCGGCTGAAACCCGGCATCGGAGCCGGTGGATGGCGGTTCCGGGCACACAGAACGAATACCCCTCTGTACCGAATAACAACAGCTAGAGGTGATTCCCCATGTCGTCAGCCAGTTCCTCCTCCACCGTCCACCCTGTCGACCGCGTCTTGCCGGTGCGACAGATGCTCACCCTCGGCCTGCAGCACATGGCCGTCTCGTACATCGGCGCCATCGCCGTGCCGTTGATTGTTGCCAGTGCCTTGAAGATGTCCCACGCCGACACGGTGGTGCTGATCAGCACCACGCTGTTCTGCTCCGGCATCGCCACCCTGTTGCAGACCGTCGGTTTCTGGAAGTTCGGCGTACGCCTGCCGATTCTGCAAGGCGTGGCGTTCAGCAGCGTCGGGCCGGTGATCGCCATCGGCAGCAACCCGGAGGTGGGGTTCTCCGGGGTCTGCGGGGCGGTGATCGGTGCGGGGATTTTCACCATGTTGATCGCGCCGTTCGTGGGCCGCTTGCGACGGTTTTTCCCGCCGGTGGTAACTGGCTGCATCGTCACGGTGATCGGTCTGCAGCTGTTCCCGATTGCCTATGAATGGGTCGGCGGCGGGCGCAACGCGAGCAACTTCGGCGCGCCGGCGTTTCTCGCCGTGGCCGTGGTGGTGTTGCTGACCATCCTGCTGGTCAACCGCTATGGCAGCCCGTTGCTGCGCAACATGGCAGTGCTGGTCGGGATGCTGGTGGGCGCCGGTCTGGCTTACGGTCTGGGCATGGGCAACTTTCACAGCGTCGAGGACGCGCCGTGGCTGACCGTGCCCTATCCGTTCTACTTCGGCTTGCCGACCTTCAGTCTGATCCCCATCGCCACCATGGTGGTGGTGATGATCGTGCAGATGGTCGAATCCATGGGGCTGTTCGTGGCCATCAGCGACATCGTCGACAAACCGGTGGAAGACAAACAGGTGATCAACGGCCTGCGCGCCAATGGCCTGGCCAGCACCATCGCCGGGATGTTCGCCGCGTTTCCGTTCATTGCCTTCATGGAGAACGTCGGTCTGGTGATCCTGACCGGCGTGCGCAGCCGCTGGGTGGTGGCGATCAGCGGTCTGTTGATGTGCTCGATTGCGCTGGTGCCGAAAGCCGGGGCGATCATCGCCTCGATGCCGACCGCCGCGCTGGGCGGTGCCGGCATCGCGATGTTCGGCGTGGTCGCGGCAGCGGGCATCCAGACCCTGGCCAAGGTCGATTACGAACGCAATCGCTACAACGTGCTGATCGTCGGTTTCACCATCGCCGCCGCCCTGGTGCCGGTGCTCGCCCCGACCCTGTTCAAACAACTGCCCGAGTGGTCACAGCCGTTCCTGCACAGCAGCGTGGTCATCGCCTGCCTGGTGTCGGTGCTGCTCAACGCGGCGCTCAACGGCGTCAGCGTGCCAGAAACCACACCCGGCAAATCCGCCTCGCATATCCTCTGACTGGAGCTGCCCATGACTCAACTTCAAAACATCCTGATCAAGCACCCGGTCGCGGTGATGACCGGTCTGCGCGGCCCCCGTGCCCGGGCCGGCACCGTGGACATCCGCGTGGTCAACGGCCGGATCGCGGAAATGTCCGCCAACCTTGAGCCGCAACCCGGTGAGCGAGTGATCGACGCGCGAAATTCGGTGGTCTACCCGGGCTGGATCAACACCCACCATCACCTGTTCCAGAACCTGCTCAAAGCCGTGCCCGAAGGTTTGAATCAGGACCTGCAAGGCTGGCTGGCCAGCGTGCCCTATCCGCGCCTGAACCGCTTCACCCCGCAACTGGCGCGGATCGCCGCACGGCTGGGGATGGTCGAACTGCTGCTGTCCGGCGTCACCACCTGCGCCGATCACCACTACCTCTACCACGCCCACGGCAGCACCGAGACCGGCGACCTGCTGTTCGACCTCGCCGAGGAATTCGGCCTGCGCTTCGTGCTCTGCCGTGGCGGTGCCCTGGAATCGGCCAGCGCGCACCCAGGCTTCTCGAAAACCGCGCTGCAACCGGAATCACTGGAGCAAATGGTCAGCGATATCGAACGGCTGAAATCGCGCTACCACCAGGACACCCCGGATGCTCTGCGCCGGGTGGTGGTGGCGCCAACCACGCCGACCTTCTCGCTACCGCCAACGTTGTTGCGCGAACTGGCGCACACCGCCCGAGGCATGGGATTGCGCCTGCACACGCACCTGTCTGAAACCGAAAACTACGTGAACTTCTGCCGCGACAAGTACAACTGCCTGCCGGTGGAATTCGTCGCCGAACACGAATGGCTCGGCCCGGACGTCTGGTTCGCCCACGCCGTGCACCTGCAACCGGGGGAAATCCGCATGCTCGCCCAGACCGGCACCGGCGTCTCCCACTGCCCAGTGAGCAACGCCCGGCTGGGCAGCGGCGTCGCACCGATCCCGCAGATGTATGAGGCCGGCGTGCCGATCTCCCTCGGCGTCGACGGCGTGGCCTCCAACGAATCCGGAAGCATGGTCGGCGAAGCCAACACCGCCTGGCTGATCCACCGCGCCGAACAAGGCGCCTCCGCCACCACCGCCGAAGACGTCATCCACTGGGGCACGGCCGGCGGCGCGCAAGTGCTCGGCCTCGGCGCGGTCGGTACGCTGGAAGTCGGCCAAGCAGCGGATCTGGTGATCTACAGCCTCGACCACCCACGCTTCTACGGTTTCCACGACAGCGCCGTCGCACCGGTCGTCGCGGGTGAGCCGATTGCCGTGAAATACAGCCTGGTGGGTGGGCGGATCGTCGTCGACAACGGCGTGATTCCGGGGCTGGATATCGAGCGGATGCGGGCCGAGGCCTGGGAGGGTGTGCAGGCGATGATGAAGGTCGACGATTAACACAAACCCACTGCATAACCCTGTGGGAGCTAGCTTGCCAGCGATGGCAGACTTTCAGTCGACTGTGTAAACAGGCAATAAAAAGGAGAGCTGGCAAACACCATGCTCTCCTTTTGTTGTAGTGCTTTAAAAAATCACAAATCTGACATCGACTTGATTGCCAGCTCTATCCTTTCACGCGCTGCTCCAGTCAAACGCTTCACGCCGAAAGTTTTGGCAATTTCCAAAGGCATGTCGCCGGCGGAAATCAAAGACGCAACCATCAGTAGTTCCTCAGCGGCGATCTCCTCCACCGACCTGCCATCCTCCGATGTCGCAGGTATCCGATATTTGTTCCAACCCGCAATATCACTTTGGGAATGCCAAACAAATTGACCATCAACCGGATCAGTTTTCAGATGATGATTTTGCTCTGTCAGATCTAGAACTCGTTCTCGAATGAGACGGCCAGAGCGTTGAAAACCATGTGCCCGGGCTACGCGCTGTACCAATACTGAATCGAGGATCGGAGCCTCCTGCAACAACACATGTGCAATCAGTTCGGCTAGAACTGCATCATATTCAGGCGAGTAAAACGCCTCAGCATTGATTCTGTCGCCGACGCTTGTGAAGTCGGTGACACGATATTCATCTTTGATTGCGGGTGAGGCGTGCAACGTGAACGACTTCGCGATTTTGAGTTCGGGAGGTCGTTCATCAGTAGCATCGCCCTCTGATACAGCAGAAACTTCCTCTTTCTCTACGTCGTTTGCCAGTGGAGCACTATGCACTAACGACAAATGAGGTATTGAGGACTCTTGCTCAACTGTTTTGCTAACAAGAGCCGATGCACGCGACTCTTCCAAAAGAGCCTCAAGCGATGCATGCAAGCGATCCAGCGCGCCGGACTTATCAATCCACCACTCTGTCGACCAGAGCCGAACCAGCTTCCAGCCCAAACCTTGCAGGATTGCGCTACGAACCTTGTCGCGATCTCGCGCGGTCGCCGCGCTGTGATAGGTGGCACCATCACATTCAACACCAACCAGGTAATCGCCGGGTCTGTCTGGATGGACAATGCCTAAATCAATGCGGAAGCGTGATACGCCTATTTGCGGCACGACTTGCCAGCCTTTTCGTCTCAGCTCTTGAGCAACAGCTTCCTCAAAAGGCGAGTCATAACCGCCCACTGAACCCTGCACTGCCTCAGCAAGAGCCCTCGGCCCTCTCTGAGCAAATTCAATGAAGTGCTTCAGATCGCGAACAGCTCGGGCGTTGGTGCGATTTAAATCAATCATTGAAGAATCAAAAGAGGAGAAAACGATCATCTCCCTGCGTGCACGGGTTATCGCCACGTTCAAACGACGCCATCCGCCTTCTTTGTTCAATGGACCGAAGTTCATCGACATAACCTGCGCACCAGGCTCGGTTGGGCCATACCCGATACCAAGCATGATCAAATCGCGCTCATCGCCCTGGACTGTCTCCAGGTTTTTTACGACGACGGGTTCGGCAATGTCATGCTGGAAGAACGGCTCGATCTGCGGGAACTGTTGCCGCGCCCTATCCAGCAGATCGTTGATCAGCCTTTGCTGGTCACTATTGAGTGTGATGATCCCAATCGTATGACCGCTCGCAATAAACGCCGGATCCATCAAACGCTTCACAGTCTCGGTAACGATGGCCTCGGCCTCGGCCTGATTGTGCCTGCCTTTGCCTTTCGCATAGACGCCATCGACACGTCGCCACTCCACAGCGCTAGCACGCGTTTCAGCCGCAGGGAAGGTAATGAGATTACTGTCGTAATAGCGATGGTTCGAGAATGCGATCAAGCTTTCATGGCGACTCCGGTAGTGCCAACTGAGGCTATGACTTGGGATGCCTGCGCCCAGACACTCATCCAAGATGCTCTCCATGTCCTCAGCAGTATCATCCTCTGCGGCAGACGCGGCGCGATTGAAAAAATTGGTTGGAGGCATCTGACGTGGATCACCCGCAATGACCACCTGCTTACCCCTCGCGATCGACCCGATGGCATCCCATGGAGCAATTTGCGAGGCCTCATCGAATATCACCAAGTCAAAAAGTGCGAGATCTGTTGGAAGATACTGCGCAATCGATAGAGGGCTCATCAGCATGCAAGGAGCGAGTTTCGACATGGCATCGCCCATCTCAACAGCAAGCTGTCGCACGGGTTTGTGCCGACGTGATTTTTGCAGCTCGTGCTTCAAGATGCCGAAACCACCTTGCTTACCGATCTCGTTCTTCGACGGGATCAATCCACACAGCTTCGCTCGAATGTATCGAACAGTAAGCTTGGAAAGGTCCTCATCCAGACGTACAAACGCCTCAATATCGCTAGCGTGCTCCGCTGGCACGAAGTTACGAAGCAGAGGGTCCGCGTCGATCATCACCCTTGCAAACCAGCGTGCGTAAGATGTTTCGAATGCGTCTACAGTACCGCCCTCTGGCAACCCTTTAATTGCCAATGCATCACTTAACGGTTGAAGCCCGGACGCTATCGCCTCTTCACGCACCCGACACCAATCGCACCAGCCTTTCAGCTTTGACTCATGCCGAGAAATAGCACTGGCCGCATCGAGCAATGACTCAATTGTTAATTTGCCCTCTATCGGGCGATTACTCAGTTCATAGAAGCGTTTGCTCGTTTGACTGAACGCTTCCAATGCATCTTTTAATTGGTGAAGCGCTGCTGCGATAAAACCACCCCCGCCTAATAACTCATTGGCTTCAACGACGAGCTTTTGTGTGGCCCCCCGCAGTGCAATGAGATCTTCAGGGGACTCTGCGCGCGAGCTGATCAACGTTCTCAAGCGTTCAGCGAGCTCCCAAGCTACCGCCATCGCGGATTGATCACTTGAAACTCCGCTCCACCCAGGCACAGCGTTTAAATCTGCAGACAAGCTGTCCAGCGAGATGAGCAGATCACGCATTTCAAAGAGTCTCGCAAGATCCTGCTCAACGTCCGGAAAGCCAACCGCTCCGCCCTGACCCGCAAGGTTTTTACCCACCTTTTTCTTGGCCAAAGTCGCGAGGAACCAAAACTTGGTCTTGCCAGTTTCCCAATCGCTTTTGACTTGTTCGAGGTTGATGGTGCGGCAGGCTTCTGAGGCGTAGCGCACCGACAGCGAGTGTTCAATCTCTTGGTATTTTGTGAGGATCTGCACAGCTTTCTTCGCTGCAACGATCTTGGCACTTGCATTCAACGTGAATGCAAAAGAGAGATCGATACCGTGCGTATCTGCCAAGAGCGCAACAAACTGGCAAAAACGTTCGATGTCCTCCCCACTCGATACGGCTAGGGGAAGATCGGTGGCTCTCAACAAGTTGTTACAGGCAATCTTTAGCCGCTCAATGACTCCCGGCAGCTCCCTGGAAACTGCAGCGATCGACTCTTGCCAGCCGTTTGACCATTCGGTGGGAGAGATGAGCGAGAAGTCAGCTGACAGATCGCGGGCAGCCTGACTATTCAAATCGAGACGTCGGGCAAGATCACGCAGACGCGCGTACTCTTCCGCGTCGTGAGACGTTCCCTCTGGCCATGCAATATGCGGTAACGCGGCGTGCCCATCTCGTACGACACGACCTATAGCCTGATGGACTGTTAATCCATTAGGTTGCCGACGATGCAAGGTTCCCACGACTTCGTTCAATCGATTTCGTAGTTTGTGCAGTTTTGCCGTTTCTACAGCCCACTCTTCAGCGGTCAACGCATCGCGAACATCCCAAGCCCGCTCCAATTGTTTAAGTACTTCAACCTTGGATGTTTTGCTGGAATGCAGCTCAAGACAGAATTCGCCTAGTCCTTTTTCTTCAAGCCGACGATAGACAACGTCCAAAGCGGCCATTTTTTCTGCTACGAACAAGACCCTGCGACCTAGAGCCAGGTTGTGGGCAATCATGTTGGCGATGGTTTGGGACTTACCGGTGCCGGGAGGTCCATCAAGAACGAAATCACAACCGCTGGCGGAGGCAACAACTGCAGCCAGTTGGGAGGAGTCAGCAGGTAACGGTGTAAACAGATCGGCCGGGCTGACTTTTCTATCCAACTCGTGAGGCTGTGGAAACTCCCCCGACGTTGCAAAGCCATCACCGCCGACACTTCTTTCCAGCAAATGTTTGACCATCGGGCTCTTCAAAAGCTGCTCAGAGCGAGCAGCCAGATCCTGCCACATCAAATATTTCGCGAAAGAGAACGTTCCCAGCACGAGCTCAGTGGTGACCTCAAAACCCGGCACGTCTCTGATTGCACGGCGCACTGTATTCCAGATCCCAGTGACATCAATGCCACTGTCGTCGGAGGGAAGTTCACCTTCAAGCCCCGGAATAACGAGTTCAAAGTCATGTCTTAACAGTTCGAGCAGGGTCAAATTGAAGCGAGGCTCATCTTCAAGCAAAGTCATCGTCACGCCGGACAACGCACTTTTACGATCAAGTTTTACGGGTAGCAAAATTAAAGGAGCGGAATAGGTTTTCGGGTCGTCTGCCGACTTTTTCCACTTTAAAAACCCGAGTGCAAGAAAGAGAGTATTCGCTCCGCCTTCATCAAGATCACTGCGAGCTTTCCGGTACAGGTCAATCAGCGCTACTTCGAGCTTGGTTTTATCAAGCGTGGCCAGTACCTCACCACGAGACAATGCACTGCGAGCGTATTCATCTCTGAGCGACTCTCGATTTTGTTGCTCATAGAGTGCCGCATCTCTGCCTCCAGCCTCCAGATCCGGTATAGACACGATCCTGATTCGCTTGCCGCTGGCCAGTTGGTCTTCCAGCTCAGCGGGCTCAGGACAGATCAAGCGAACGCCTTTAGCACTATCCGGCAAGTGTAAAAGTCGATTTCGAGTAGTCAGGTCGAGAAGCTTGCGTTGCCACAGCGTAAGCTTACCGGCGGGAGATTCTGACTCAGTAAGAATCTCTACATCAAAGCCCGGTAATTGTGGCGCAATCTCCAATGCCTCGAGTGGTGTCTCCGCCTCTTGAATCACATCTGATTTAGACGCGGGAATTGACGTTGCTAAAGGACGGATGCGCTGCATGCGTGCTCGATGCATATCAATGGCCATGATGAAATCTTCATCGTTGACCTGTCTTTCAGCTGTACTAATCGCCTGACTGAAACCTGGAACAGGAAATTGTGTTGCGAGAGTGGTTTCAAATACGAGGGCCTCTTTCAGATCGATACGCTTTCGTACCGCGGACGCCTCATCTGTAATCAGTTGAGAAAACTCTTGGGGCTGCAACCAAACTCCTGCAAAAGCATGACCTTTCGTCAGCAACAGAAGTGCGTTCAGTCCGGCTTGCTCCAGTGCTGCGGCAAAAAGCAATGCTGTGTCCAGGCACGTTGCAACACCACCCTCCAATATGAGGCTCGGAGTTCTTACTTTCTGACCGTAAGTCTCAAAGCTTGCCGGTGGTAGTGCGTAGCTCAATTTAAGTCCGCAGACTGCGGACCATATTGCGGACGTGAGCTCCCAGGTTCTGGTTCTGGACTTATTTTCGTAACCGTTGATGCCATCTGCCTTGCCAGCTCGGCGCAGAACATCAGAAGCAGATTTGAGTATCCGATCTACCGCAGGGTCATTTGGCATTGCAAACGCCGGTAGAAGCTCTGGCATGGAGTTAACGCCCCCCCACTCATTTCGTGCCAAAAGCTCAACCGGGAAGATTTGACTATTGAGAACTTCACCATTGAAACGTAGGTGCAGCGAAAGGGTCGCGCTGAGGCTCTCCGTCAGATCGGCGAGATAAGCGGCATTCAGCTTCAAATTTCGTTCTGAAATATGCAGCGTCGACTCTTTGTTTAATCGATCCAGACGCCAAGTCTTGCCTTCAAGGAAGGGAGGGTCCGCAACAAGCTCCAGTTCAAGATCGCTGTAATCAGCTTCACCATCGTTGTGTACGGTCAGTTCTCTGAGGACCGGGACAGAATTTTGGTGAGAAGCAAAGCCAATCTTGCTGGCGATCACTCCCTCGATCTTGATGGTCATGAACCACTTCTCCATGGAAAATTCGATGAAACAAACAGAGGCCATACTCACCGACAAGGGGGGATTTTGAAACTGCTTTTTCGATCAAAGGTAGAGATATGTTCGCTCCTACAGTCGAGCCTCTAGATTTACTCCATTAATGAACAGGAAATATGCCTGTTTAACTCATGCGCGTTTCACAAGCTCACCAACGCCCTCCATAAAAACCTAGCATTAGCGCCTTGCGGTTTTGTCGACTAACGTTAGTACCTCATCGGATTGAGCCCCAACCAGCAAGATCGGGCTCTTGATCAAGGAGAGACTGATGAAATCCAGCCGCCTCATCGAACAGACCTATCGCACCTGGTCCAGCCCCATCCTGCTGGAGCTGAAAAAGCGCGAGCACGAGATGGCGCCGGCCGAACGCCAGGCGCTCGAGAATGTGCTGGTGGAAAGACGATTGCTGGACGTTGGCAATCCGAAAGGCGTTGAACGGCGTAAGAGTGCGGCGAGTAAAACCGGCAATCCCGGATAATCACTTCACCCGCCTGAGTTTGCGCTCAGCCCCAGACTCAGTAACTCCTTGCGCAAGATCGAGGGCTTTAGAGCCGCTAATCCAGCCTGCCATTCCACCGGCAGCAAACGACTCAACTTCTGCTGGCTGACCACGGGTTCGGCCAGCAAACAGCTTTTGCGTTGGCTGATGCAGATGACGTTCAGCAACCAGTCATCGCC
>NZ_POHV01000006.1:0-178678 GCF_002884345.1 Pseudomonas sp. GW456-12-10-14-LB2
CTCCTGACCATGATTGATACCTGTAAACCATGTCCCCGGTCTCAAACGTAAAGGATGTACCCGGTCTTTACCCACCCTAGCCCTCTCCCGGAGGGAGAGGGGACTGATCGAGTGATTTGGGAGAGGTTCGCCGACATGCGATACCGCGTTGAACTCAGGCTTTGAAAAGCACAAAAATCGGCTCCCTCTCCTCGGGGAGAGGGCTGGGGTGAGGGGTAAACCCACCACAAAACCAAAGCCGAACACCCGCTCCTCTCCACTCAAAACGATGAGCGTTAGCTCGAGTACCGCTTTTGATCGCAGGGCCCGTCGGCAGGCTGAGTGGAGGGATTGATCCGGGGGTGGGAGCGCAGCGACCGTGCGGCGCAGCCGCATGCATCGAGAGGAGGTGCAGCGAAGCAAACCGTAGGCGATGCCCCCGGATCAATCCCGGAGCGAAGGAACCCGAGCCACAGCGAGGGCCGTACGTCAGGGTTGAAGCCTTTTGGGTTACCTTTTCGGCGTTTGGAAAAGGTGACTCGCCGTAAGGGCGAAACCGCCAGCGGCAGCTCCCGAAGCAACGGATATGCCCCCAAAATAAAAACCGCAGACAATAAAAAGGCGCCCGAAGGCGCCTTTTCACTTACCAGCCGTCAGGCCATTTCTGCAGTGGTCTCGAAGTCAAACGTCAACTCACCATCCTTGATGTCGATGTGAACCACACCACCATGCTCGGCCAGCTCGCCAAACAGAATCTCCTCCGCCAGCGGACGCTTGATCTTGTCCTGGATCAGACGCGCCATCGGACGAGCGCCCATGGCCGAATCGTAACCACCGGCCGCCAGCCAGCTGCGCGCCGCATCGGTAACTTCCAGAAGCACACGCTTGTCTTCCAGCTGCGCCTGAAGTTCGGTGAGGAACTTGTCCACCACGCTTTTGATGACCTCATGACTGAGGCGACCAAACTGAATGATGGTATCCAGACGGTTGCGGAATTCCGGCGTAAAGCTCTTCTTGATCACTTCCATCGCATCAGACGAGTGGTCCTGATGGGTGAAACCGATCGAAGCACGTGCCGCCGTCTCAGCACCGGCGTTGGTGGTCATGATCACGATCACATTGCGGAAATCCGCCTTGCGCCCGTTGTTGTCGGTCAGCGTACCGTGGTCCATCACCTGCAGCAGCAGGTTGAAGACTTCCGGATGCGCCTTCTCGATTTCATCGAGCAGCAATACGCAATGCGGCTGCTTGGTGATCGCTTCGGTCAACAGACCGCCCTGGTCGAAACCGACATACCCCGGAGGCGCACCGATCAGACGCGATACGGTGTGACGCTCCATGTACTCGGACATGTCGAAGCGCACCAGTTCGATCCCCAACGCCTTGGCCAATTGACGCGCGGCTTCGGTTTTACCAACACCGGTCGGTCCTGCGAACAGGAACGAACCGACAGGCTTGTCAGGCGACTTGAGCCCGGCACGGGACAGCTTGATCGCAGTCGACAGCGAATCGATCGCCGCGTCCTGACCGAACACCGTCAGCTTCAGGTCACGCTCGAGGTTACGCAGCAGTTCCTTGTCGGAGCTGGTGACGTGCTTCGGCGGAATCCGCGCGATTTTCGCAACGATGTCCTCGACCTCAGGCACTTCGATGCGTTTCACACGCTTCTCGACCGGTTGCAGACGCTGGTAGGCGCCCGCCTCGTCGATCACGTCGATGGCCTTGTCCGGCATGTGCCGGTCATTGATGTAGCGCGAAGCCAGTTCCGCAGCGGCGCGCAGCGACTCATCGCTGTATTCGATGTTGTGGTGCTGTTCGAAACGCCCTTTCAGGCCGCGCAGGATACCGATGGTGTCTTCCACCGACGGCTCGACGACATCGACCTTCTGGAAGCGACGCGCCAGGGCACGGTCTTTTTCGAAGATGCCACGGAATTCCTGGAACGTGGTCGAGCCGATGCAGCGAATGTCGCCAGACGACAGCAGCGGTTTGAGCAGGTTCGAGGCATCCATGACGCCACCGGACGCAGCACCCGCACCGATGATGGTATGGATTTCGTCGATGAACAGGATCGCCTGCGGACGTTTTTTCAGTTCGTTGAGCAGCGCCTTGAAGCGCTTCTCGAAGTCACCGCGATACTTGGTGCCCGCGAGCAGAGCGCCCAGATCGAGGGAATAAACGACGCTGTTGGCCAGCAGGTCCGGCACCTGGTTGTCGACAATACGTTTGGCCAGGCCTTCGGCAATCGCGGTTTTACCCACGCCAGCCTCGCCTACCAGCAGCGGATTGTTCTTGCGACGGCGCGCGAGAATCTGCGCGACACGCTCGACTTCCGTTTCACGCCCGACCAGCGGATCGATCCGGCCCTGGCGTGCGAGTTCGTTGAGGTTGCTGGCGTAAGCGTCCAGCGGATTGCCTGAAGAAGAAGACTCACCGCCCTCGTCGTCCTGCATATCTTGTTCACCTTCAGAGTGATCGCCATGCCCCGGCACTTTGGAAATGCCGTGGGCGATATAGTTGACGACATCAATGCGTGCAACGCTCTGCTGTTTCAGCAGGAACACCGCCTGACTCTCTTGCTCACTGAAGATTGCAACCAGCACGTTGGCGCCGGTCACTTCGCGTTTGCCCGAGCTCTGCACATGAAAGACAGCACGTTGCAGCACACGCTGGAAGCCCAGGGTTGGCTGGGTTTCGCGATCCTCGTCATGGACGGGGATCAGTGGCGTGGTGGAGTCGATGAACTCCTGCAGGTCGTGCTTGAGTTTGTCGAGGTTTGCGCCGCAGGCACGCAATACGGTGGCGGCAGCCTCATTGTCCAATAGGGCCAGCAGCAGGTGTTCGACGGTCATGAATTCATGACGTTTCGAACGTGCCTCCTTGAAGGCAAGATTGAGGGTGACTTCGAGCTCGCGGTTTAACATAGCTTCACCTCATACCCAAGTGGTCGGCGATTAACCGTCCTTCTCGATTTCACAGAGTAGCGGATGCTGGCTTTCCCTGGCGTACTGGTTGACCTGCATGGCCTTTGTCTCGGCGATGTCGCGGGTAAACACTCCACATACTGCCCGCCCTTCTGTGTGGACGGCCAGCATGACCTTGGTCGCCAGCTCGCGATTCAGGTTAAAAAACACCTCGAGCACTTCGACGACGAAATCCATCGGTGTGTAGTCATCATTAAACAAAACCACCTTGTACATCGGCGGCGCCTGTAACGCAGGCTTTGCTTCCTGAACAGCAACGCCTGCCGAATCGTCGTCGTGCTCCTGTGGAAGATCCTTTTGGAGAAGCGGGCGATCCTGATTGAATGTTAGTCGAATCTGGCTGATTGCATGCATGGAAAGAAAGGTTCGTCAGTTGTGCAAATACAGTGGTGGGGGCGGCTTGACACGTTTTCAACTCCGACTGCCCGGTCACCTTGACTATCGGGAAAACGGTGTTACAACCAATAGAACCCACAGTGGGGAAAAAAGATCCGCGGAGTCAATCTTTTTAACGGATTCGACTGCGGATGAATTGGATGATACTCCAGCGATGGAGACTGTTGCAGAGGGATTTGAGCATGGCTGTCGGCAAGGTGAAATGGTTCAACAATGCCAAGGGGTTCGGCTTCATCAATACCGAATCCCGCGAGGGGAAGGACGAGGACGGCAAGGATATCGATTTCTTTGCCCATTTTTCCGCCATCAAGATGGACGGGTACAAAACCCTCAAAGCCGGGCAAATCGTCGAATTCGTGATCGTACAAGGCCCCAAAGGCCTTCACGCTACAGAAATCAAGAATGTCGAAGCCGCAAAAGATGCCGCCTCGGCAGCCGCTCATCACCAATCAGTGACCAGCTGAAGCAACCCGAACACCTGCCAGAAAACAAACCGCCCGGCTCGATCACTCGAGCCGGGCGGTTTCGTTGCAGCTGGCTTTATTACATGTGCTTGATCAGCGCATCACCGAAGCCCGAAGAAGACACCAGCGTGGCGCCTTCCATCAGACGTTCGAAGTCGTAGGTCACGGTCTTGGCCTTGATGGCGCCATTGGTGCCCTTGATGATCAGGTCGGCCGCCTCGGTCCAGCCCAGGTGGCGCAGCATCATCTCCGCCGACAGGATCACCGAGCCCGGGTTGACCTGGTCCTTGCCAGCATATTTCGGCGCAGTACCGTGGGTCGCCTCGAACATGGCCACGGTGTCGGACAGGTTGGCGCCCGGCGCGATACCGATACCGCCCACTTCCGCCGCCAGCGCATCGGACAGGTAGTCACCATTGAGGTTGAGGGTGGCGATCACATCGTATTCGGCCGGACGCAGCAGGATCTGCTGGAGCATGGCGTCGGCGATGGCGTCCTTGACGACGACTTCGCGGCCGGTTTTCGGGTTCTTGAATTTCATCCATGGGCCGCCATCGAGCAGCTCGGCGCCGAATTCTTCCTTCGCCACCTCGTAGCCCCAGTCCTTGAAGGCACCTTCGGTGAATTTCATGATGTTGCCCTTGTGCACGATGGTCAGCGACTTGCGGTCGTTGTCCACCACGTATTGCAGGGCCTTGCGCACCAGACGCTTGGTGCCTTCTTTCGAAACCGGCTTGATGCCGATGCCGCAATCCTGGTCGAAACGGATCTTGGTGACGCCCATTTCTTCTTTCAGGAACTTGATGACCTTGGTGGCCTCAGGGGAGCCGGCTTTCCATTCGATACCGGCATAAATGTCTTCGGAGTTCTCGCGGAAGATCACCATGTCGACGTCGCCAGGCTTTTTCACCGGGCTTGGCACGCCTTCGAACCACACCACAGGGCGCAGGCAGACATAGAGATCGAGCTGTTGGCGCAGGGCAACGTTGAGGGAGCGGATGCCGCCACCGACCGGGGTGGTCAGCGGGCCCTTGATGGAAACCACGTAATCCTTGACCGCGTCCAGGGTTTCCTGGGGCAGCCAGGTGTCCTGGTCATAGACTTGAGTTGCTTTTTCGCCAGCATAAACCTCCATCCAGGAAATCTTGCGCTTGCCCCCGTAGGCTTTCTCTACGGCAGCATCAACCACTTTGATCATCACAGGGCTGACGTCGACGCCAATGCCGTCACCTTCGATGAAGGGAATGATCGGGTTATCAGGGACATTGAGAGAATGGTCTGCGTTGACGGTGATTTTGTCGCCGACGGCTGGAACCTGAATCTTCTTGTAACCCATGCTGAACTCCATTGTTTGGATTGAACATCTGGCTTGGTTCGAGCGTAACCCAGTTAAATCAACACGCAAACCCTCTGTTCCGGGCGCGACCACATCTCGGTTCGTACAAGCCTGAAAGCAAAGGGAAAAGCGCCAATCTCAAGCATTCACGGCGACTCTACGCCCCACCCCGGCCTGCGACCTTTAGACCAATGGACGAGAATCGTTGCATATGAACCATCGGCAGATTGCCAGCTACCTATGTATAATGCCGCCCGCTGACCAAAGGGTCACGACGGCTGGCCTCTCTAGCACGAGACTTTCCGCCTGATTGGTCGGGTTGTTACCGCAGTCCGACTGCTTGACGCTCTACTGATGCACCCAACATCACCGCGAAGATTCTCGACATTCGGTTCATGGATGACTTTGAACGAACGCGCTTACCCGGCGCCCCTCGAGTTTCTGCGCACGCTTTAGCAAAGAAGAGAGAGTTAATCCGAATATGCCCACCCGCTCGAAGATCATCTATACCTTCACCGACGAAGCTCCAGCCCTCGCCACCTATTCCCTGCTGCCGATCATCGAGGCTTACACCGCCTCGGCCGATATCGCCGTGGAAACCCGCGATATCTCTCTTGCAGCACGCATTCTGGCCAGCTTCCCCGAGCAACTGGGCGACAAAGCCGTAGCCGACCACCTCGCCGAACTGGGCGACCTGGCCGTTACGCCTGAAGCCAACATCATCAAGCTGCCGAACATCAGCGCTTCGGTTCCGCAGTTGCAAGCCGCGATCAAAGAACTGCAAGCCCAGGGCTACAACCTGCCGGACTACCCGGAATCTGTGACCAACGACGCCGAAAAAGAAGCCAAGGCGCGTTACGACAAGGTCAAGGGCAGCGCCGTGAACCCGGTTCTGCGTGAAGGCAACTCCGACCGTCGTGCGCCGCTGTCGGTCAAGAACTACGCTCGCAAGCACCCGCACAAAATGGGCGCCTGGGCCAAGGACTCCAAGTCCCACGTCGCTCACATGAGCACCGGCGATTTCTACGGCAGCGAAAAAGCGGCCCTGATCGACGCCGCTGACACCGTGAAAATCGAGCTGGTCGCCCAAGACGGCACCACCACCGTCCTGAAAGAAAAAACCACCGTTCAGGCGGGCGAGATCCTCGACTGCTCCGTGATGAGCAAAAAGGCTCTGCGCGCGTTCATCGCCGCTGAAATCGACAGCGCCAAGCAACAAGGCGTGCTGCTGTCGGTTCACCTGAAAGCCACCATGATGAAGGTCTCCGACCCGATCATGTTCGGCCAGATCGTTGCCGAGTTCTACAAAGACGCCCTGACCAAGCACGCCGACGTGCTGGCCGAGATCGGCTTCAACCTGAACAACGGCATCGGCGACCTGTACGCCCGCATCAAATCCCTGCCGGCCGAACAACAAGCCCAGATCGAAGCCGACGTGCAGGCGGTCTACGCCGTTCGTCCTTCGCTGGCGATGGTCAACTCCGACAAAGGCATCACCAACCTGCACGTGCCGAGCGACGTTATCGTCGACGCCTCGATGCCGGCCATGATCCGTGACTCCGGCAAGATGTGGGGCACCGACGGCCAGCTGCACGACACCAAGGCTGTGATCCCGGATCGCTGCTACGCCACCATCTACCAGGCCGTGATCGAAGATTGCAAAGCCAATGGCGCTTTCGATCCGACCACCATGGGCAGCGTGCCAAACGTTGGCCTGATGGCTAAAAAGGCTGAAGAGTACGGTTCCCACGACAAGACCTTCCAGATCAAGGCCGACGGCGTGGTTCGCGTAACCGACAGCAAAGGCACCCTGCTGATGGAACAGGCTGTTGAAGCCGGCGACATCTTCCGCATGTGCCAGACCAAAGACGCGCCGATCCAGGACTGGGTCAAACTGGCCGTCAACCGTGCTCGTGCAAGCGCAACGCCAGCCATTTTCTGGCTGGACCCGATGCGCGCCCACGACGGCGTGGTGATCGAGAAGGTTCAGGCTTACCTGAAGGATCACGACACCGCTGGTCTGGACATCCAGATCATGGCGCCGGTCGATGCCATGAAATACACCCTGCAGCGCACCCGCGAAGGCAAGGACACCATTTCGGTGACCGGCAACGTACTGCGTGACTACCTGACCGACCTGTTCCCGATCATGGAACTGGGCACCAGCGCCAAGATGCTGTCGATCGTGCCGCTGATGAACGGCGGTGGCCTGTTCGAAACCGGCGCCGGCGGTTCGGCTCCGAAGCACGTGCAGCAACTGGTCGAAGAGAACTTCCTGCGCTGGGATTCGCTGGGTGAATTCCTGGCCCTGGCCGCGTCTCTCGAGCACCTGGGTGTGAACTACAACAACCCGAAAGCGCTGGTTCTGTCCAAGACCCTGGACCAGGCCACTGGCCAGTTTCTCGACAACAACAAGTCGCCATCGCGCAAAGTCGGCAACATCGACAACCGCGGCAGCCACTTCTACCTGGCAATGTACTGGGCACAAGCCCTGGCTGCCCAGACCGAAGACGCTGCACTGCAAGCGCAGTTCGCGACTCTGGCCAAGACCCTGACCGAGAACGAAGCGACCATCGTTGCCGAGCTCAACGCCGTTCAAGGCAAGCCAGTGGACATCGGCGGTTACTACCACGCCAATGCCGAGCTGATCAGCAAGGCCATGCGCCCAAGCGCAACCCTCAACGCGGCCATCGCTGCGCTGATATAAGGTTGTAAAGGGAACATCACAAACCCCGGCCTTGCGCCGGGGTTTGTGTTTCTGCCTATCGCTCAGGAGATTCAATCAATGCAATGGCAACCCCACATCACCGTCGCCACCATCGTCGAGGACAACGGTCGTTTTTTGATGGTCGAGGAACACAAGGCCGGGCGTAATGTGCTCAATCAGCCCGCTGGCCATCTGGATCCGGACGAAACCCTGATCGAAGCTGCCGTGCGCGAAACCCTCGAAGAAACCGGCTGGGACGTCGAACCCACCGCCGTGGTCGGCATTTATCTGTACACCGCCCCGAGCAACGGCGTGACTTACCAGCGCGTGTGCTTCAGCGCCAACGCCGTGAAACACCACCCAGATTATCAGCTGGACGACGGCATCGTCGGCGCCAAGTGGCTGACCCGCGACGAATTATTGGCCCAGCGCGACAACTGGCGCAGCGAGCTGATCATCCGTTGCATCGATGATTATCTGGCCGGCAATCGCTTCGGCCTCGAACTGATCCGCCCTTCCCTTTAGCCTTGAGGCCGTGAGCCTGATAGAATCGCGTCCTTTTTCAAGACACTCATTGAATCCCTATGCGTGATCCAGCCCCTTCTGACACATCCAAGAAGCGCGTCATTGTCGGCATGTCCGGCGGCGTGGACTCTTCCGTTTCCGCTCTCCTGCTGATCGAGCAGGGCTATGAAGTGGAAGGCCTGTTCATGAAGAACTGGGAAGAAGACGACGGAACGGAATACTGCACCGCCATGGACGACCTGGCGGATGCCCAGGCCGTGTGCGACAAGATCGGTATCAAGCTGCACACCGCCAACTTCGCCGCCGAGTACTGGGACAACGTGTTCGAGCACTTCCTGGCCGAATACAAGGCCGGCCGCACGCCGAACCCGGATATCCTGTGCAACCGCGAGATCAAGTTCAAGGCGTTCCTCGACTACGCCATGATGCTCGGCGCCGACCTGATCGCCACCGGCCACTACGTGCGCCGCCGCGACATCTATGGCCGCACCGAGCTGCTCAAGGGCCTGGATCCGAACAAGGATCAGAGCTACTTCCTGCACGCCGTCGGCGGCGAACAGATCGCCAAGACCCTGTTCCCGGTCGGCGAGCTGGAAAAACCGGAAGTCCGCGCGATTGCCGAGAAATACGAGCTGGCGACCGCCAAGAAGAAGGATTCCACCGGGATCTGCTTCATCGGCGAGCGTCGCTTCAGCGATTTCCTCAAGCAATACCTGCCGGCACAACCGGGCGAGATCAAGACCACCGAAGGCGAAGTCATCGGCCGTCACCACGGCTTGATGTACCACACCATCGGCCAGCGTCAGGGCCTGGGCATCGGCGGTCTGAAAGACGCCGGCGACGAGCCGTGGTACGTGCTGCGCAAGGATCTGGACACCAACGAGCTGATCGTCGGTCAAGGCAACAACCATCCGTGGCTGTTCTCCAGCGCCCTGCTCGCTTCGGAAATCTATTGGGTCAACCCGATCGATCTAAGCCAGCCGCTGCGCCTGACTGCCAAGGTTCGTTATCGCCAGAGCGATCAGGCCTGCACCCTTGAGAAAACCGAAACCGGCTATCGCGCCGTATTCGACGAGCCGCAACGCGCGGTCACGCCGGGCCAGTCGGTGGTGTTCTATGACGGTGAAGTCTGCCTCGGTGGCGGCGTGATCGAAGTCGCCGAGCCGTGGAGCGGCCAGGCATGAGCCCGACTCAGGAGCAATTGACCGCTCTGGGCGGCGTGTTTCTCGCCGCCGTGCTGGTCGACCGGATCGCCAAGACCGGCCAGACCAACGAGGCCGGCCTGAGCTGCATGCTCGGCAGCCTGCTGGTTCGCGACCCGAAAGATACCCTGGATGTTTACGGCGGCGACGATATCAACCTGCGCGAGGGTTACCGCGCGCTGATCGGCGCCCTCGAGCGCGACCCAAGCACCTTGCAACGCGAACCGCTGCGCTACGCCCTGTCGATGCTTGGCCTTGAGCGACAACTGGCCAAGCGCAACGACATGCTCGACGTGATCGGCAAGCGCTTGCCGCAGATCCAGTCGCAGGTCGAGCACTTCGGCCCGGCCCACGAAAACGTGATCGCAGCCTGCGGTGCGCTGTATCAGGACACCCTGAGCACGCTGCGCCAGCGCATTCAGGTGCATGGCGACATGCGCAATCTGCAGCAGCCGAGCAACGCCTCGAAGATTCGCGCTCTGCTGCTCGCCGGCATTCGTTCGGCACGCCTGTGGCGTCAGCTCGGCGGTCACCGCTGGCAGCTGGTCGTCAGCCGACGCAAATTGCTCAAAGAGCTGTATCCGTTGATGCGCAGCGAGTAAATCGCCGCGCAATAAAAGCTTTGTAGTCTGTAACGCGTAATACGCCGGTCAGTTGGCGACGGACCGGCGGATTTTTTCATGTATGATACGCGCCCCATTTCGTTGCCCGACTGTCCGAGAACACCCCATGCAGCTCTCTTCGCTCACTGCGGTTTCCCCTGTTGACGGCCGCTACGCCGGCAAAACCCAGGCCCTGCGCCCAATTTTCAGCGAGTACGGTCTGATCCGTGCCCGCGTTCTGGTTGAAGTGCGCTGGCTCCAGCGCCTGGCCGCTCACGCCGGCATCCCGGAAGTGCCAGCCTTCTCCGCCGAAGCCAACGCCGTTCTGAATGAACTGGCCGAGAACTTCTCGCTGGAGCACGCCGAGCGCGTGAAAGAGATCGAGCGCACCACCAACCACGACGTCAAAGCGATCGAATACCTGCTCAAGGAGCAGGCGGCCAAGCTGCCGGAGCTGGCCAAGGTCAGCGAATTCATCCACTTCGCCTGCACCAGCGAGGACATCAACAACCTGTCCCACGCCCTGATGCTGCGCGAAGGCCGTGACGACGTGATGCTGCCGCTGATGCGCCAGACCGCCAACGCCATCCGCGAACTGGCCCTGCGCTTCGCCGACGTGCCGATGCTGTCGCGCACCCACGGCCAGCCGGCTTCGCCGACCACTCTGGGTAAAGAGCTGGCGAACGTGGTTTACCGTCTCGAGCGTCAGATCGCTCAGGTCGCTGCCGTTCCGCTGCTGGGCAAGATCAACGGTGCTGTCGGCAACTACAACGCTCACCTGTCGGCCTACCCGCAGATCGACTGGGAAGCCAACGCCCGCGCCTTCATCGAAGACGAGCTGGGCCTGGCCTTCAACCCGTACACCACGCAGATCGAGCCGCACGACTACATCGCCGAGCTGTTCGACGCCATTGCGCGCTTCAACACCATCCTGATCGACTTCGACCGTGACATCTGGGGCTACATCTCCCTGGGCTACTTCAAGCAGCGCACCATCGCCGGCGAAATCGGTTCGTCGACCATGCCGCACAAGGTCAACCCGATCGACTTCGAAAACTCCGAAGGCAACCTGGGCATCGCCAACGCGCTGTTCCAGCACCTGGCGAGCAAACTGCCAATCTCCCGCTGGCAGCGCGACCTGACCGACTCCACCGTGCTGCGTAACCTCGGTGTCGGCTTCGCCCACAGCGTGATCGCGTACGAAGCGAGCCTCAAAGGCATCAGCAAGCTCGAGCTGAACGCTGACAAGATCGCTGCCGATCTGGACGCTTGCTGGGAAGTCCTGGCCGAGCCGATCCAGACCGTGATGCGCCGCTACAACATCGAAAATCCGTACGAGAAGCTGAAAGAACTGACGCGCGGCAAGGGCATCAGCCCTGAAGCGCTGCAGACTTTCATCGATGGCCTGGACATGCCGGCCGCTGCGAAAGCCGAGCTCAAGCAACTGACGCCGGCCAACTACATCGGAAACGCTGTAGCGCAAGCCAAACGCATCTGATCGACTGTTTGACCCGTTTGAGACGCCCGGCCGCGCCGGGCGTGTTTATTCCCGTCTGAAAAATGCTTTTTTTCAATAGGTTACATATGAATCCCGATATTCCTCTTCAACTTCTGGGTGGTCTTACGGCGCGCGAATTCATGCGCGACTACTGGCAGAAAAAACCACTGCTGATCCGTCAGGCGATTCCTGATTTCGAAAGCCCGATCGACGCCGACGAACTCGCCGGCCTGGCCCTGGAAGAAGAAGTCGAATCGCGCCTGGTGATCGAGCACGGCGAGCGCCCTTGGGAACTGCGTCGCGGCCCGTTCGCCGAAGACGAATTCAGCAAACTGCCGGAGCGCGAGTGGACCCTGCTGGTGCAGGCGGTCGATCAGTTCGTGCCGGAAGTCAGCGAGCTGCTGGAAAACTTCCGCTTCCTGCCGAGCTGGCGCGTCGACGACGTGATGATCAGCTTCGCCGCTCCGGGTGGCAGCGTCGGTCCGCACTTCGACAACTACGACGTGTTCCTGCTGCAAGGCCACGGCAAGCGCAACTGGAAAATCGGCCAGATGTGCGACTCCGAAAGCCCGCTGCTGCAACACGCGGATCTGCGCATCCTCGCCGAATTCCACGAGACCGAAGAGTGGGTCCTGGAGCCGGGCGACATGCTCTACCTGCCGCCGCGCCTGGCTCACTGCGGCGTTGCCGTCGATGACTGCATGACCTACTCGGTCGGCTTTCGCGCACCGAGCGCCGCTGAAGTGCTGACCCACTTCACCGACTTCCTCAGCCAGTTCCTGACTGACGAAGAGCGCTACACCGACGCCGACGCCAAGCCGGTCAGCGATGATCCACATCAGATCCAGCACGATGCACTCGGCCGCCTGAAAGCGCTGCTCGCCGAACACATGAGCGACGAACGCCTGCTGCTGACCTGGTTCGGCCAGTACATGACCGAGCCGCGTTATCCAGAGCTGGTGGTCGGCCCGGAAGAAGTCGAGGAAGAAGACCTCCTCGGCGCGCTCGAAGACGGTGCCATCCTGATCCGCAACCCGAGCGCGCGTCTGGCGTGGTCGGACGTCGATGACGATCTGCTGCTGTTCGCCAGCGGTCAGAGCCGTTACCTGCCGGGCAAGCTGCGCGAACTGCTGAAGCTGATCTGCTCTGCCGACGCCCTGCACACAGACAATCTCGGTGACTGGCTGAGCGACGAAGACGGTCGCGGCCTGCTGTGCGAACTGGTCAAACAGGGAAGCCTGGGGTTCGCCGACGATGAATAAGATTCGCGTACGTGTTGCAGACTGGCAAAAGGACAACGCCGAGATCCGCCGCATTCGCGAAACGGTGTTCATTGCCGAACAATCGGTTCCACCCGAGCTTGAGTGGGACGCTGATGACGCCACGGCGGTGCATTTCCTGGCTTTCGAAGGCGACTTTCCGATCGGCACCGCCCGCCTCTTGCCCGACGGGCATGTCGGCCGGGTTTCGGTGCTGAAGGACTGGCGCGGCCTGAAGGTCGGCGATGCGCTGATGCAAGCGGTGATTGCCGAAGCGGAAGCACGCGGCCTGAAGCAGCAGATGCTCAGCGCCCAGGTACAGGCCACGGCGTTCTATGAGCGCCTGGGTTTCAACCTGGTCAGCGAGGAATTCCTCGAAGCCGGGATTCCGCATGTCGATATGGTTCGTCACTCAGCTTAAGACCGAGGCGCCGATCGTTCCCACGCTCTGCGTGGGAATGCCTCTCGGGACGCTCCGCGTCCCTTGCGGCATGTGACGCAGAGCGTCACTGGCTGCATTCCCACGCGGAGCGTGGGAACGATCACGTAAAACGCCCCGCCATCTCACGATGCCGGGGCGTTTTGCTGTCTAGGATTCAACTTGCCCCACCCCGGGCCGACAAACTGGCAATATCAAGCCTTTCGAAAGCGGAGATAACGGACATGTCCCTACGCACCCTGCTCACCACCCTGCTGCTCGGCTGCAGTTTTTCGGTGATGGCAGCCACAGAAATCGTGCCCCTCAAATACCACACCAGCGCCGACATGCTGCCGGTGGCTCAAGACTTCATCGGCAAGGACGGCCAGGTCAGCGCCTATGGCAACCAACTGATCGTCAAGGCTGAACCCGGCAAGATCGAAGAACTCAAGGACCTGCTCTCGCAACTCGACACCGCGCCCAAGCGCCTGCTGATCACGGTCGACACCAACGAAAACAACGGTCGTGGCGATGAAGGCTATTCGGTCAATGGCGCGCAAACCCGCATCATCAGTCGCAGCACTGCCAGCCGTGACGGCGGCATTCAGCAGATCCAGGCCAGCGAAGGTGCACCGGCGCTGATCCAGGTCGGCCAGAGCGTGCCGATCACCAGCAGCCAGACCAACTCCTACGGCGATTACAGCAGCCAGACTCAATATCGCAACGTCACCCAGGGGTTTTATGTCACCGCAAGCGTCACCGGCGAAACCGTTCACCTGGCAATCAGTACCAACCGTGACCGCATGAGCCAGGAACGTCCCGATGTAGTGAACGTGCAAAGCACCGACACAACTGTCACCGGACGCCTGGGCGAATGGATTACCCTCGCTGGCGTAAATCGCCAGACCCAGGCCGACAAACAGGGCCTCGCCCGCAGCTACTCGACTCAAGGCCGGGATGACATGACGTTGCGGGTGAAAGTCGACACGTTGGACTAAAGCACCGAAAACTGACTGATTAGTCGTATTAGACGAAAGATGTAGTGCTTGAAAAAAAGCACTACAAAACGTTTGACGAGCCAAAAAAGCGAAGGCATGATGGCCTCGCTCCCGCTAATCAGAGGCCCTGGCAAGGGCCTTCGAAGCGCTGCTCGCAACCATCCCCGCGAGCCGTTTCGTGTCTGTACCGCCCACAAGGTGTGTTTGACGAGGTTGCCGACTGGAACGAAGTTGTCCCGAGGGACGGAAGCGTAATTAGGTAACCCGGCTTTACACTGTAGTTCGTATAAAGGCCCACGACGCCCGAATGCGCCCGCCAGTTCGCCTTTACCTGCTCACTTCCCCTCGAGCCCATCGTTCATCCCGTCGCCTGCCCCGCCGAACCCGACCTGACCACCTAAGCTTCTGGTCAGCGAGCGCAAGGAATTTTCCACCGCAGAACAACTTTTCATAAAGACGCGACGAGGTTTATCTCCATGGCACTGACACGCGAACAGCAAATTGCAGCCCTTGAAAAAGACTGGGCTGAAAACCCGCGCTGGAAAGGCGTGACTCGCAATTACTCCGCTGCTGACGTCGTCCGTCTGCGTGGCTCGGTTCAACCAGAGCACACCTTTGCAAAAATGGGCGCCGAAAAACTGTGGAACCTGGTCACCCAGGGTGCCAAGCCGTCCTTCCGCCCAGAGAAAGATTTCGTCAACTGCATGGGCGCCCTGACCGGCGGCCAGGCTGTGCAGCAGGTCAAAGCCGGTATCCAGGCGATCTACCTGTCGGGCTGGCAAGTCGCTGCGGATAACAACTCCGCCGAATCGATGTACCCGGACCAGTCGCTGTACCCGGTGGACTCGGTTCCAACCGTGGTCAAGCGCATCAACAACTCGTTCCGTCGTGCCGACCAGATCCAGTGGAAAGCCGGCAAGAATCCGGGCGACGATGGCTACATCGACTACTTCGCGCCAATCGTAGCTGACGCCGAAGCCGGCTTCGGCGGCGTACTGAACGCCTACGAGCTGATGAAGAGCATGATCGAAGCAGGCGCCGCCGGCGTTCACTTCGAAGACCAGTTGGCCTCCGTGAAGAAATGCGGCCACATGGGCGGCAAGGTTCTGGTTCCAACCCAGGAAGCCGTACAGAAGCTGACCGCTGCTCGTCTGGCTGCCGACGTTGCCGGTGTACCGACCATCATCCTGGCCCGTACCGACGCCAACGCTGCCGACCTGCTGACTTCCGACTGCGACCCGTACGACCAGCCGTTCGTGACTGGCACCCGTACTCAGGAAGGTTTCTACAAGGTTCGTGCAGGCCTGGACCAGGCAATCGCCCGCGGCCTGGCTTACGCGCCGTACGCCGACCTGATCTGGTGCGAAACCGCCAAGCCGGACCTGGACGAAGCCCGTCGTTTCGCTGAAGCGATCAAAAAGGAATATCCGGACCAGATCCTGTCGTACAACTGCTCGCCTTCCTTCAACTGGAAGAAAAACCTGGACGACGCGACCATCGCCAAGTTCCAGCGCGAACTGTCCGCCATGGGTTACAAGCACCAGTTCATCACCCTGGCCGGCATTCACAACATGTGGCACAGCATGTTCAACCTGGCGCACGACTACGCCCGCAACGACATGACTGCCTACGTGAAGCTGCAAGAGCAGGAATTCGCTGACGCCGCCAAGGGTTACACCTTCGTGGCTCACCAGCAGGAAGTGGGCACTGGCTACTTCGACGACATGACCACCGTGATCCAGGGCGGCACGTCCTCGGTGACCGCGCTGACCGGTTCGACCGAAGAAGAACAGTTCCACTGATCGACTTCGCCTGAGCGAACGGCCTTTGCGGACCGTATAGAAAGCTAACCGCATTGCCGAAAAACTGACGCCCCGACTGGTTCGGGGCGTTTTTTTTGCCTGCGGTTTTCCGGGCGCCTCAGGAATTGGCACAACCTGTCAGGCAAAACATTGATCCAGAGCGGTATCCGCATCGCAAAAATCGGCTAAAACGGGCGCCGCCGCTACTTGCAGTAACGCGCATATAAGACAACTTCCCAACTACTGACCCGTTAAACAGTTACGAAACCACTCCAAACGATATTAATTATCATTTAGCGGCAACTATGTTCGTTACATTTCCTACAAAACATAATTCTTGAAATTCCGGCTAATGCCCGCAACGCATGGGCTGCGGGGCCTTCGAGGCGCGCTATGTCCTTATTCCAATAAATAATTTCGCTATAGGAATTTTACTTGCCGGGTGTTTAGCCATAAAATCAGCGCGATTGATTGCTGCGACATATCGTCACTGCCTTATTTCTTTATCAAGCTCAGAGACCTTTGCTCTCTGTTAAGGATTTCCAGCATGCCCGAAGCGACAGGACTCATGGCCCACAACTGGGGCTTTGCCATTTTCCTTCTGGGTGTAGTCGGCCTGTGTGCCTTCATGCTCGGTGTCTCCAGCCTCCTCGGGTCAAAAGCCTGGGGCCGCAGCAAAAACGAACCGTTCGAGTCCGGCATGCTACCTACCGGTGGCGCCCGCTTGCGGCTCTCAGCCAAATTCTATCTGGTCGCGATGCTGTTCGTGATCTTCGATATCGAAGCCCTCTTTCTCTTTGCATGGTCTGTGTCCGTCCGCGAAAGCGGCTGGACCGGATTCGTCGAAGCTCTCGTTTTCATAGCAATTCTGTTGGCAGGTCTTGTCTACCTGTTCCGAGTGGGCGCCCTTGACTGGGCTCCGGAAGCTCGTCGCAAGCGGCAGGCGAAGCTGAAACAATGAGGCTTTGGCAATGCAATACAATCTCACCAGAATCGACCCCGATGCTCCTAACGAGCAGTATCCGATCGGCCAGCGGGAAACCGTTTCCGATCCGTTAGAGGATCAAGTCCACAAAAACATTTTCATGGGCAAGCTGGAAGACGTGCTGAGTGGCGCGGTCAACTGGGGACGTAAGAACTCCCTGTGGCCGTACAACTTCGGTCTGTCGTGCTGCTACGTGGAAATGACCACCGCCTTCACGGCGCCCCACGACATCGCGCGCTTCGGCGCCGAAGTTATCCGGGCATCACCGCGTCAGGCCGACTTCATGGTTATCGCCGGGACCTGCTTCATCAAGATGGCGCCGATCATTCAGCGCCTGTACGAGCAGATGCTCGAGCCCAAGTGGGTGATCTCGATGGGTTCGTGCGCCAACTCCGGCGGCATGTACGACATCTACTCCGTGGTTCAGGGGGTGGACAAGTTCCTGCCCGTTGACGTCTACGTACCTGGCTGCCCGCCCCGTCCAGAAGCATTTCTGCAAGGCTTGATGCTGTTGCAGGAATCCATTGGCCAGGAGCGTCGCCCACTTTCCTGGGTCGTTGGCGATCAAGGCGTTTATCGCGCCGACATGCCTTCGCAGAAGGAACAGCGCCGCGAACAGCGAATCGCAGTCACCAACCTGCGCAGCCCTGACGAAGTCTGATCCAGTCTGTTTCAAAGAAACGAGAAGCTGGCTTCATTCTTTACGTTGACCGAAAGCGAAAAAATAACCATGACTACAGGCAGTGCTCTGTACATCCCGCCTTATAAGGCAGACGACCAGGATGTGGTCGTCGAACTGAACAACCGTTTTGGCGCCGAAGCGTTCACCGCTCAGCCGACCCGCACCGGCATGCCGGTGCTGTGGGTGGCTCGCGCCAAACTCGTCGAAGTCCTGACCTTCCTGCGCAACCTGCCCAAGCCGTACGTCATGCTCTATGACCTGCACGGCGTGGATGAGCGTCTGCGCACCAAGCGTCAAGGGCTGCCGAGCGGTGCCGATTTCACCGTGTTCTATCACCTCATGTCGCTGGAACGTAATAGTGACGTGATGATCAAGGTCGCCTTGTCCGAGAGCGACCTCAGCTTGCCGACCGTCACCAGCATCTGGCCGAACGCCAACTGGTACGAGCGTGAAGTCTGGGACATGTATGGCATCGACTTTAAAGGTCACCCGCACCTGTCGCGCATCATGATGCCGCCGACCTGGGAAGGTCACCCGCTGCGCAAGGACTTCCCGGCGCGCGCCACCGAATTCGATCCGTTCAGCCTGAACCTGGCCAAGCAACAGCTTGAGGAAGAAGCCGCGCGTTTCCGTCCTGAAGACTGGGGCATGAAGCGCTCCGGCCCGAACGAGGACTACATGTTCCTCAACCTGGGTCCGAACCACCCTTCGGCTCACGGTGCGTTCCGCATCATCCTGCAACTGGACGGTGAAGAGATCGTCGACTGCGTTCCGGACATCGGTTACCACCACCGTGGCGCCGAGAAGATGGCCGAGCGTCAGTCCTGGCACAGCTTCATTCCGTACACCGACCGTATCGACTACCTCGGCGGCGTGATGAACAACCTGCCGTACGTGCTCTCGGTCGAGAAGCTGGCCGGCATCAAGGTACCCGAGAAGGTCGACGTCATCCGCATCATGATGGCCGAGTTCTTCCGGATCACCAGCCACCTGCTCTTCCTGGGCACCTACATCCAGGACGTCGGCGCCATGACTCCGGTGTTCTTCACCTTCACCGACCGCCAGAAGGCGTACACGGTGATCGAAGCCATCACCGGTTTCCGCCTGCACCCGGCCTGGTACCGCATCGGTGGCGTCGCCCACGACCTGCCGCGCGGCTGGGAAAAACTGGTGAAAGACTTCGTTGAATGGCTGCCAAAGCGCCTCGACGAATACACCAAGGCCGCCCTGCAGAACAGCATCCTCAAGGGTCGTACCATCGGCGTTGCCCAGTACAACACCAAAGAGGCCCTGGAATGGGGCGTCACCGGTGCCGGCCTGCGTTCCACCGGTTGCGACTTCGACCTGCGCAAGGCGCGTCCGTACTCCGGTTACGAGAACTTCGAGTTCGAAGTGCCGCTGGCCGCCAACGGCGATGCCTACGACCGCTGCATGGTTCGCGTCGAAGAGATGCGCCAGAGCGTCAAGATCATCGACCAGTGCCTGCGCAACATGCCGGAAGGCCCGTACAAGGCGGATCACCCGCTGACCACGCCGCCGCCGAAAGAGCGCACGCTGCAGCACATCGAAACCCTGATCACGCACTTCCTGCAGGTTTCGTGGGGCCCGGTCATGCCGGCCAACGAATCCTTCCAGATGATCGAAGCGACCAAGGGCATCAACAGTTATTACCTGACGAGCGACGGCGGCACCATGAGCTACCGTACCCGGATCCGTACTCCGAGCTTCCCGCATCTGCAACAGATCCCTTCGGTGATCAAAGGCAGCATGGTCGCGGACCTGATTGCGTACCTGGGTAGTATCGATTTCGTTATGGCCGACGTGGACCGCTAAGCATGAACAGCACGCTTATCCAGACAGACCGTTTCACCTTGAGTGAAACCGAGCGCTCGGCCATCGAGCACGAGCTGCATCACTACGAAGACCCGCGCGCGGCGTCGATCGAAGCCCTGAAGATCGTTCAGAAGGAACGCGGCTGGGTGCCGGACGGCGCCCTGTACGCCATCGGCGAGATCCTCGGCATCCCGGCCAGCGACGTTGAAGGCGTGGCCACGTTCTACAGCCAGATCTTCCGTCAGCCGGTCGGCCGTCACATCATTCGCGTCTGCGACAGCATGGTCTGCTACATCGGCGGCCACGAGTCGGTGGTCAGCGAAATCCAGAACAACCTGGGTATCGGCCTGGGTCAGACCACTGCCGACGGTCGCTTCACTCTGCTGCCGGTCTGCTGCCTCGGCAACTGCGACAAGGCACCGGCGCTGATGATCGATGACGACACCTTTGGCGATGTCCAGCCTGCCGGCGTCGCCAAACTGCTCGAGGGCTACGTATGACCCTGACTTCTTTCGGCCCGGCCAACCGCATCCAGCGTTCGGCCGAGACTCACCCGCTGACCTGGCGCCTGCGTGACGACGGCGAAGCCGTGTGGCTCGACGAGTACCAGGCCAAGAACGGTTACGCCGCTGCGCGCAAGGCCTTCGCCGACATGGATCAGGACGCCATCGTCCAGACCGTGAAAGACGCCGGCCTCAAGGGTCGCGGCGGTGCAGGCTTCCCCACTGGCGTGAAGTGGGGCCTGATGCCAAAAGACGAATCCATCAACATCCGCTACCTGCTGTGCAACGCGGATGAAATGGAGCCGAACACCTGGAAAGACCGCATGCTGATGGAGCAACTGCCCCATCTGCTGATCGAAGGCATGCTGATCAGCGCCCGCGCGCTGAAAACCTACCGTGGCTACATCTTCCTGCGTGGCGAGTACACCACCGCTGCCAAGCACCTGAACCGTGCCGTGGAAGAAGCCAAGGCAGCCGGCCTGCTGGGCAAGAACATCCTGGGCAGCGGCTTCGATTTCGAGCTGTTCGTCCACACCGGCGCCGGGCGTTACATCTGTGGTGAAGAAACCGCACTGATCAACTCCCTCGAAGGTCGCCGCGCCAACCCGCGCTCCAAACCGCCCTTCCCTGCCGCCGTTGGTGTGTGGGGCAAGCCGACCTGCGTGAACAACGTTGAAACTCTGTGCAACGTGCCGGCGATCATTGCCGACGGCGTGGACTGGTACAAATCGTTGGCCCGCGACGGCAGCGAAGACATGGGCACCAAGCTCATGGGCTTCTCCGGCAAGGTCAAGAACCCTGGCCTTTGGGAACTGCCATTCGGCGTGACCGGTCGCGAACTGTTCGAAGACTACGCCGGTGGCATGCGCGACGGCTTCAAGCTGAAAGCCTGGCAGCCAGGCGGCGCCGGTACCGGTTTCCTGTTGCCGGAACACCTCGACGCACAAATGTACGCCGGCGGCATCGCCAAAGTGGGCACCCGTATGGGTACCGGCCTGGCCATGGCGGTGGACGACAGCGTCAACATGGTGTCCCTGCTGCGCAACATGGAGCAGTTCTTCGCTCGCGAATCCTGCGGCTTCTGCACACCGTGCCGTGATGGTTTGCCATGGAGCGTCAAGCTCTTGATGGCGATCGAACAAGGTCGCGGCCAGCCAGGCGACATCGAGACCCTGCTGGGTCTGGTCAACTTCCTCGGCCCGGGCAAGACCTTCTGTGCTCACGCACCGGGTGCCGTGGAGCCGTTGGGCAGTGCCATCAAATACTTCCGTCCAGAGTTCGAAGCCGGTATCGCGCCTGCAAGCGCCGCCGTCCCGCCTCTGGCGAAGCCGATCGTAGTCGGCGCGTAAACGCTTAAAAAGGCGAAGGGTCCGTGCCCTTCGCCTTTCGTCCGATGACGCCTTTCGGGGCTGACTGGATTCGGACGGATAACAAGATTCCATTAGCCACGCCCGCTGACACCGGGCCAACGAAGACCTTTGAACCATGGCCACTATCCACGTAGACGGCAAAGCGCTCGAAGTCGACGGGGCAGACAACCTGTTACAGGCATGTCTGTCGCTGGGCCTCGACATCCCTTATTTCTGCTGGCACCCCGCGCTTGGTAGCGTCGGGGCCTGCCGCCAGTGCGCGGTCAAGCAGTACACCGACGAGAACGACACACGTGGTCGCATCGTCATGTCCTGCATGACCCCTGCCACCGACAACACCTGGATCTCCATCGACGATGAAGAATCCAAGGCGTTTCGCGCCAGTGTTGTTGAATGGCTGATGACCAACCACCCGCACGACTGCCCTGTGTGCGAGGAAGGCGGTCACTGCCACCTGCAAGACATGACCGTGATGACCGGCCACAACGAGCGCCGTTATCGCTTCACCAAACGTACCCACCAGAACCAGCAACTGGGCCCGTTCATTTCCCACGAAATGAACCGCTGCATCGCCTGCTACCGCTGCGTGCGTTTCTATAAGGATTACGCCGGCGGCACCGACCTCGGTGTATTTGGCGCCCACGACAACGTGTACTTCGGTCGCGTTGAAGACGGCACCCTCGAAAGCGAGTTCTCCGGCAACCTCACCGAGGTCTGCCCGACCGGTGTGTTCACCGACAAGACTCACTCCGAGCGCTACAACCGCAAGTGGGACATGCAGTTCTCGCCGAGCATCTGCCATGGCTGCTCGAGCGGTTGCAACATCTCCCCGGGCGAGCGTTACGGCGAACTGCGTCGCATCGAAAACCGTTACAACGGTTCGGTGAACCAGTACTTCCTGTGCGACCGTGGCCGTTTCGGTTATGGCTACGTCAACCGCACCGACCGTCCACGTCAGCCGCTGCTGGCCGACGGCACCAAGCTTGGCCTGGATGCTGCGCTGGACAAAGCCGCTGACCTGCTGCGCGGTCGCAACATCGTCGGTATCGGTTCGCCGCGTGCCAGCCTGGAAAGCAACTACGCGTTGCGTGAACTGGTCGGCGCCGAGCACTTCTACTCCGGTATCGAAGCCTCCGAGCTGGAACGCATCCGTCTGGTCCTGCAAGTGCTGAAAGACAGCCCGCTGCCAGTGCCGAACATGCGCGACATCGAAGACCACGACGCCGTGTTCGTCCTCGGTGAAGACCTGACCCAGACCGCTGCCCGCATGGCCCTGGCCCTGCGTCAGTCGGTAAAAGGCAAGGCCGAAGACATGGCCGAAGCCATGCGCGTTCAGCCTTGGCTCGACGCCGCCGTGAAGAACATCGGTCAGCACGAGCTGAACCCCCTGTTCATCGCCAGCCTGGCTGAAACCAAGCTCGACGACATCGCCGAAGAATGCGTACACGCCGCTCCGGACGATCTGGCCCGCATCGGTTTCGCCGTGGCTCACGCCCTGGACGCCAGCGCCCCTGCCGTTGAAGGTCTGGATGCCGAAGCCCTGGAACTGGCCAAGCGCATCGCCGACGCCCTGCTCGCGGCCAAGCGTCCACTGATCATCGCCGGTACTTCGCTGGGCTCCAAAGCCTTGATCGAAGCCGCTGCGAACATCGCCAAGGCCCTGAAGCTGCGCGAGAAGAACGGTTCGATCAGCCTGATCGTGCCGGAAGCCAACAGCCTCGGCCTGGCCATGCTCGGTGGCGAATCGGTTGATGCTGCGCTGCAAGCGGTCATCGACGGCAAGGCCGACGCCATCGTCGTGCTGGAAAACGATCTGTACACCCGCACCGCCAAGGCCAAGGTCGATGCGGCACTGAACGCTGCGAAAGTAGTGATCGTTGCCGACCATCAGAAGACCGCCACCAGCGATCGCGCGCATCTGGTTCTGCCAGCCGCCAGCTTCGCTGAAGGCGACGGTACGCTGGTCAGCCAGGAAGGTCGCGCCCAGCGCTTCTTCCAGGTTTTCGACCCGCAATACATGGACGCGAGCATTCTGGTCCACGAAGGCTGGCGCTGGCTGCACGCCCTGCGCGCCACCCTGCTGAACCAGCCGATCGACTGGACGCAACTCGACCACGTGACCGCTGCCGTTGCTTCGAGCACGCCGCAACTGGCGCGTATCGTCGACGCCGCACCGTCCGCTTCGTTCCGCATCAAGGGTCTGAAACTGGCGCGTGAACCGCTGCGTTACTCCGGTCGCACCGCGATGCGCGCCGACATCAGCGTTCACGAACCACGCACCCCGCAAGACAAGGACACCGCGTTCGCCTTCTCGATGGAAGGTTACTCGGGCTCCGCCGAACCGCGTCAGCAAGTGCCGTTCGCCTGGTCGCCGGGCTGGAACTCGCCGCAAGCCTGGAACAAGTTCCAGGACGAAGTCGGTGGTCACCTGCGCGCTGGCGATCCGGGCACCCGCCTGATCGAGAGCACCGGTGATTCGCTGAACTGGTTCGCCAGTGTTCCGCGCGCGTTCAACCCGGCCCAAGGCACCTGGCAAGCCGTGCCGTTCTACCACCTGTTCGGCAGCGACGAGAACTCGTCGAAAGCCGCTCCGGTCCAGGAACGCATCCCGGCCGCCTACGTAGCACTGGCCAAGTCCGAAGCGGACCGTCTGGGCGTCAACGACGGCGCATTGCTGAGCCTCAATGTTGCCGGCCAGACCCTGCGTCTGCCGCTGCGCATCAATGAAGAGCTGGGCGCTGGCCTGGTTGCACTGCCGGCCGGTCTGGCAGGCATTCCGCCGGCGATTTTCGGCCAAACCGTTGATGGTCTGCAGGAGGCAGCGCAATGACCTGGTTCACCCCTGAAGTGATCGATGTGATCCTGACGGTCATCAAGGCCATCGTGATCCTGCTGGCCGTGGTGGTCGCAGGCGCGTTGCTCAGCTTTGTCGAGCGTCGCCTGCTGGGCTGGTGGCAGGACCGTTACGGTCCGAACCGCGTTGGCCCGTTCGGCATGTTCCAGATCGCGGCCGACATGCTGAAGATGTTCTTCAAGGAAGACTGGACCCCGCCGTTTGCCGACAAGGTGATCTTCACCCTGGCACCGGTCGTGGCCATGTCCGCCCTGCTGATCGCTTTCGCGATCATCCCGATCACCCCGACCTGGGGCGTGGCGGATCTGAACATCGGCCTGCTGTTCTTCTTCGCCATGGCCGGTCTGTCGGTCTACGCGGTGCTGTTCGCCGGCTGGTCGAGTAACAACAAGTTCGCCCTTCTCGGCAGCTTGCGTGCCTCGGCGCAGACCGTGTCCTACGAAGTGTTCATGGGCCTGGCCCTGATGGGCATCGTGGTGCAGGTCGGCTCGTTCAACATGCGCGACATCGTCGAGTACCAGGCGCAGAACCTGTGGTTCATCATTCCGCAGTTCTTCGGCTTCTGTACCTTCTTCATCGCTGGCGTGGCCGTGACTCACCGTCACCCGTTCGACCAGCCGGAAGCGGAACAGGAACTGGCCGACGGTTACCACATTGAATACGCCGGTATGAAATGGGGCATGTTCTTCGTCGGTGAATACATCGGCATCATCCTGATCTCGGCGCTGCTGGTCACCCTGTTCTTCGGTGGCTGGCACGGTCCGTTCGGCATCCTGCCGCAACTGTCCTTCGTCTGGTTCGCACTGAAGACCGCGTTCTTCATCATGCTGTTCATCCTGCTGCGCGCTTCCATCCCGCGTCCGCGTTATGACCAGGTGATGGATTTCAGCTGGAAATTCTGCCTGCCACTGACCCTGATCAATTTGCTGGTGACCGCTGCAATCGTGTTGTGGAACACGCCTGCGGTTGCGGTTCAGTGAGGATTTGACCCATGTTCAAATATATTGGCGACATCGTTAAGGGTACCGGTACCCAGTTGCGCAGCCTGGTCATGGTCTTCGGCCATGGCTTTCGTAAGCGCGACACCCTGCAATACCCGGAAGAGCCGGTCTACCTGCCACCACGCTACCGTGGTCGCATCGTCCTGACCCGCGACCCCGACGGCGAAGAACGCTGCGTAGCCTGCAACCTGTGCGCCGTGGCCTGCCCGGTGGGTTGCATCTCGCTGCAGAAAGCTGAAACCGAAGACGGTCGCTGGTACCCGGACTTCTTCCGTATCAACTTCTCGCGCTGCATTTTCTGCGGTCTCTGCGAGGAAGCCTGCCCGACCACCGCGATCCAGCTGACCCCGGATTTCGAGATGGCCGAGTTCAAACGTCAGGACCTGGTGTACGAGAAAGAAGATCTGCTGATCTCCGGCCCCGGCAAAAACCCTGATTACAACTTCTATCGTGTTGCAGGTATGGCCGTTGCGGGCAAGCCGAAAGGCGCCGCACAAAACGAAGCCGAGCCGATCAACGTGAAGAGCTTGCTGCCTTAAGGAAGAACGATGGAATTCGCTTTCTATTTCGCATCGGGTATCGCTGTTGTGTCCACACTGCGTGTGGTCACCAACACCAATCCTGTGCACGCCCTGCTCTACCTGATCATTTCGTTGATCGCCGTGGCCATGACCTTCTTCGCACTCGGCGCTCCGTTCGCCGGCGTGCTGGAAGTGATCGCCTACGCTGGCGCCATCATGGTGCTGTTCGTGTTCGTGGTGATGATGCTGAACCTCGGTCCCGCCTCGGTTCAGCAGGAACGCACCTGGCTCAAGCCCGGGATCTGGGCGGGGCCGGTGATTCTCGCCGCCCTGCTGCTGGCCGAGCTGCTGTATGTGCTGTTCGCTCACCAGAGCGGTCAGGCCATCGGCCACACCACCGTCGATGCAAAAGCCGTGGGCATCAGCCTGTTCGGTCCGTATCTGCTGGTGGTCGAACTCGCCTCGATGCTGCTGCTCGCTGCAGCCGTCACGGCGTTCCATTTGGGCCGTAACGAGGCGAAGGAGTAAGACATGCCTGCTATCCCTCTCGAACATGGATTGGCCGTCGCCGGCATCCTGTTCTGCCTTGGTCTGGTCGGCCTGATGGTCCGCCGCAACATTTTGTTCGTGTTGATGAGTCTGGAAGTGATGATGAACGCCTCTGCACTGGCCTTCATCGTTGCGGGCGCCCGCTGGGCGCAACCGGATGGACAGATCATGTTCATCCTGGTGATCAGCCTTGCAGCCGCCGAAGCCAGTATTGGCCTGGCGATCCTGCTGCAACTGTATCGCCGCTTCCACACGCTCGATATCGACGCTGCCAGTGAGATGCGCGGATGAACCTACTCTTTCTGACTTTCGTATTCCCTCTGATCGGGTTCCTGTTGCTGTCGTTCTCGCGCGGCCGCTTCTCGGAAAACCTGTCGGCGCTGATCGGTGTCGGCTCCATCGGCCTGTCTGCCATCGTCGCGGCCTACGTGATCTGGCAATTCAACGTCGCGCCACCGGAAGGTGGCGTCTACACCCAGGTGCTGTGGCGCTGGATGTCGGTGGAAGGTTTCCAGCCTGACTTCGCGCTGTACCTGGATGGTCTGTCCGTGACCATGCTCGGTGTGGTCGTTGGTGTCGGCTTCCTGATCCACCTGTTTGCATCGTGGTACATGCGTGGCGAAGACGGTTACTCGCGCTTCTTCTCGTACACCAACCTGTTTATCGCCAGCATGCTGTTCCTGATCCTGGGCGATAACCTGCTGTTCATCTACTTCGGTTGGGAAGGCGTGGGCCTGTGCTCGTACCTGTTGATCGGCTTCTACTACAGCAACCGCAACAACGGTAACGCCGCACTCAAAGCCTTCATCGTCACCCGTATCGGCGACGTGTTCATGGCGATCGGCCTGTTCATCCTGTTCCAGCAACTGGGCACGCTGAACGTCCAGGAACTGCTGGTGAAGGCGCCTGAGCACTTCAAGGTCGGCGATTTCTGGATCGTGCTGGCGACCCTGATGCTCCTGGGCGGTGCGGTCGGTAAATCGGCTCAACTGCCGCTGCAGACCTGGCTGGCGGACGCGATGGCCGGCCCTACCCCGGTTTCGGCACTGATCCACGCCGCAACCATGGTGACTGCCGGTGTCTACCTGATCGCCCGTACCCACGGTCTGTTCGCCCTGGCGCCGGACATCCTGCACCTGGTCGGCATCGTTGGTGGTGTGACCCTGGTACTGGCCGGTTTTGCAGCACTGGTGCAAACCGACATCAAACGTATCCTCGCCTACTCGACCATGAGCCAGATCGGCTACATGTTCCTGGCGCTGGGCGTTGGCGCCTGGGAAGGCGCGATCTTCCACCTGATGACCCACGCCTTCTTCAAGGCCCTGCTGTTCCTTGCTTCCGGTGCGGTGATCGTTGCCTGCCACCACGAGCAGAACATCTTCAAGATGGGCGGCCTGTGGAAGAAACTGCCGCTGGCCTACGCCAGCTTCATCGTCGGTGGTGCCGCTCTGGCCGCCCTGCCGCTGGTGACCGCAGGTTTCTACTCCAAGGACGAAATCCTCTGGGAAGCGTTCGCCAGCGGCAACCACGGTCTGCTTTACGCAGGTCTGGTCGGCGCATTCATGACGTCGCTGTACACCTTCCGCCTGATCTTCATCGCGTTCCACGGTGAAGCCAAGACCGAAGCCCACGCCGGTCACGGCATCGCTCACTGGCTGCCGCTGTCGGTGCTGATCGTACTGTCGACCTTCGTCGGCGCCATGATCGTTCCACCGCTGCACGGCGTACTGCCCGAGAGCGTTGGCCATGCCGGTGGCGAAGCCAAGCACAGTCTGGAAATCGCTTCGGGCGCCATCGCCCTGGCCGGTATCCTGCTGGCGGCCCTGCTGTTCCTCGGCAAGCGTCGCTTCGTGACCGCGATTGCCAACAGCGGCATCGGCCGTCTCCTTTCGGCCTGGTGGTTCGCTGCCTGGGGCTTCGACTGGATCTACGACAAACTGTTCGTGAAGCCGTACCTTGCGATCAGCCACATGCTGCGCAAAGACCCGCTCGACCAGACCATCGGTCTGATCCCGCGCATGGCCAAGGGTGGTCACACCGCCCTGAGCCGTACCGAAACCGGTCAACTGCGTTGGTACGCTGCTTCGATGGCTGCTGGTGCCGTGTTGGTCATCGGCGCTGTCGTGCTGGTAGCGGTCTGATATGAACCTTGCGAATTTGCGAAAGGAAACGAGCCCGTCATGATTCTGCCTTGGCTAATCCTGATCCCCTTCATCGGCGGCCTGCTGTGCTGGCTGGGTGAGCGCTTCGGCGCCACCCTCCCCCGCTGGATTGCGCTGTTGACCATGACCCTGGAACTCGCCCTCGGCCTCTGGCTGTGGGCCCACGGTGACTATTCATTTGCTCCGGCGCCTGGCGCCGATCCGACCTGGGCGCTTGAGTTCAAGCACGTCTGGATCCAGCGCTTCGGCATCAACGTGCACCTGGCCCTCGACGGCCTGTCGCTGCTGATGATCCTGCTGACCGGTCTGCTGGGTATCCTGTCGGTACTCTGCTCGTGGAAAGAGATTCAACGTCACGTTGGCTTCTTCCACCTGAACCTGATGTGGATCCTGGGCGGCGTTGTCGGCGTGTTCCTGGCCCTCGACCTGTTCATGTTCTTCTTCTTCTGGGAAATGATGCTGGTGCCGATGTACTTCCTCATCGCGCTCTGGGGTCACAGTTCTTCGGACGGCAAGAAAACCCGTATCTACGCCGCGACCAAGTTCTTCATCTTCACTCAGGCTTCCGGCCTGATCATGCTGGTGGCGATCCTCGGTCTGGTCCTGGTCAACTACAACAGCACCGGCGTGATCACCTTCAACTACGCCGATCTGTTGAAGACCAAGATGTCGATGACCACCGAGTACATTCTGATGCTCGGCTTCTTCATCGCCTTCGCGGTCAAGCTGCCAGTGGTTCCGTTTCACTCCTGGCTGCCTGACGCTCACGCCCAGGCGCCGACTGCAGGTTCCGTCGACCTCGCCGGTATCTTGCTGAAAACCGCGGCCTACGGTCTGCTGCGTTTCGCCCTGCCGCTGTTCCCGAACGCCTCGGCCGAATTCGCGCCGATCGCCATGACCCTCGGTCTGATCGGGATCTTCTACGGTGCGTTCCTCGCTTTCGCGCAAACCGACATCAAGCGTCTGATCGCCTTCTCGTCCGTTTCCCACATGGGCTTCGTACTGATCGGCATCTACTCCGGCAGCCAACTGGCGCTGCAAGGTGCCGTGATCCAGATGCTGGCGCACGGTCTGTCGGCGGCGGCACTGTTTATCCTCAGCGGTCAGCTGTACGAGCGTCTGCATACTCGTGACATGCGTGAGATGGGCGGTCTGTGGTCGCGTATCGCTTACCTGCCGGCGATCAGCCTGTTCTTCGCAGCCGCCTCTCTGGGTCTGCCGGGTACCGGTAACTTCGTCGGCGAGTTCCTGATCCTGATCGGTACGTTCGCCAGTGCTCCATGGATCACCGCGATTGCCACCTCCGGTCTGGTGTTCGGTTCGGTCTACTCGCTGATCATGATCCACCGCGCTTACTTTGGTCCGTCCAAATCGGATTCGATCCTGCACGGCATGGACGGTCGCGAACTGATCATGGTGCTGGGCCTTGCGGTACTGCTGATTTACCTCGGCGTCTACCCGCAACCGTTCCTCGACACTTCTGCCGCCACGATGCATGGCGTGCAGCAGTGGCTCGGCACCGCCTTCACTCAACTCGCTTCGGCCCGGTAAGAGCGCTATGGAATTCACGATTCAACACTTTATTGCGCTTGCGCCACTGTTGATCACCAGCCTCACCATTATCGTGGTGATGCTGGCAATCGCCTGGCGCCGCAACCACTCGCAGACCTTCCTGATTTCGGTGGCAGGTCTGAACCTGGCCTTGCTGTCGATCCTGCCGGCCCTGAAAGTCGCGCCTCTGGCCGTGACCCCATTGCTGCAGATCGACACCTTTGCCTGCCTGTACATGGCGCTGATCCTGGTCGCCACCCTCGCTTGCGTCACCCTCGCCCACGCCTACCTCGGCGATGGCGGTTCGGGTTACCCGGGCAACCGTGAAGAACTGTACCTGCTGATCCTGATGGCCGCCGCCGGTGGCCTGGTTCTGGTCAGCGCGCAGCACCTGGCCGGCCTGTTCATCGGTCTGGAACTGCTGTCGGTGCCGGTCTACGGTCTGGTGGCCTACGCCTTCTTCAACAAGCGTTCGCTGGAAGCCGGCATCAAGTACATGGTGCTGTCGGCCGCCGGTTCCGCGTTCCTGCTGTTCGGTATGGCGCTGCTGTACGCAGACTCGGGTTCGCTGAGCTTCGTCGGTATCGGTCAGGCCCTGGCCGCGACCGGCTTGCCAAGCTCGCTGGCACAACTGGGCCTGGGCATGATGCTGATCGGTCTGGCGTTCAAGCTGTCGCTGGTACCGTTCCACTTGTGGACGCCGGACGTGTACGAAGGTGCTCCGGCACCGGTGGCCGCGTTCCTCGCCACCGCGTCGAAAGTGGCTGTGTTCGCGGTCATGGTTCGTCTGTTCCAGATCTCCCCTGCCGCAAGCAGTGGCGTACTGAGCAACGTGCTGACCATCATCGCCATCGCTTCGATCCTGTTCGGTAACCTGCTGGCCCTGACCCAGAGCAACCTCAAGCGTCTGCTCGGTTACTCCTCCATCGCGCACTTCGGCTACCTGCTGATCGCACTGGTGGCGAGCAAGGGTCTGGCGGTGGAAGCCATCGGCGTGTACCTGGTCACCTACGTGATCACCAGCCTCGGCGCCTTCGGCGTGATCACCCTGATGTCCTCGCCGTACAACGGCCGTGACGCAGACGCGCTGTACGAATACCGCGGCCTGTTCTGGCGCCGTCCGTACCTGACCGCCGTACTGACCGTGATGATGCTGTCCCTGGCCGGTATCCCGCTGACCGCTGGCTTCATCGGCAAGTTCTACATCATCGCTACCGGTGTCGAGTCGCACCAATGGTGGCTGGTAGGTTCCTTGGTACTGGGCAGCGCCATCGGCGTGTTCTACTACCTGCGCGTGATGGTCACCCTGTACCTGATCGAACCGAACCTGCGCCGCCACGACGCCCAACTGCACTGGGAACAGAAAGCAGGCGGCGTGATGCTGCTGGCGATCGCTGTGGTTGCGTTCTTCCTCGGCGTCTACCCACAACCGCTGCTGACCCTGGTTCAGCAATCGGGCCTGGCGGGCTGATCGCTCAGCGATAGTTGGCTAGAAACAGAAACGGCACCTTCGGGTGCCGTTTTTGTTTTTGTGGGATTTTGATTTTCAACGCCCTCCCCTTTTTAGGAATTTGCCTTCAAAACGATGAGCAACGGCTGACATCACGCAGTTGGCCTATGCCGTTAAATTCGAAAGTCACCCATCAAGTGGAGATCCAGAAACCATGAAGCGAGATATTTTTTCAGAGTTGATGGACGGCCTAAAGGCGTTAGCCGAAGAACGCAAAGACAAAGTCACCTTGAAAAAAACGCGCGCCCAACGGATCGGAACCATGAAGGGCCAACTCACACTTCCCAATGACATCGATACCTCTCTGCCAGAAGACGTGCTGGATAGCTTCGAACGGTAGAAACGAACATTTGCATACATGGAACGATCAGACCCACCCTGTGTGTGAGTTTCGCCCGCCCCACCTGACAAAATTGTAATTCCCCAATCACCTCCGCGTTATCTGCAGCCTGCAACGATGTCACCCGGCGACCATGCCGGCGGGCCCCTTGTCCGTCGAACAATAAAACCCACGCCGAAGCTCGTTCCCGTTCTGCCGAACCCAAGGAGTGATTGATGGTTAACAACACAAAAATATCGATGGCCGCTCTGGCAGTGGTCGTCGGCGCCGGACCGTCCTCGGTGTTTGCAGAAGAAAAACCCGAAGGGTTTATCGAAGGCAGCAGCCTGACGGTGCTCAACCGTAACCTTTACTTCAACCGTGATCACCGCAACGGTCAGTCCAGCCCTACCGGCAATGGATACTCCGAAGCCTGGGCCCACGGCATCATCGGCAAGTTCGAATCCGGTTTCACCCAGGGCACCGTCGGGGTCGGGGTGGATGCATTTGCGATGATCGGCCTGAAGCTCGACACCGGCGACGGCCGCAACGGTGGCCGCAGTTCGTTCGATGTGTTGCCGGTCAACAGCGACGGTGAAGCACGGGACGAATACACCAAGGTCGGCGGCGCCGCCAAAGTGCGGGCCTTCGATACGGTGGTGAAAGTCGGTGATGTGTTCCCGGCCAACCCGGTGGTCGCGGCAGGTGATTCGCGATTGCTGCCGGAAAGCTTTCGCGGTGTGACCGCGACCAACAACAGCGTCGAAGGCCTGTCGATCCAGGGCGGCCGGTTGCATGCGATGAGTCAACCGGTGTCCAGCGACCTGCGCGAGAACTTCGCGACCTTCTATGCCGGCCCGGTCAACTCGCCGTGGATCGCTTACGGCGGCGGCGATTACGCGCTGAACAAAAACCTGAGTTTCAGCCTGTACTCCAGCCGCCTCAAAGATGCCTGGAACCAGTACTACGCCGGCACCGCCTGGACGTATCCGCTGTCGGATGACCTGTCGCTGTTTGGCGGCCTGAATTACTACAAGGCGGTCGACGAGGGCAAACAATTGCTCGGCGAGTTCGACAACAACATCTGGAGCGGCCGCGTCGGCGTGAAATTCGGCGCGCATTCCGTCGCCCTTTCCCACCAGCGCAACAACGGCAACGACGACTTCGACTACCTGCGCCAGTCCGACTCGATCTTCCTCGACAACTCGATCCAGTACAGCGACTTCAACTCGCCGAAAGAGCGTTCGTGGATGGTGCGCTACGACCTCGACATGACCCCCTACGGCGTGCCCGGCCTGTCGTTCATGACCCGTTATGCACGCGGCACCGACGCCGATTACTCCAACGCCAACGCCGTGTACATGCGCCGCGATGCCGACGGCAATCCACTGACCGACCAGAAGCGCTGGGAGCGTGACGTCGAAGTCAAATACGTGGTGCAGAGCGGTTCGATGAAAGACCTGTCGCTGCGCCTGCGCCAGGCCACGACCAGGGCCACGGCATTTGAGTCGGACCTGGATGAGGTACGAGTGATCGTCGAATACCCGCTGGCGATTCTCTGAGTTTCACGAGCAATGCCCATTCACCTTTAGAAGCTCCTTGCTCCTTTGGTAAGAGGTGAATCCTTTGGCGTCCTTCAGGGCGCTTTTTTTTGTTCCGCAAATAACAGATCGATTTCTTGACCGGACAAGCGGTCACCTGCCATCTTCGCCAGCGCTGAAAAACAAGAACAACGAGGGATCGATGAGCGCGCGTAAAAACCTGGAAATCGAATACTTGAGAGGCGCGGCCGTCGCCATGACCCTCTTGAGCCACGTCAACATGATGCTGCCGTTTCACGCCGATACGCTGCTGAGGATCTTTTCTGTCTTCATGCCCTGGACCGGGGTCGATCTGTTCTTCTGCATTTCCGGTTTCGTGGTGAGCAAGGCCTATCTGGACTATTTCGACAAACACCGCGCGCAAGGCCAGCCGGGGCGGGCCGCCGCTTGTTTCTGGCTACGGCGCGCCTACCGGCTGTTGCCCACTGCGTGGCTCTGGATTCTCCTCCCGCTGTTGTTTTCCATTGTGTTCAACCAGTCGAACGCCTTCGGCTCGTGGTACGACAATCTGCGCAGTTTCACTGCCGTAGCAACATTCACTGGCAACATCGCTCATTACCAATCACTGCTGGGTTCCAGCCCCCAATACTGGAGCCTGGCGCTGGAGGAGCAGTTCTACTTCGTCTTTCCGTTTTTTCTGCTGTTCATAACGTCGCCACGCTGGCGCGTCATCGTCCTGTTCGCGCTCATTGCCTTGCAGTTTGGTGTGGATCGAAATCCTTTCGGCCACCCCATGAGCATCCTCACGTACTTCCGCCTGGACGCAATGCTCTGGGGAATTCTCCTGTGCCTGTTTACCCGAACCCGCCTCTATCGGCAGATCGAACCGCGTGAGCTGGGGCAGAGTTCGACCAGATCCATGTTCTGCACGCTGTTTCTGCTCTACATGCTGGGTGCTGTCGCCATACAACTGATAGCCATGCCGATTGCCGTCGGCATGGTCGCGCTCGTCGCGGTGCTGATTGTCTGGCTGGCGAGTTACGAGAAGGGTTACATCTACTGCCCGGCCTTCATGCGCGGTTTCATGCAGTGGGCCGGCTCGCGATCCTATGGACTCTACGTGATTCACGTCTTCACCAATCACCTGAGTACAGAGATCTGGACCCGTGTGGCCGCCAGTCAGGGCGTGCCCCTGGACGGGCGTTTTACCCTTGAGCTGTTAGCGACGTCTCTGGTTCTGCTGGTAGTGCTGAGCGAGCTCAATTACCGCTTTATCGAAACGCCCCTGCGCCAGCGTGGAGCAGAGATTGCCCGCCGCAAACTGAGCCATGAAGCGCCTGCGGTAACTGCCGGCGCGACTGCTGAGCCATTGCCAGTCAAATAACCCGCAAACGCAAAAGCGCGGCAGACGCCAGGGTCTTCCGCGCATGACCACAATGGCCGGGTGCACACCGTGAAAGTGCGCAGCATCAGCTGCCGCTGTTTCGGCAGGCACCCGCCACGCGGTACTTGAGCGTATTGAGCTGCCCGTTCGAATCCTCATAGGTCATCGCAGTGGGGACGACGGCGCAAGCGGGCTGGGGCTTCACAACGCTGACGATTTTCACCACATCAAGCTTCATTCCGTATTCGTAATCCTTCACCACGGGCGCCGCCTTGCCCCGTTCGGCCGCGTATTGCTCCATGGCCTTGGCGTTGGCGCTGAACGCTCGCTCGAAGGTTCGATCACCACCGCCTTCGGCCAGCACATTCACAGACATCGCCATGGCGCCGGCGAAGGTCATCCACTTGATCCACTTCATGTTCAATTCCTCCAAAAAAGCCCGGCATCGGAATTCGGACGACAGGCTTGTTCCAGCGCGGCGTTTTTAAAGGTCCTTGGTGGTGTCGTCTTTCTTCTCATTGACGACAACCGGGTCGCGGGCCTTTTCCCTGGCGACATATAGCTCCATGGAACGGTCGTTGGCGGTCATCATTCGGTCGAAGGTGCGATCCCCGCCACCTTCGGCCAACACCAGCGAAGACATCATCAGAGCCACGGCAAACGCGCCAATCTGTGCAAGTTTCATCGTTGATTCCTCATTCAAGTCACTGACGGGATCAAGGTAACAATCCGAACCTTTCGTGACGGTGGCGCCGAAATTACATATTCGTCATGTAGAAAGGCCCGCAATGGCGGGCCTGTTGTTGAGGTAAAAAGTGACTAGGCAGCCGTGGGGGATTCCTCGTCCCGGCGATGCGCCAACTGGTACAGCGCTGGCAGGATCAGCAGCGTGAGAATGGTCGAGGACAGGATCCCGCCAATCACCACCGTCGCCAGCGGTCGCTGCACCTCGGCCCCGGTGCCGGTCGCAAGAGCCATCGGAATGAAGCCTAAAGACGCCACCAGCGCCGTCATCAACACCGGGCGCAATCGCGTCAGCGCGCCTTCATGGATCGCTTCGGACAACGACCGGCCTTCCTCCCGCAAGTTGCGAATGAACGCGATCATCACCAGCCCGTTGAGCACCGCCACGCCGGACAGCGCGATAAACCCGACGCCCGCCGAGATCGACAGCGGAATGTCCCGAAGCCACAACGCCATGACCCCGCCGGTCAGCGCAAACGGAATCCCGGTGAACACCAGCAAGCCGTCCTTGAGGTTGTTGAACATCATGAACAGCAACCCGAACACCAGCAGCAACGCCACCGGCACCACGATCTGCAAGCGCTTGGCCGCCGATTGCAGTTGCTCGAACTGACCGCCCCAGGTGGTCCAGTAACCCGCCGGCACCTGCACGTCGCGCTCGATCACTTCGCCCGCCTCGGCGACGAAAGAACCGATGTCACGCCCACGCACGTTGGCGCTGACGATCACCAGGCGCTTGCCGTTCTCGCGGCTGACCTGATTCGGCCCCAGCACCAGATCGAGGCTGGCAACGTCCTTCAGCGCAATGAAACCGATCTGACTGGAAGCATCACCACCCGCCGCCGGCACCGGAATCAGCAGCGCCGACAACCCGTCGATGTCCTTGCGCATGGCGTCGGACAAGCGCACCACCATGTCGAATCGACGGTCGCCTTCATACAGCGTCCCGGCCTTTTGCCCACCGACGGCCACCGCAATGGTGTCCTGCACATCGCCAACGTTGAGCCCGTAACGCGCCGCCTTGTCACGATCAATGTTGATGGTCAGCACCGGCAGACCGGTGGTTTGCTCGACCTTGACCTCGGACGCGCCGTTGACCTTCTGCATCGCGGCGGCAATCTTCGCCGCCGTGGCGTTGAGTACGTCCATGTCATCACCAAACACCTTGACCGCCACGTCGCTGCGCACGCCGGAGATCAGTTCGTTGAAGCGCAACTGGATCGGCTGCGACAGTTCATAGTTGCTGCCCGGCAGCGTCGCCGCGGCCTGTTGCAGTTCGGCCATCAGGGTTTCGCGGGACTTGCCCGGGTCAGGCCATTGCTCTTTGGGCTTGAGCATCACGTAGCTGTCGGAGATGTTCGGCGGCATCGGGTCAGAGGCGATTTCCGCAGTACCGGTGCGGGCGAACACGCGCTCGACTTCCGGCACTTTATTGAGGATCAACGTTTCCAGCCGCTGCTGCATATCCACCGATTGCGTCAGGCTGGTGCCCGGCACGCGCAACGCCTGCAAGGCAAAATCGCCTTCGCTGAGACTCGGCACAAACTCGCTGCCCATGCGGCTGGTGACCACGCCACTGAGGACGATCACGCCCAGCGCCGCACCCACGGCAACAGCACGATGCGACATCACCCAGGCCAGCACCGGTGCATACACGCGACGTGCACCACGCATCACCACGCCCTCTTCTTCCTTGACCTTGCCGGTCACGAACAGCGCAATCGCCGCCGGCACAAAGGTCACGGACAAGAGCATCGCACCGAGCAACGCAATCACCACGGTAAACGCCATCGGGTGGAACATTTTTCCTTCCACGCCGCTCAGAGCGAAGATCGGCAGATACACGACCATAATGATCAACTGGCCGAAAATCAGCGGTCGCCGCGCCTCTTTCGCTGCCGCAAACACTTCATGGAAACGCTCGGATCGCGTCAGCAGACGCCCGTGACGCTGCTGCGCATGGGCCAGTCGGCGCAGGGTGTTTTCAACGATTACCACCGCGCCGTCGACAATGATCCCGAAGTCCAGCGCGCCGAGGCTCATCAGGTTGGCGCTGACCTTGTTGCTGAACATGCCGGTGAAGGTGAACAGCATCGACAGCGGAATAACCATCGCCGTGATCAGCGCAGCGCGGATGTTGCCGAGGAACAGAAACAGGATAGCGATCACCAGAATCGCGCCCTCGACGAGGTTCTTCTTCACCGTGGCGATGGCCTTGTCGACCAGATGCGTGCGGTCGTACACCGGCACCGCGATCACGCCGGCGGGCAACGATTTGTTGATCTGTTCGAGCTTCGCGGCGACGGCCTGGGAAACCGTGCGACTGTTTTCACCGATCAACATGAACACCGTGCCGAGCACCACTTCGCGGCCATTTTCCGTGGCGGCGCCGCTGCGCAGTTCGCGGCCGATGTCCACGGTGGCGACGTTCTTGATCCGGATCGGCGTGCCGTCGACGTTGGCCATGACGATGTTGGCGATGTCCTCGGTGCTCGCCACCTGGCCCGGCGCGCGAATCAGCAATTGCTCGCCGCTGCGCTCGATGTACCCGGCGCCGACGTTGGCGTTGTTGCGCTCCAGCGCCGTCACCAGATCGGTGAGGGTCAGTTTGTAGGCCGCGAGTTTTTTCGGGTCGGGCGCAATCTGGTACTCCTTGGCAAAACCGCCGATGGTGTTGATCTCGGCCACGCCGGGGACGTTGCGCAGTTGCGGCTTGATGATCCAGTCCTGGATCACCCGCAAGTCGGTCGGCGTGTAGGGCGTGCCGTCATCTTTCAGCGCGCCTTCCTTGGTCTCGACCGTCCATAAGAAGATCTCGCCGAGACCGGTGGAAATCGGCCCCATCACCGCTTCCACGCCCTCAGGCAATTGCTCCTTGGCCGACTGCAATCGTTCGTTGACCAATTGCCGGGCAAAGAACAGGTCAGTACCGTCCTTGAAGATCACCGTGACCTGGGACAAACCCGAGCGCGACAGCGAGCGCGTCTGCTCCAGCGCCGGCAGGCCGGCCATCGCGGTTTCAATCGGAAAGGTGATGCGCTGCTCGGTTTCCAGCGGCGAGAACCCGGCCGCACCAGTGTTGATCTGTACCTGGACGTTGGTGATATCGGGCACGGCGTCGATCGGCAGTTTCTGATAACTGGCGATGCCGAGGCCGGCCATGAGCAGAACGGCGAGCAGCACGATGATGCGCTGCTCGATGGCAAACTGGATCAGGCGTTCGAACATGGGAGTCTTCCGCGATTAATGACTGTGCTCGGCCGAGGCTTTGCCCAGCTCCGATTTGAGGACGAAGCTGCCGGCGCTCGCGACTTGCACGCCAGGCTCCAGTCCGGCGGTGACTTCCACTTGCCCCGCCGCGCGACTGCTCAGCTCTACCGCTTGGGCCTTGAAGCCATCTTCTGTGCGGACGAAGACCGTGGGTTTGTCCTCGACGGTCTGGACTGCGGTTTCCGGTACGGCGACTTTGGCCTGACGGCTGTCGGTGGCGACCAGCGCGGTGACAAACAGGCCGGGTCGCCACGAACCTTGCGGGTTTTCCAGGGTAACGCGCACGGTCGCGGTGCGGGTCTGTTCGCCGAGCAGGCTGCCGACGTAAGCCACGGTGCCGCTGACTTCGGCGTTCAATTCCGCCGCGCTGACGGTGACGGATTTGCCCACTTGCACCTTGTTCAGGTCCTTCGGTGACACGCCGAACGTAACCCACACTCGGGACAGATCCGAAAGCGTGAACGCCGCCGTGGTTTCGTCGACCACCTCCCCCGGCGTCAGGTGTTTTTCCACCACCACACCGTCAAAAGGCGCGCGCAGTTCATAACGATTGCCACCGGTGGCGACCACGCTGCCACTGAGCACGCTGATCTTTTGCCGGGCATTGCTCACGGCGATTTCGGCTTCTTCCAAAGCCTGACGTGCCTGGAGGAAATCCTGTTCGGCGGAGATCTTGTCCTGCCACAGTTTCTTCTCGCGTTCGAACGTCGTGCGGGCCAAAGCCAGACGGCGTTGCGCGGCTGCCTGCTCGCTGCGCTGATCGGAAATCTGCTGACTGGCGATCACCGCCAGCAACTGGCCCTTCTTCACCGACTGCCCGAGATTGACCGACACCGACTCGACCACGCCCGGCACGCGCGGCACCACATGCGCGGTGCGGTCTTCGTCAAAACGCACTTCACCGGGGAACGACAGACCGAGGCTGAAGTTCTGCGCTTGGGCGGCGGCCAGTTGAATCCCCGCCGCCGCGATCTGCTCGGCAGTCAATTCGATGTGCCCTTCTTCGGTGTGCCCGCCGTCAGCGGCGGCGCCTTCTTCAGCGTGATCGGCGTGTTCCGCCGCTTCATCGGCATGCGCATCGATGGACGCATTGCCGCTCCACATCACGCCGATGCCAATGCCCAGCGCCAACGTCGCCGCAGCGACCACGATCAGTTTTTTGTCCATGGAAACTCCTCTGCGCCAAACCATCGCGCAGTGATCAGAAAGTTGAAATTCAAGGGTTGGCGCTGAGGTCGCCGAAGATGCGTTCGATGCGGACCCGGGCGTCGGTCGCCTCGCTCACCGCCTGGATGTATTGGCTGCGAGCGGCGATCAATGTGCGCTGGGCATCGAGTACGTCGAGGAAGCCGAACTTGCCCATTTCGAAACCGCGAGTGGCGCTGTCCACCGCACTTTGCGCGGCGGGCAGGATGGTCCTGTCAAATGCCTGGATTTCGCCGTTGGCGGTCTGCCATTGCGCCAGCGTGGTCTGGATTTCCGTGCGCAAACGCAGTTCGGTGGCGTTGCGCAGGTCACGCGCCTGATCGGTACGCCGCGCCGCCGCCAGCACGTTGCCCTGATTGCGGTTGAACAGCGGAATCGGCATCGACAGCCCCACCACGTTGACCCGCTCGCGCTCGGCTTCGCTGTATTGGCTGCCGACGCTGACGGTGAGATCGGGAATCCGCTGGGACTTTTCCAGCCCCAGCGACGCCTCGCGCTGGTCGATCTGCAACCTGGCCAGGCGCAGCTCCGCCGTCTCATTCAAGCGTTCAAGCAAACGGGTGGGCAGCGGTACGCTGGGCAGGCTTTGAGTCGCGGTCTGCACCGTAGTCGACGTCGGCAACGGTGCGCCCATGACCTGTGCCAACTGCTGGTACGCATTGGCCTGATCGCGCTCGGCGCGGCTCAATTCCAGGCGCACTTCCGAAAGCTGCACTTGCGCCCGCGTGCCTTCGACCGGCGACGACTTGCCCGCCTCGATCCGCCCCTGTGCCACACGCAAACCGTGCTCGGCGAGCTGCAGCGACTGCCGGGCCAGTTGCAAACGTTGCTGCGCGGTTTGCGCACCGTTGAACGCTTGAAGCACGTCGGCGCGCAGTGCGTTGCGCTTGCGCTCCAGCTCGATGCCGGCGGCATCCTGCGCACGACTCGCTACTTCAATCCGCGCGCCACGCTTGCCGCCCAGCTCGATCGGCTGGCTGAGCATCACCGTGGTGGTGCGCGATTCGCGCCGGGTGTCTTCGGCCTCCCACGACACCTCGGGGTTGGGGATCAGCCCGGCCTGCTTGCGGTCGCCTTCGGCAATGCCGATTTCCCACTGTGCGGCGGCCAGCTCCGGGTTGCCGGCGAACGCGGTTTGCAGTGCCTGATCCAGCGTCAAAGTCGATGCGCCGGCAAGGCTGGTACAAGCCAGCAACAAGAGGCCGCTGGCGGTTTTTTTCAGGCGTGATCGCGCCGTCAGTTCAATTAAACCGGGCAATGGAAGGCTTCCTTCAATCAAGAATCGTTGATGGCGCAACGGTAGGGTTTTGAACTTATCGACAAGGTGACGTGAACATTACAAATCCGTTATCCACGGTTTATCGAAGTTGTTTTGCTCTAGGATTCGAAGTTCGAATGGCTTTATTGCAATAGATAGAAACAAATGCACGTTAGTTATCTGCCGGACAGCACTTGCCGAAATGAAAGTCGTGAAAAATGCGCCATTCCACTGCGACAGGCTGTCGCGGACGGCCGATTTAAAGCGCTCAGGCGTTGACTCTGTAGCCACTACAGCCTTTACCGTGCCCGCCACTCAGTTTCAAAGTCCGTCAGGAAGCCCCTGCAAAAACTGCAACTTCCAGACTCACTTACTTAAATACCCATTCATTAAAAGTGGTGAAACATCATGCGAATCCTTGTCGTCGAGGACGAGCTTAAAGCTGCCGAATACTTGCATCAGGGTCTGACCGAAAGTGGTTATATCGTTGACCACGCCGTTAATGGCGCTGACGGTTTGCACCTGGCGCAACAACAGGTTTATGACCTGATCATTCTCGATGTGAACCTGCCGGAACTCGATGGCTGGAGCGTGCTGGAACAACTGCGTCGCACCCACTCAACCCGGGTGATGATGCTCACCGCACGCGGGCGGCTGGCGGACAAGATCCGCGGTCTGGATCTGGGCGCCGACGATTATCTGGTCAAGCCGTTCGAGTTCCCGGAACTGCTGGCGCGGGTACGCACGTTGATGCGGCGCAGTGAAAACATTCCGGTGCCGCAGGTGCTCAAGGTCGCCGATCTGGAACTTGATCCGGGCCGTCACCGGGCCTTTCGTGGCACGCAGCGCATCGACCTGACCACCAAGGAGTTCGCCCTGCTGCATCTGCTGATGCGCCAGTCCGGCGAAGTGCTGACCCGCACCCAGATCATCTCGCTGGTGTGGGACATGAATTTCGACTGCGACACCAACGTGGTCGAAGTCTCGATCCGCCGCCTGCGGGCGAAGATCGACGACCCGTTCGACAGCAAACTGATCCACACCCTGCGCGGTGTCGGCTATGTGCTGGAGGCCCGGGAATGAAGCCGGCCAGCCTGTCGCTGCGGCTGGGTCTGACGGTCAGCATTCTGGGTGCATTGCTGGTGGTGTTCCTGGCGATCCTCGCGTATTTCGCCCTGACCCATGAGCTGAACGCGCTATCGCGCGACAGCCTGGAAAAGAAGATGGAACAGGTCGAGCACAGCCTGACGCTGTACTTCGACACCAGCGAGATCAGCGCCAAGCCGCACATTCTGCTCGATCAGGTCATGGGGCATGACAACCTGACCCTGACCATTTACGACCTGAACAACCTGCGCACCCCGCTGCTCAAGTCCGGCTCGGGCCTGACCGATCCACGGATTGAACTGAAGGCAGTTCGGGCGACCACCGATCAGTTGACCCACACCGACAGCGCCGATGCTGAAGGCGCGAAGTTTCTCACCGTCTCCAAGCTGATTCGCCTCAAGGACGGCAGCAACGTACCGGTGCTGCTGTCGATGGATAACGCCCACGATCAGGCTCTGCTCAGTGCTTATTTGCGCTCGACGTTGATGGCTTTGCCATTGCTGCTGGTATTCATCGGTCTGACCGCATGGGGGGCGGTGCAACGAGGGCTGGCACCGTTGCGCGAATTCCGCAAAGTGGCGGCACGAGTGACGACGCAGGATCTCGATCACCGGTTGTCGGTGCTGAACATGCCCCAGGAACTCAGCGAACTGGCGCAGGGCATCAACGTCATGCTCGATCGACTGGACAGCGGCGTGCAGCAGTTGTCGCAGTTCTCCGATGACCTGGCCCACGAGCTGCGCACGCCGATCAACAACCTGATGGGCAAGGCCCAAGTGACGCTGTCGCGAGAGCGCTCGGTCGAGGAATACACCAACGTTCTGGTGTCCTGCACCGAGGAGCTGGAGCGGGTCGCGCGGATTGTTTCGGACATGCTGTTCCTGGCCCAGGCGAGCCAGCCTGCGGCACACACCTCGTTCGAGCCGATTGCGCTGGAGGAAGAGGCGTTCAAAGTGGCGGATCTGTTTTTCCTGACGGCACAGGACAAACAGATCGATCTGAAGGTCATCGGCAGCGCTCAGGTATCGGGCGACCGGCTGATGATTCAGCGAGCGATTTCCAATCTGCTGTCCAATGCCCTGCGCCACTGCCCGTCCGGCAAGACCGTTTCGCTGTTCATCGAACAAACGCCGAACGAGGTGTCGCTGCGGGTGAGCAATCCCGGCACAGGCATCGAAGCGCAGCACCTGCCGTATCTGTTCGACCGTTTTTACCGGGTCGACAGCAGTCGCACCCGTTCACAGGGCAGTACCGGGCTGGGGCTGGCCATCGTGCATTCGATCATGACCTTGCATCAGGGCTCCGCGCAGGTTCAAAGCCGTCCGGGGGCGATGACGGTGTTCAGTCTGGTGTTTCCTGTGATGCACCGGGAACGGCACTGAACCGTGAAGCCGATTTGTGCGGTGTTTTCTCAAACCTCATGGGAAAAATCACCGCACAAGTGCTGCATCCATCTCCGTAAATCCTTCAGTACGAATTTGCGTCGTCCCCGCGCTGAAACGTCCGACAGGGGCACACGACAGAACGCCTCAAACCGCTGACTCCTTTCGCATGGTTCGCCCGTTGCCACGCAGTGCTGCCCCCCAGAAACACATCCGCCCGGCGTCAATTCACTTTTTATCAGTACGTATTTCGACACCGCTGAAGCCCGCGGCTGGAAACGTCCGGACATTTTTGACCCCGCCCTCACCGCCCTTTTAGATTCGGTTCGTGCTTGCAACAGCACTCCCAAACAACAACCAAGGAGCAACATCATGGGCTACATGGGCAGCTTGAACGCAAACCCTATCGATGAACTGGAAGAGCAGGAAGCACCCTCGCCAGAGCAGATCGAAGCGCTGCAACTGACCGAGGAAGAACAGGCGGAACTCAACGCCGAGTGACAGAACCCGCGGGGGCCCTGCGCCCTCGCGGGCTTTCCAGGAAGGGAATCATGGACAAGACAACGTTGGCCGAGCGTGAGCTCACGGCCGCTCAGGCAGAACGGCGTATTCACACCGAACTTTCACGCCTGGGCCTCACACCACACACCCGCACCCTCGGCAGCAAAGTGGTTGCCGCTCAGGCCAGTCTGCATGGCAGCGACAACCGTCATGCCCGTGGCTCCGGCAAGGGCTATGCGGATCAGGCGCACCTGGGCGCGCTCTATGAAGCGCTCGAGCACTATTGGACGGATGAGCTCTGTACCTACGATGTTCACCACGAGACGGAAGGCTATTTCAAAGACACGCCGGTGTTTGCCGATGACTCGCTTCTGCACAGGCTCACTTGCCAGCAAAACGTGCGCATCACCTGCCGGACCTATGCCTGTCCGCCGTGGGATGACCGGTTTTCCTATCCGGTGGCGCTGACCTCGCCGAACGGTTCACGTTTGCCCTCGTCACCGGATATGGCGGACTACCGCGCCGTGCAGCGCTACGCCAGCAACAGCGGCACCGCGATTGGCGCCACCTACAACGAAGCGATGCTGCACGCCGCCAACGAATGCATCGAGCGCGACGCCGTGTCGTTGTTTTTGCTCAACCATTTTTACTACGAGAATCATCCACCACTGCGGCGGGTGGCGCGTCTCACTGAAAGCGACGAACTCGGTCGTCTGTGGGCCGATGCCGAACAGGAGATCGACGGCGAAATCGTGCTGGTGGATATCAGCACCGAGTTCACGACCCGGACTTTTCTGGCCCTCACCACGAAGCCGGGCGCTCACCCACAGGTATTCGGCAGTGGCAGCTCCCTCGACCCGCGCCACGCGGCGTGGCGGGCGCTCACTGAACTGGTGCAATTGCAACTCAGCGCCGCCGAACCCGAATACCGACAGACGCTGAGCAATGCGCTGCGCAATCTGCAGCCCTTCCCGCGCCTGCTGCGCTGTGCGCAGTTCGATCCGCAGACGCTCCTGCATCGCTGCGTTCAACACGAGGTGAGACTGCCGGGTTCCGCTAAAGACCTGTCGGTAGAAAATCAACTGCACTTGCTGACTCAAGACCTGCGGATTCATGGCCGTACGCTGGGGGCCGCCATCCTGCAGCGAACCGAGCTCGGCACCACCCTGCTCAACGTGGTGATCCCCGGACTGGAACGCTTCTTCGTGGTCTCCAGCGGGAACGTCGTCATTCCGCAAGCCCGAGGCCGTACGCTGGAGAGGCCAGCCGTATGAAACGACTCGATTGCACCCGGGAACTGACACTGGCCCGTTCGATGCGCCTTTACCTCAACGAGAACGGCACGGTTGGCCACTTCCTCGAACCACGAGGCAGCGGACTGCACCACGTTTTTTTCCTGCGGGTGAACGATGAGCTCTGGGTCGGCCGCAAGCTCCTGCAGCGTGACCGGCATTTCCGGTGGCAGGCCGGCAGTGCGCTCCAACCCGACATGTTGTTTGGCCCGCACCTCCACTCATTGTGGGGTGATGACGGGTTGTCGATCGGCTATCGGACGGTCTCACCCGCAGACAAAGCGCAGTTCTTCGAGCACGCCTTGCATCAGGCTGACAGCGAGGTCCTGTTTCCCTTTCCGCTGCTGGATGAGGCGGGCCGGGAAGCGGTCTGCCCGGCAGACTTCTGGCAATGCAACGAATCACTGGCCGAACGGCTGAACACTGACGAACACCACTTGCGCGAATACTGCGCCGGGCTGCTCCAGGCCATCACTGAAAAAGGCGCGCTGATTTACGACCCGGCCTGTTCGACCGGCGCGTTCATCGCCCACCTCGCCCGCGCCCTGCCCGACTGTCTGTGCCTGGGCAGTGACCGTTCGGCCTCGATGATCGAACACGCCAGGCGCTGGCACAGCGGAACATCCATCGAATTCGACGTGCTGGAGGCGAGTGAAGCTTTCGATTCCGGGATTCGCTGCGATGTCTTGGTCCTGCGGTTCCTCAACGCCGAAGTCTTGACCCGACGGGATGCCCAGGCCGCATTCGAATCGCTGATCCGCTGCGTCAAGCCCGGCGGCACGATCCTTGTTTTCGGTCACACACCGGTGTTGATACCTGTCTCCTGGCTGGCTTCCATCCACAACCTGAAACTTGAATCCAGCGTCGCGGCACGGCCCGGGCAGGTCGAACTGTTCCAGTTCTATCGTCTGACGGTTCCGGCGCCATGAGTTTTTCCCTGCACAGCCGAGGTTATTACCCGACCGGCGACGGCCATCAACTCTATTGGGAACGGCATGGTGTTCCGGGACACGAACCGGTGTTTTTTATCCATGGTGGTCCCGGCGGGCGTATCAGCCGCCACCATTTGCAGTTCTTCGACACGGGCCGGTTCGACATCATCCTGTTTGATCAACGAGGTTGCGGACGCTCGACGCCCTACGGCGAACTTCGGGATAACACTACCGGGCAGTGTGTCGAAGACATCGATGCCCTGCGCCAGCATTTCGGCTTCGAAAAAATCAGCGTGCTGGGGGTGTCATGGGGTAGCTGGCTGGCGATTCAGTACCAGCAGCGTTACCCGCAGCACCTGCTGAAAACCACGTTGGTCTCGGTGTTCGTGCCGTTTGCCGACAATGTCCGGGCCTACGATCAGGCGCTCAATGACGGGCTGGCGCAATCGCCTCAAGCGTCGTCAGGCCATCGCGCGAAGGACATCTACCGGATCCTTGGCGAAGGCTGTCCATCGCAGCAAAACCGCGCCGCCATCGAATGGTTGAACGCTGTTCTACGTCGCACAGGGCAGACGATTTGCCCCGACACGCTGGAGCGTTTCGTCGATCAGGAAGCCGTGCTCGCGATTCGTCTGGAACTGCATTACCACCTGCAGAACTACTGCTTCACGCCAAAGGATGAAGACCTGACCCTCGATGACAACACCCTGCTGATCCAGGGCATCCGCGATACCCATGGCATGGCCAGCGTGCGCTGGCTCAGGCAACGCATGAACATCCACTGCCGGCTGCTGCACGCCGGGCACAACGCCTTTGAAAACGCCCTCCTTAAAGCGGTGCGCCGGGCGGTGAAACGTGAAATCGAGGGCTAAAAAAACGGCACCCGAAGGTGCCGTTCCGTCCCGCAAAAGCGCTTACTTGCGTGCCGCCTCCCACGACTTGAGCAGTTCGTTGTAGCTCACGGTTTCGCCCTTCGGCTTCTCGTTGGCCAGCTTCGGTTTTGGTGCGCCCGGTTGGTCGAACCAGTATTGCGCGTCGCGCTCGGGGTTCATTTTCGGTGCGCACACCGCTTGGGCCTTGGACCGTTCCAGACGGGTCATGATCGCGTCCTGATCCTTGGCCAGACCGTCGAGGGCCTGTTGCGGGGTCTTCTCGCCGCTGGCGGCCTCGGCGATGTGGCTCCACCACAGTTGTGCCAGGCGTGGATAATCCGGCACGTTGGTGCCGGTCGGGGTCCACTGCACACGGGCCGGGCTGCGGTAGAACTCGACCAGACCACCGAGTTTCGGCGCCAGGTCGGTCATCGCTTGCGAGTTGATGTCCGACTCACGAATCGGCGTCAGGCCGACGATGGTTTTCTTCAGCGACACGGTTTTCGAAGTCACGAACTGCGCGTACAGCCAGGCCGCGAGTTTCTGTTTCTCAGGCGTGGACTTCATGAAGGTCCAGGAGCCCACGTCCTGATAACCGAGCTTCATCCCTTCCTCCCAGTACGGCCCGCGTGGCGACGGTGCCATACGCCATTTCGGCGTGCCGTCGGCGTTGACCACCGGCAGGCCCGGTTTGGTCATGTCGGCGGTGAACGCGGTGTACCAGAAGATCTGCTGGGCGATGTTGCCCTGGGAGGGTACCGGGCCGGATTCGGAGAAGGTCATGCCCGCCGCTTCCGGTGGCGCGTACTTTTTCAGCCAGTCGACGTATTTGGTGGTGGCGAACACCGCCGCCGGGCCGTTGGTGTCGCCGCCGCGGGTCACGCTGGAGCCGACCGGGTGGCAATCCTCGACACGAATCCCCCACTCGTCCACCGGCAAGCCGTTGGGAATGCCCTTGTCGCCGCCACCGGCCATGGAGAACCAGGCATCGGTGAAGCGCCAGCCCAGCGACGGGTCTTTCTTGCCGTAGTCCATGTGCCCGTAAATGCGTTTGCCGTCGATTTCCTTGACGTCTTCGCTGAAGAACTTGGCGATGTCTTCATAGGCGGACCAGTTCACCGGCACGCCCAGTTCATAGCCGTACTTTTCCTTGAACTTGGCTTTCAGGTCGGCACGTTCGAACCAGTCGGCGCGGAACCAGTACAGGTTGGCGAACTGCTGGTCGGGCAATTGGTAGATCTTGCCGTCCGGCGCGGTGGTGAAGGAGATGCCGATGAAGTCTTTGATGTCGAGGGTCGGCGAGGTGAAGTTCTTGCCTTCGTTGGCCATCAGGTCGGTGATCGATTCGGTCTTGCCGTAGCGAAAGTGCGTACCGATCAGGTCCGAGTCGTTGACCCAGCCGTCGTAGATGTTCTTGTCCGACTGCATCACCGTCTGCATTTTTTCCACAACGTCGCCTTCCTGCAGCAGGTCGTGGGTCAGCTTGATGCCGGTGATTTCGCTGAAGGCCTTGGCCAGCACCTTGGATTCATATTCGTGGGTGGTCAGGGTTTCCGAGACGACCTTGATGTCCATCCCGCGAAACGGCTCGGCCGCCTTGATGAACCACTTCAGTTCTTCGAGTTGCTGCTCGGCCGTCAGGGTCGACGGCTTGAACTCGCTGCCGATCCATTTTTTTGCGGCATCTTCGTAGGCGTCGGCCCAGGCGGACGCGCTCAAACCGCTGAGTGCCAGCATGGCTGCCAATGAAATGCTATGTCGCAGCTTATTTTTCTTATCGAACATAGAGACCTCCTGTTAGGTTTTCGGAGCAAGATTGCCGAGCGATTCGACTAGCCCCAACGCATCACAGCCAACAGCCACACCAGGGACAACGCGGACGCTACCCAGATGCTCCAGTCGGTCACGCCGATTACCAGCAGATGCAGGTAGGCGCTGCCGAGAAGACCAATGAACAAGCGATCGCCACGGGTGGTGGCAATCGGCAGAAACCCTCGCCGCAAGATGCTCGGCGAGCGCAATTCCCAGGTGGTCATGCCCACCAGGATCAACCCGATCACGATGAAAAACGCCGCCGTCGGGACGGTCCAGCTCATCCATTCCATCATCAGTTCCTCAGACCCGGCCCAGGGCAAAGCCCTTGGCCACGTGGTTGCGAACGAACCAGATCACCAGCATGCCGGGGAGGATAGTCAACACCCCCGCCGCCGCCAGTACGCCCCAGTCAATGCCGGACGCCGACACCGTGCGCGTCATCACCGCCGCGATCGGTTTGGCGTTCACCGAGGTCAGCGTGCGCGCCAGCAGCAGTTCGACCCAGGAAAACATGAAGCAGAAAAACGCCGTCACACCGATGCCGGAGCCGATCAGCGGTATGAAGATCTTCACGAAGAACTTGGGAAAACTGTAGCCGTCGATGTAGGCGGTTTCGTCGATTTCCTTCGGCACCCCGGACATGAAACCTTCGAGGATCCACACCGCCAGCGGCACGTTGAACAGGCAGTGCGCCAGCGCCACGGCGATATGGGTGTCGAACAGGCCGATCGATGAGTACAGCTGAAAGAACGGCAGCAGGAACACCGCCGGTGGCGCCATGCGGTTGGTCAGCAGCCAGAAGAACAGATGCTTGTCACCGAGAAAGCGGTAGCGCGAAAAGGCATACGCCGCCGGCAGCGCCACGGTCAGAGAAATGATCGTGTTCAGACTGACGTAGTACAGCGAATTGATATAGCCGGTGTACCAGCTCGGGTCGGTGAAGATCACCTTGTAGTTCGCCAGCGTGAAATCCTGTGGGAAAAGGGTCAGTCCGCCGAGGATTTCGGTGTTGCTCTTGAACGACATGTTCAGCAGCCAGTAGATCGGCACCAGCAGGAACAGGATGTAGAGCAGCAGGGGGATCAGCTTTCTTTTGCTCATGGCCGGGCCTCAGCGGTTGGCATCGTTGTGGGTCATGGCGGTGTAGAACAGCCAGGACACCAGAAGGATGATCAGGAAGTACACCAGCGAGAATGCCGCCGCCGGCCCCAGGTCGAATTGGCCTACGGCCATCTGGGTCAGGGTCTGACTCAGGAAGGTCGTCGAGTTACCCGGCCCGCCGCCGGTGAGCACGAACGGCTCGGTGTAGATCATGAAGCTGTCCATGAAGCGCAGCATCACCGCGATCAGCAGCACGCTCTTCAACTTGGGCAACTGAATATGGCGGAACACGGCCCAGGCCGAGGCCCGGTCGATGCGCGCGGCCTGGTAATACACGTCGGGAATCGCCCGCAGCCCGGAGAAACACAACAGTGCCACCAGCGAAGTCCAGTGCCAGACGTCCATCACCAGCACGGTGACCCAGGCGTCCATGGTGTTGGCCGCGTAGTTGTAGCTGATGCCCATGGCGTTGAGGCTTGAACCGAGCAGGCCGATGTCGGCGCGGCCGAAAATCTGCCAGATGGTGCCGACCACGTTCCATGGAATCAGCAGCGGAATCGCCAGCACGATCAGCACCACCGACGACCAACGGCCCTTGGTCGGCATGGTCAGCGCAATGGCGATGCCGAGGGGGATTTCGATCAGCAACACACACGCCGAGTAGATGAACTGGCGCAGCAACGAGTCGTGCAGACGCGGATCTAGCAGCACCTGCTTGTACCAGTCGGCACCGACGAAGTAGCGGCTGGACTGGTCGAAGATGTCCTGCACCGAATAGTTGACCACGGTCATCATTGGGATCACCGCACTGAACGCCACCAGCAGGAACACCGGCAACACCAGCCACCAGGCTTTGTTGTTCTGCACCTTGTTCATGGCTGTACCTCGCTGTCGGTGGCATCCAGCAGAAACTCGTCGGCATAGACCATCAGCCACTGCGCCGGAAAACTGATGTTCGCGGTGCCCTGCGGCACCGGTTTGTCTTCGGCCAGACGCACTTTCAGCGGCGCGCCGTCCAGATCCAGGGTCATGATCTTGTAGGTGCCGAGGTCCTCGACGTGTACGACCCGCGCCTGCATCGCGTCATCGAACGGCTCGTCCCACACATGGATGAACTCGGGACGGATGCCGACCTTCAGATTTTTCCACTGACCGTGTTCGATATGCCGTTGCAAGCCGTCGGAGAGCGGCAGGTGGGTCGAGTTGAAACCGACCCCGCCCGGTTGCGGCTGCACTTCGATCAGGTTCATCCCCGGGCTGCCGATGAAGTAGCCGACAAAGGTGTGGCTCGGCCGCTCGAACAATTCCCGTGGGGTACCGAACTGGACGATCTGGCCGCCGTACATCACCGCGATCTTGTCGGCGAAGGTCGAAGCCTCCAGCTGATCGTGGGTGACGTAGACCATGGTGATGTTGAATTGCTCGTGGATCTGCTTGAGCTTGCGCCGCAGTTTCCATTTCAGGTGCGGGTCGATCACCGTCAGCGGCTCATCGAAGAGGATCGCCGACACGTCATCGCGCACCAGGCCACGGCCCATGGAAACTTTCTGTTTTTCGTCGGCAGTAAGGTTGCGCGCCTTTTTGCTCAACAAGTTCTGCAGGTCGAGGACTTCGGCGATTTCCTGCACCTTGCTGTGTACTTTCGCTTCGGCCAGGCCCTGATTGCGCAAGGGAAAGGCCAGGTTGTCGAACACGGTCATGGTGTCGTAGACCACCGGGAACTGGAAAACCTGCGCGATGTTGCGCTTTTCCGGGGTCAGATCGTTGACCGCTTTGCCGTCGAACAGCACATGACCCTGGGACGGGCTGAGCAGACCGGAAATGATGTTGAGCAAGGTCGACTTGCCGCAACCCGACGGACCGAGCAAGGCATAGGCGCCGCCCTGCTCCCAGATGTGGTCCATCTCGCGGATCGCGTAATCCTCGGGCCCGCTCGGGGTTTTGCTGTAGCTGTGGGCGAGGTGCTGCAAACGGATTTCGGCCATCAGGCAACCCTCGCGACGCGCCGGCCCGGTGCCTGCACCAGACGGCCCTGCGCATCGAACACAAACAGTTTATGGGTCGGGATGTAGATGCGGATCGGCGCATCGACGTCGTATTCGTGAACCCCCGGCAAATGCAGCACCAGCAGGAAATGCTCGTTGCGCACGTGGAGGAAGGTTTCGGAACCGCTGATCTCCGCCACCTCGACGGTCACCGCCAGTTCCAGGTCGTCGTCGTTGCTCGGCACCAGCGAGATGTGGCTCGGGCGCACGCCAAAGCGGAACTCGCCCTCGCCCACCGGCCGCAGGTCGACGTTCAACGGAAAGTGCACGAAGTTGGCGAAACTCACTTCGTTGCCGGCGATGCGCCCCGGCATCAGGTTGATCGGCGGTTCGGAGAACAATTCAGCGGCCAGCACCGTTTGTGGCTGGTGATAGACCTCGGTCGAGGGGCCGCTCTGGATCACCCGGCCTTCATGAAGAATGGTGGTGGTGCCGCCCAGCGCCAGCGCTTCGTTGGGCTCGGTGGTGGCGTAGATGGCGATGGTGTGGCGCGCCTTGAACAGCTCGCGCATTTCCTGGCGCAGCTCTTCGCGCAGTTTGTAGTCGAGGTTGACCAGCGGCTCGTCGAACAGAATCAGTTCGGCATCCTTGACCAGCGCCCGGGCCATGGCCGTGCGCTGCTGCTGGCCCCCGGACAGTTCCAGCGGATAGCGCTTCAGAAACTTCTCGATGCGCAGCATCTTCGCGGTTTCCTGCACCTTGCTCTGGATCTGTTCGTTGGAGATCCCGGCCTGGCGCAGCGGCGAGGCGATGTTCTCGAACACCGTCATGGTCGGGTAATTGATGAACTGCTGATAGACCATCGACACGTTGCGCAGACGCACCGGGCGCTGGGTGACGTCGACGCCGCTCATCAGGATGCGGCCGCTGTCGGGCTTGTCCAGACCGGCCATCAGGCGCATCAGACTGGTTTTACCGGACAGCGTGCGCCCGAGCAAAACGTTGAAGGATCCAGGTTCGAATTTCAGGCTCGCATCGTCGATCCAGGTCTGGCCCTCGACGGTGCGGCTGACGTGCTCCAGGGTGAGTGACATGGCTCGGCCTTTTTATTATTGGAGTCAAGCGACCTGTCCTGTAGAGCGACATTCGTGCCAGAAACGGCAAGCTGTTGATTTGCCGTCGAATTCGCTGAAAGCCACGCAATCCGTGGTTCGTAGCTGAACACAAGTGAACAGTTGCGACTGAACAATTGAACAGTCTGGCGATTGACAATGAACAATAGTGAACAACACTCTATGGATGCTTTTTGCTCGTTGAACGAGCCATAACAAAAACAACAAAGCACCCTTCAGAGACTGCCAATCATGGCCGCACCTGCCCCGCCGCTTTCCCATGACGCCATCGTCCAGGACTCCTGGTCCCGTTGCCGCGCCTTCGGTCTCAATCATCAAAGCGCACCGGCCTTCGATCAGTTGCCCGCTGCCAGCATTGCGCAGTTGCTCGACCGCCATCATTCACTGGTGCAGACCACTCACCAGGAAGTGCTGCCGTATTACGAGAACATCCTGAGCAACTCCAACTGCCTGATCATGCTGGCCGACAATCAGGGCCAGGTGCTGACGTCCTGGGGCACCCAGCGCTTTATCGAGCCGAACCTGGCGCGCGGTTTTCAGGCCGGCGCCAGTTGGGTCGAGCGCGCCAGCGGCACCAACGCCATCGGCACGGCGCTGGCCTGCGAGCAGGCGGTGCACATTGAACACGATGAACACTTTCTCAAGGCCAATCGCTTCATGACCGGTTCCGCCGCGCCGATTTTCGATGCAGAGCGCAAGGTCATCGCCGTGCTCGATGTGTCCAGCGACAGCTATCTGCCACCGTCGCACACCCTCGGCATGGTCAAGATGATGAGCCAGACCGTGGAGAACCGGCTGATCCTCAACCTGTTCCATGGCCAGCACTTTCAACTGACCTTCAACACCGGGTTGAACAACCTCGACAGCCAGTGGGCCGGGCTGCTGATCTTTGATGAGAGCGGTCAGGTGTTGTCGGCCAACCGTCGGGCCGACAATCTGTTGGGCGTGCGGTTGTCGCGGGTCAGCGTTGAAAGCCTGTTCAAGGTGTCGTTGCTGGAGTTGATCAATCAGCCGGACGGTTTGCCGTTTGCCTTGCAGACTTCCGGGCGCAATCGTTTTCAGTGTTTGTTGAAACGGCCTAAACAGGCGCCGATTCAAGCCCGGGTCTTTGCTGAAACCAGAACCGCTGAACCGAAAGTCGTCGTACCTACGGCCATCAGCCTGAGCACTTTGCACTTCGGCGACAGCCGCGTGGAAAAAGCCGTGCGCCAGGCCGAACGCCTGCTGGAAAAGGACATCCCGCTGCTGATTCACGGGGAAACCGGGGTCGGCAAGGAAGTCTTCGTCAAGGCCCTGCACCAGGCCAGCTCCCGCAGCAAACAGGCGTTCATTGCCGTCAACTGCGCGGCGATCCCCGCCGAACTGGTGGAGTCCGAGCTGTTCGGCTATGAAAAAGGTGCGTTCACCGGCGCCAACCAGAAAGGCAGCATCGGACTGATCCGCAAGGCCGACAAGGGCACGCTGTTCCTCGACGAAATCGGCGACATGCCGCTGCCGACTCAGGCTCGCCTGTTGCGCGTGTTGCAGGAACGCTGCGTGCAACCGGTGGGCAGCAGCGAGCTGTTTCCGGTGGATCTGCGGATCATCTCCGCCACCAACCGCTCGCTCAGGGAACAGGTGCAACTGGGGCGCTTCCGCGAAGATCTGTACTACCGCATCGGCGGTCTGACCCTGGAATTGCCACCGCTACGCGAGCGCAGCGACAAGCAGGCGCTGTTCAAGCGGTTGTGGGAACAGCATCGCGAGCCATCGCAGTGGGCGGGATTGAGTCGCGAGGTGCTGGACTTGTTTGAACGACACCCGTGGCCGGGTAATCTGCGTCAGGTCAGCAGTGTGATGCAGGTGGCACTGGCGATGGCCGAGGAACAACCGATTCGACCCGAGCATTTGCCGGACGACTTTTTTGTCGATCTGGAGATGGAGCCGGTGGAAGTGGCCGAACCGTTGGGCATCGACCTGAACGATGCCGAGGCTTTGAACCGGGAGTTGCAGCTGGCCGGGGGCAATATTTCCCATCTGGCCCGACGGTTGGGGGTGAGCCGCAATACGCTGTACAAGCGATTGCGGCAGCTTGAAAACTGAGTGCCCCCATAGCGGGTCAGGCCGAAACGGCGGGCTCAACAGGCGCAGCCGATGCGGCCGCCAACGTCCGCAGGCCCATCAACACCACAACCATCATCATCAGACCTGCGGCTATCGCAACGCCGAACCCTGCCCGTGCGCCCCAGGCATCAATTACCAGCCCCGCCAGCATGCCGCCGAGCGCCACGCCGATGCTGATTCCGGTGGTCATCCATGTCAGGCCTTCGGTCATCCTCGCTGCCGGGATGATGATCGTCCCCAGCTTCATGACTACAACCATGGTCGGCGCAAACGAGATGCCGGCGATAAACAACATCGCGGACAGGACATAAACGTCCGGTGAGAACACCGGCAATACGCCGGTGACTGCCGTGACCAGGATCCCGATAAAGAACTGTTTTTCAATCGCCAGCGAAACCCGCAACGCGCCGAAGGTCAGGCCCGCCACCAGCGAGCCGAACGCATAGGCGGCAAGAATGAAGGTGGCAGCCGATGGCCAGCCTTGCGCATTGGCGAAGGCCACAACGGCAACATCGATCGCTCCGCCAATAACCCCCATCGCCAGCAGCGCCAGAACAATGGTGCGAACGCCGGGAATCAGCAGGGTTGAACCACTGTTTTTCCGGTTGCTGGCCACCACTTTCGGTTCGGTCTGACGCTGCATGAGAAACGCCGTCACGCCGACGGCCAGCAGCCCCACCGCCACCAGCGGCCCGGCTTCCGCGAAGAAACTCACGCTCAAACCGATCGCCAGGGGTGGGCCGATGATGTAGGCCAGTTCGGTGAGGACTGTGTCCAGCGAGAAAGCGGTGTGCAGCTGCGGCTTGCCACGAAACAGCTGCGTCCAGCGTGCGCGGATCATCGACGGCATGCTCGGCATCGTCCCCGCCAGTGCCGCCAGTACAAAAAACAACGCAGCGGGCGCCCTCAGGTGCACGGCCACAATCAGCGCCAGCAACATGACGATGCTGAAAATCGTGACGACGGGCAGCACGCGACTCTGGCCATACTGATCAACCTGTTTCGAGATGCGCGGGCCGAGCAGCGCATTGGCCAGGGTAAACGTGCCGGCGACTGCGCCGGCCAGCCAGTAAACGCCGGTCTGCTGCACCAGCATGGTGATGATGCCGATGCCGATCATTGCCTGGGGCAGTCGGGCGATGGAGCTCGCGAGCACCAACCCGGTTGCGCCGGGGGTTGTCAGGAGTTCGCGATAGTGGTTTGCCATGATGTCTTCATTCCGAATCGTCGCCGCTCAGCATCCGGCTGAGCGCGTTGCCGACATCAAGACCTACGCGAACGTCAAAAGCAATCCCTCACCCCAGCCCTCCCGAAACGTCGGACCGCCCGGAGGGAGAGGGAGCCGACCGAGGTGTCTGGCGTTCTACATCGACCTGAGAGATTGCGTCGATTATGGATTCGGAGAAAACCTTTCAGGTCGGCGTATTTCTTGAATATCCCCCATTCAGTCCCCTCTCCCTCTGGGAGAGGGTTAGGGTGAGGGGCTCTTCTCGCAGCCAAACAAAAACCCGCACAAGGCGGGTTTTGTTTGTAGCAAGCGCAGCGATCAGTCAGCCAGACGCCAGGTCGTGCCGCCCTTGCCGTCTTCCAGCACCACGCCCATGGCGGTGAGCTGGTCGCGGATGCGGTCGGATTCGGCCCAGTCCTTGCCGGCACGTGCCGCCAGACGCGCAGCGATCAGCGCCTCGACTTCGGCTGCATCGACACGCCCTTCGGCGCCGGCCTGCAGGAAGTCATCGGCTTCGAGCTGCAACACACCGAGCACGCTGGCCAGTTCTTTCAGGCGCGCTGCCAGACCGGCCGCTGCATCGAGATCGCTCTCGCGCAGACGGTTGATCTCACGCACCATCTCGAACAGCACCGCGCAGGCTTCCGGCGTGCCGAAGTCGTCGTTCATCACCGTGGTGAAACGCTCGACGAACGCTTCGCCGCCCGCCGGCGCCACGTTCGGCAGGCCTTTCAACGCGTGGTAGAAACGCTCCAGTGCGCCCTTGGCGTCCTTGAGGTTGTCTTCCGAGTAGTTGATCGCGCTGCGGTAGTGGCTCGACACCAGCAGGTAACGCACGACTTCCGGGTGGTACTTGTCGAGCACGTCGCGAATGGTGAAGAAGTTGTTCAAGGACTTGGACATCTTCTCGCCATTGATGCGGATCATGCCGCAATGCATCCACGCGTTGGCGTAGGTCTTGCCGGTGGCCGCTTCGCTCTGGGCGATTTCGTTTTCGTGGTGCGGGAACTCGAGATCGCTGCCGCCGCCATGAATGTCGAAGGTCTCACCGAGGCAGCAGGTGGACATCACCGAGCACTCGATGTGCCAGCCCGGACGCCCGGCGCCCCACGGCGATTCCCAGCTCGGCTCGCCCGGTTTGACGCCTTTCCACAGCACGAAGTCCAGCGGATCTTCCTTCGCTTCGTCGACCTCGATCCGCGCACCGATGCGCAGGTCTTCGATCTTCTTGCGCGAGAGCTTGCCGTAGCCCATGAACTTGCCGACGCGGTAGTACACGTCGCCATTGCCCGGGGCGTAGGCGTAACCCTTGTCGATCAGGGTCTGGATCATCGCGTGCATGCCAGGGATGTGATCCGTGGCGCGCGGCTCCATGTCCGGCTTCTTGATGTTCAGGCGCGCTTCGTCTTCGTGCATCGCGGCGATCATGCGCTCGGTCAACGCTTCGAACGACTCGCCGTTCTCGTTGGCCCGGTTGATGATCTTGTCGTCGATGTCGGTGATGTTGCGCACGTAGGTCAGGTCATAACCGCTGAACCGCAACCAGCGGGTCACCAGGTCGAACGCGACCATGCTGCGGCCATGGCCCAGGTGGCAGTAGTCGTACACGGTCATCCCGCAGACATACATGCGCACCTTGTTGCCATCCAGCGGCTTGAAGACTTCTTTGCTCTTGGTGAGCGTGTTGTAGATCGTAAGCACGGTGTTTCCTTAAGACTTGATCACTGGCCCCACGAATCGCGCAGGGTCACGGTACGGTTGAATACCGGCTGACCTGGTTTCGAGTCCTTGATATCCGCGACGAAGTAGCCTTCGCGCTCGAACTGGAAACGGTCTTCCGGCTGTGCATTGCCCAGCGAAGGCTCGGCACGACAACCGGTCAGCACTTGCAGTGAGTCAGGGTTGATGTTGTCCAGGAAACTCGCGCTGTCTTCGGCCTTCTCTGGGTTCGGAGAACGGAACAGGCGATCGTACAGACGCACTTCGCACTCGATGCTGGCAGCGGCCGGCACCCAGTGGATCACGCCCTTGACCTTGCGGCCTTCAGGGTTCTTGCCCAGGGTGTCCGGATCGTACGAGCAACGCAGCTCGACGATGTTGCCGTCGGCGTCCTTGATCGCTTCGTCGGCACGGATCACGTAGCTGCCGCGCAGACGCACTTCGCCGTTCGGCTCCAGGCGCTTGTAGCCCTTTGGCGGCTCTTCCATGAAGTCATCGCGGTCGATGTAGATTTCACGGGCGAACGGCAGCTTGCGCACGCCGAGTTCTTCTTTCTGCGGATGACGCGGCAGTTCGAGGTTCTCGACCTGATCTTCCGGGTAGTTGGTGATCACGACTTTCAACGGACGCAGCACGCACATGGCGCGCGGGGCGTTCGCGTCCAGGTCCTGACGGATGCTGAACTCGAGCATGCCGAAGTCGACCACGCCGTCGGAACGGTTGGTGCCGATCATCTCGCAGAAATTGCGGATCGACGCCGGGGTGTAGCCACGACGGCGGAAGCCCGACAGCGTGGACATGCGCGGATCGTCCCAGCCGTTGACGTGTTTCTCGTCAACCAGTTGCTTGAGCTTGCGCTTGCTGGTGATGGTGTAGTTGAGGTTCAGACGGCTGAACTCGTACTGACGCGGGTGCGCCGGCACTGGCAGTGCGTCGAGGAACCACTCGTACAGCGGACGATGGCTTTCGAACTCCAGGGTGCAGATCGAGTGGGTGATGCCTTCGATGGCGTCCGACTGACCGTGGGTGAAGTCGTAGTTCGGGTAGATGCACCACTTGTCACCGGTCTGATGGTGATGGGCGTGGCGGATGCGGTACATGATCGGGTCGCGCAGGTTCATGTTCGGCGAGGCCATGTCGATCTTGGCGCGCAGCACACGGGCACCGTCCGGGAACTCACCGGCGCGCATGCGGGCGAACCAGTCCAGGTTCTCTTCCACCGAACGGTCGCGGAACGGGCTGTTCTTGCCCGGCTCGGTCAGGCTGCCACGGTATTCCTTGGCTTGCTCGGGCGTCAGGTCGTCGACGTAGGCCTTGCCGGCCTTGATCAGCTCGATGGCCCAGTCGTGCAGCTGGTCGAAGTATTGCGAGGCGTAGCGCACTTCGCCGGACCATTCGAAGCCCAGCCATTTGACGTCGCTTTCGATCGCGTCGATGTATTCCTGGTCTTCCTTGGCCGGGTTGGTGTCGTCGAAACGCAGGTGAGTGACGCCGCCGAACTCCTGGGCCAGGCCGAAGTTCACACAGATCGACTTGGCGTGGCCGATGTGCAGGTAGCCGTTGGGCTCAGGCGGGAAACGGGTGACGATCTGCGTGTGCTTGCCCGAGTCCAGGTCTGCCTGGATGATCGGCCGCAGGAAATTGACCGGCACGGCAGGGCCGGACTTGGCATTCGAGGTAGGGTCGACAGTGGGCTTGCTCATAGGATCCTTGACTTACATGTGCGCGGCCGCAGAGGGGGCCAGACAAAACAAAGCCGCTATCATAGCCGATGCTGTCAAGGGGCTGACAGAGCAGGCCCTATAAAGGAGTGCATTTAATCGCAGGGATTTGGAAAAACAGCCTCGAAATTCGCGCCTGTCACGCTAAACTGCGCACCTTGGCCCTCACGGGCTGAACCGGTAAAGGGCGCAAATGTCCCAATACCCACGAATTCCTTATAAAGAGTAGCGATCATGACTCAAGTAAAACTGACCACCAACTTCGGTGACATCCTCATCGAACTGAACGCTGAAAAAGCCCCGATCACCGTGGCCAACTTCATCGAGTATGTGAAAAAGGGTCACTACGAGAACGTCGTGTTCCACCGCGTCATCAAAGGTTTCATGATCCAGGGCGGCGGTTTCGAGCCAGGCATGAAAGAAAAGAAAGACAAGAGCCCGAGCATCCAGAACGAAGCCGACAACGGCCTGAAGAACGAGAAGTACACCCTGGCCATGGCCCGTACCATGGACCCGCATTCGGCTTCGGCGCAGTTCTTCATCAACGCCTCCGACAACAGCTTCCTGAACCACACCGCCAAGACCGCTCAGGGCTGGGGTTATGCCGTGTTCGGTAAAGTGGTTGCGGGCACCGACGTTGTCGACAAGATCGAAGGCGTTTCCACCACCTCCAAGGCAGGTCACCAGGACGTACCCGCAGACGACGTGATCATCGAGAAAGCCGAGATCATCGAAGCGTGATATTGCTGATTTCAGACTTGCATCTGGAAGAGGAGCGCCCGGACATTACCCGGGCGTTTCTGGATTTGCTCGCCGGACGCGCCCGCTCGGCGAGTGCGTTGTACATTCTGGGCGACTTTTTCGAGGCGTGGATTGGCGACGACGCCATGACCCCCTTCCAGCGTTCCATCTGCCAGGCCCTGCGCGACTTGAGCGACAGCGGCACGGCCATTTTTCTGATGCACGGCAATCGCGACTTCATGCTCGGCAAGGCCTTCTGCAAAGAGGCCGGCTGCACGCTGTTGAAGGATCCGAGTGTCGTGCAGTTTTACGGCGAACCGGTACTGCTGATGCACGGCGACAGCCTGTGCACCCGCGACGAAGCCTATATGAAGCTGCGCCGCTACCTGCGCAACCCGCTCAGCCTGTTCATCCTGCGCAACCTGCCCTTGCGCACCCGGCACAAGCTTGCGCGCAAGTTGCGCAGCGAGAGCCGGGCGCAGACGCGGATGAAGGCCAATGACATCGTCGATGTCACGCCGGAGGAAATTCCGCGGATCATGCAGGAGTTCGGGGTGAAAACCCTGGTTCACGGGCACACCCATCGCCCGGCCATCCATAAATTGCAGATCGGCGACCAAGCGGCGAAGCGGATCGTGCTGGGGGATTGGGATCGTCAGGGTTGGGCGTTACAGGTGGATGAGAACGGGTTTGCGTTGGCGCCATTCGACTTTGCCCAGCCGCTGGCATTGCCGCACGGCTGAAGATCGCTACCCCCCTCACCCCAGCCCTCTCCCCCAGGGGGGCGAGGGGGAAAGGGAGCAGAGCGTTGTGCTGTTCAAACCTGAGTTCGACTCGAGCTCGCAAGCCAGATCCTTAAAGACCTGAGTACAACTCGGTATATCAAGTCGGCGTAACTCGAACATCCCACTCGGTCAGTCCCCTCTCCCTCCGGGAGAGGGTTAGGGTGAGGGAAAGCTCTTGATCTTAGTGCCCGGAAGCCGCCGGCCCTGCCTTCGCAGCAAACGGCGGTTTAGCCAGCCAAACAATCAGAATCAACCCCATGAACCCCCAGCCCAGCAGCGTGAAGTAATCCACTGTGGAGAGCATGTACGCCTGACTGGTGAGGATCTGATCCATCTGCGCATAGGCCGATTGGCTCGCACCACCCAGCGAATGCAAAGTCTCGCGAGTCGCCGGCTCATAAGTGCTGATGCTTTCGCTCATATACGCATGATGCTGATCCGCCCGGCGAATCCAGATCCACGTAGTCAACGACGCCGCAAAGCTGCCGCCCAGTGTCCGCAGGAACGTCGCCAGACCCGCGCCATCGGCAATCTGGCTCGGCGGCAGGTCCGACATCAGAATGCTCAGGGTCGGCATGAAGAACAGCGCCACCCCAATCCCCATGAACAACTGCACCAATGCGATGTGCTGGAAGTCCACTTCGTTGGTGAACTCGGCACGCATGAAGCAGCTCAGGCCGATCGCCAGGAACGCCAACCCGGCCAGCAGACGCAGGTCGAACTTGTGCGCGTACTTGCCGACAAACGGCGACAGCAGCACCGGCAGAATGCCGATCGGCGCCACCGCCAGCCCGGCCCAGGTCGCGGTGTAGCCCATCTGGGTCTGCAACCACTGCGGCAGGATCAGGTTGATGCCGAAGAACCCGGCGTAACCCAGCACCAGTACCAGCGTGCCGATGCGGAAGTTGCGATAGGCAAACAGCCGCAGGTTGACCACCGGATGCTGGTCGGTCATTTCCCAGATCACGAACACCGCCAGCGCGATCACCGAAATCGCCGCGCCGATGATGATGAAGTTCGACTCGAACCAGTCCAGGTCATTGCCCTTGTCGAGGATCACCTGCAACGCGCCCACGCCGATGATCAGCGTGATCAGCCCGACGTAATCCATCGGCTGATGACTGGTGACCACCGGGCGCTTGGCCAACTGCTGGCGCACCACCATCACCGCGAAAATCCCGATCGGCACGTTGATGAAGAAAATCCACGGCCAGCTGTAACTGTCGGTGATCCAGCCGCCGAGGATCGGCCCGGCAATCGGCGCCACCACCGTGACCATCGCCAGCAACGCCAGGGCCATGCCCCGCCTCGCCGGCGGATACACCGCAATCAGCAGCGTCTGGGTCATCGGGTACAACGGCCCGGCCACCAGGCCTTGCAGCACGCGGAAGCCGATCAGTTCCGGCATCGACGTGGAAATACCGCAGAGGAACGAAGCCAGCACAAACAGGATGGTCGCCCACAGAAACAGCTTCACCTCGCCGAAGCGACGGCTCAGCCACCCAGTGAGTGGCAGCGCGATGGCGTTGCTCACGGCGAACGAGGTGATGACCCAGGTGCCCTGCTCCGAACTCACGCCAAGGTTGCCGGAAATGGTCGGCAACGCCACGTTGGCGATCGTGGTGTCGAGCACCTGCATGAAAGTCGCCAGCGACAGGCCGATGGTGCTGAGCAACAGGCTGGGCGGCGTGAAAGAGGCGTTATTGCTCATCGCGAATCCTATGAAGCCGGGTTGGCGCCGTGTCTGTTACGGACACAGCTGCCCTTTGTGGGAGCAAGCTCGCTCCCACAGGGGAAAGAGGTCAGCGTTGCGCGGTCTTGCTGACCGCCGCGCTGTTGTCGTGGATCAACTGGGTGATCATCGCGTCGGCTTCGGCCAGTTGGCGGTCGTAGACGTTGGTGCTGAACGAGGCCTTTTGCGGCGGCTGCTGGGCCAGTACCGGACCGCTCTGGTCGTGCAGGTTGACCTCGACATTGGTCGACAGACCGACGCGCAGCGGGTGTTTGGCCAGCTCTTCGGCGTTGACGTGAATCCGTACCGGCACACGCTGCACGATCTTGATCCAGTTACCGGTGGCGTTCTGCGCCGGCAACAGGGCGAACGCGCTGCCGGTGCCTGCGCCGAGGCTGTCGACGGTGCCGCTGAACTTCACGTCGCTGCCGTAGATGTCCGACTCGATCTCCACCGGTTGGCCGATGCGCATGTCACGCAGCTGGGTTTCCTTGAAGTTGGCGTCGATCCACAGCTGATCCAGCGGAATCACCGCCATCAGCGCGGTGCCCGGCTGCACACGCTGGCCGAGTTGCACGGTGCGCTTGGCGACGTAACCGGTGACCGGTGCAATCAGCGTGCTGCGAGCATTGGTCAGGTAGGCCTGGCGCAGTTGCGCAGCGGCGGCCATCACATCGGGATGCGACGAGACCACGGTGTCATCGACCAGCGCGCTGGTGGTTTTCAGTTGCTGTTTGGCGTTGGCCAGGGCGTTCTGCGCCGAGGTCAGGTCATCGCGGGCGTGGGACAGTTCTTCCTGGGAAATCGCCCCGCCGGCCGCGAGGTTTTTCCGCCGGTTGAAGTTGTCCTGGGCTTTCTGCACTTCGGCCTGTTGCGCGTTGACCTGGGCCTTCATGCCGTCGACGTTGCTGTACAGGCCGCGGACCTGACGCACGGTGCGGGCCAGATTGGCCTTGGCACTTTGCAGGCCGACTTCGGCGTCGTTCGGGTCGAAGTTGATCAGCACCTGGCCTTCATGCACCAGATCGCCATCGTCGGCACCGATGCTGACCACGGTGCCGGTCACCAGCGGGGTGATTTCCACCACGTTGCCGTTGACGTAGGCGTCGTCGGTGCTTTCGCTCCAGCGCCCGATGAATTCGTGATACGCCCAGACACCGGCACCGGCGAGGGCAACCACAACGGCCAGCACCAGCAGCATCACTTTGCGTTTGCGCGGATTGCCAGTGTCCTGGGCGTTGTCTTGAGCTTGTGTGTTTTCGGCAGTGGCCATGACAAGTACCTTGAATTAGTTGTGCGGCGTGGCTGGGGTGGCGTTGGCTGCGGTCAGGGTTTGCCCCTGGAAGCCGCCGCCCAGCGCTTGCATCAGTTGAATCGACAGGTCGATCTGCTCGGCATTCAGGTTGGCCAGCTGACGCTGGGCCTGCAGCAATTGCTGCTCGATGCTGAGCACGTCCAGGTAGTTGCCGATGCCGGAACCGTAACGCTGGACGACGGTGTTGTAAGAGTCCTGGGCAATCTCGGTCGCGTGCTGCTGGGCGCCGATCTGCCGGCCGATGTCGCGCAACTGGTTGATCGTGTCGCTGACATCGCCCAGGGCTTTCACCAGGCTTTTGTTGTACTGCGCCACGGCGAGGTCGTAATCGGCGTCACGGGCATCGAGGTTGGCGCGCAGGCGTCCGCCATCGAAGATCGGCACCGAAATCGTCGGGGCAATGTTGAAGAAGCGACTGGCGGAACCGAACATCGCGTCCCCCAACAAGGATTCGGCACCGGCCGAAGCCGACAGGTTCAAGTTGGGATAGAAGCGGGTCTTGGCCGAATCGATGTCCTTGCTCGCCGCCTCGACACGCCAGCGCGCGGCGACCAGATCCGGGCGACGGCCCAGCAGTTCGGCGGGAAGCACCGATGGCAGTGCGACAGCGCTGGCTTGCAGGACTTTCGGCCGAGCGATTTCGTTACCGCGATCCGGGCCTTTGCCGAGCAATACGGCCAGGGCGATTTTGGCGCTGTTCAGGCGCTTTTCAGCGTCGATCAGGCTGGCTTCGGAGCTGGCTTCCAGGCTTTGGGTCTGCTGGAACTGGTACTGGCTGTCGATCCCGGAACTCAGGCGGCGCTGGCTCAGGTCGAGCATCTGTTTGGTGCGTTTGAGGTCTTCGTTGGCCAGGTCATAAACGATGTGCGCCTGACCGAGATCGCTGTAGGCCCGGGCCACGTCGGCGGCGAGGGTCAGTTGCGCGGCCTGACGGTCGACTTCGGCGGCGCGGGCCTGACCGAGTGCGGCTTCCCAGGCGTCACGCTGACCGCCCCACAGGTCGAAGTTGTAATTGAAGCCGGCGCTGATGTTGCGCACGGTGGAGTAAGCCCCGCCCTGCCCCAGCGGATCCTGATCCCGGGCCAGACGCGAACGGCTGATGCCGGCGCTGGCGTCGAGGGTCGGATAACGCTCGGCATCGGCGGCGTACGCGGCGGCGCTGGCCTGATGGGCGCGGGCGTCGGCGATCTGCATGTCCGGGCTGTCTTTCAGGGCTTCGCGGATCAGACCGTCGAGCTGCGGATCGCCGAGGCTGGTCCACCAGTCGCTCTTCGGCCACGCGGCCTGGGACAGGGTGACGCCGTTGAGCGATTGCCCGGTCTGCAGGGTTTTCGCATCGAGGCTGGTACCCTGGGTATCGAGGCCACTGTAGTTGGCGCAACCGGCGAGGATCATCGCCGACAGCACCAGTGTCAGGCTGCTGCGCAAGGTTTTACCGCTCATTGTGTTCACCTAACCGCTGGATGGTGATCGGGTCACCGGCTGCCAGCAAAATTTTCTTGAGGATGTATTCCAGGGTTTTCAACTCGTCCGGGGTCACGGCGCCGGCCAGTTCATTCATGGCGTCGGCGCCGATGTGCGGCAGGCGATCGGCCAGTTGCTGGCCCTGCTCGGTGAGTTTGAGTTGCACCTGACGGCGATCGCCTTCGCTCCGTTGGCGAACCAGGAAACCTTTCTGCTCCAGACGGTCGAGCATGCGAGTCATCGAACCGCTGTCCAGCGACAGATGCCGGCACAGCTCGGCCGGGGTGTCGACGCCGAACTGGGCCATGATGATCAACACCTTGAACTGCGCGGCGGTGATGCCGTGGGGTTCCATGTGGGTGTCGATGATCTTGTCCTTGAGCAAGGCGGCACGGCCGAGCAACAGGCCGAGATGGCAATGCTGGAATTCGTCGGGGGTGAAATGCTTCATGTGCTCACCTAATAACTGCCTAGGCAGTGAATGTATGTCGAGATGTTACTGCCTAGGCAGCGAATGTCAACGTAATAGTTAGGTTGCTTTGTAATTAGTTGACCAGTGGGCTGGGTTTTCTGTTGTCCATGCAGACGCCATCGCGAGCGGGCTCGCTCCCGCAGGGGATCTCACGCATACACGGATCAATGTGGGGCGAGCCTGCTCGCGATGGCAGCAACTCGGTGCAGAGCCCGTCAGGATTTGTCGGAGGGATGATTCATCGGTGGTGGCTGAAGGGGATGGACTTCACGCCCACGCAACGCAGTTGCCACATAACCGCAGGCGCGCCTGGCTCCCGCGTAAATGCCGTGCCAGCCCGGCGGTGCCGGCTCGATGGCGGCATGCAACGCCCGCGCATAATCAAGCACCAGGCCCGGTGTCCAGGCCATGGCCTCGGCGCGCTTGCGCACTTGGGCCGCGACCCAGAATTCGGGACTGATGATGACCCGGGCGAAATCCAGCATGCTCGAATGCCTCCGGTTCATCGCGCCTTCAAGGGCTGCCTCAAGGCTGTGCGCAACGGCACTCGAACAGTTGCGGCTGGTGAGGTTGTAGGTGGTGGTCTGTCGATAGGCCGCCCAGAACGCCTGAAGCCGCGCGGCGTCGTAGTGCGCGAAGCTGACCTGAACCGACGACGGGCACCAGTCGGCCTCTTCGCTCGCATAGTCCGGCAGAAACCGCCCCACCACGTCGTTGTTCGGCGTAGCTCGCAGCAACCGCACGAAATCCCCCGCCGAGCGATCGATATCGTCCAGCGGGTAATGGCTGATGTAAATGTCCGGCCCGCATTCCAGTGCCGCGTGGCCGGCAGAGATGACGCCGTTGATATCGACCGCCGCGATATAACGATTGAGGAAGCGGTTGCGCACCAGGGTGTCTTCAACCGTGCCGCTGGGTGTCCAGACATGGATCACCATTGCGCTGTTGCATGCAGGGGCATGGACCGGGGAAGGCGTCACCGGCGACGGTCTGTTCTTGAACCGCCATGCCTGCTGCAACAAGGCACAGCCCGAAAGAAAGATGCTCATGCCGATGCAGAACGGCACCGTCCCCTTATAGAGGCTCGGATACGGTTCGAGGATGAACACGCCAAAGCCGATCTCGAACAGCGCCACCAGCAGTGACATTCGCCAACCGACAAAGCGCACCACCACCGCAGCCGCCAGTCGAAAACCGCCATCGAGCAGAAAAGCCGCACCGAACAGCACCGCGAGAATCACACCGGCAGCATGCTGTCGGTCGACGATCAGCAGCCCCAGCAGCAGAAACGCCAGACCGCGAGCCTTGCGCAAAACCGCCGCTGTACCGGTTTTCGGGGCCGGCACCAGCAGAATGATCAGGGCTTCGAGCAACAACAGATAGCCGAACACATGCAGCGGAAAATACAGAACGCCGTCCAGCGCATCGATGAAGATGGCCACTCCGGCCGCGCCCCAGACAACGCCGGTCAATGCCAGGGCTGACCAGCGCCGGCGTACAAAATCGTGACCGAGCAAGACCATACTCAAACGAACCATTGGCGCCCCCGGGGCGTTTCGGGCAGCCGCAAACGGCGCCCTTCAAGCTGCGGTCAGTCTAATACATCCAGAAAAAAGCCGGATCGTGGTGACACGATCCGGCCAGGGGGAACGCGGGCTAGAAATCCCGCTTGTAGAAGATGTCCAGCGAACTGGCCACGCCGCTGGCGGCTTCGAGGTAGACCTTCTTGCTCAGCTTGTAGCGCAAGGCGATGGTGTTGGCCGGCTCGAACACGCCGACGCCGTAACGCAGGCTGAGTTTTTCCGAGATGTTGCCGCTGGCCACCACGCTGGTGGTGTTGCCGCTGCCCTGGGTGTCGAGCTGGAAGTCCTGAATGCCCAAATCACTGGCCAGACTGCTGGTGACCCCGGAACTGCCCATCAGACCCAGACCGAGCGCCGCCTGCGCGAGCATGTTGTTGTCCTCGCCGGTGGTGCTCAGCGGACGCCCCAGCACCAGATAAGACAGCGCTTGTTCCTGGCTCATGGCCGGTTCCGAGAAGATCTGTGTCGTCGGCTGCTCGGCGCTGCCGCTCAGGCGGATACCGGCGATCACATCATCGGTCTGGCGAATCGCTTCGATGTCCAGATATGGCTGATCGATCGGGCCGGCAAACAGCAGACGCGCGCGACGCACCGTCAGGCGCTGACCATAAGCGCGGTAGCGTCCGTCGTTGAGCCACAGCTCGCCACGGGTGTCCATGTTGTCGCCGATGTGCACCTGGCCTTGCAGGTTGGCGGTCAGGCCGAACCCGGCGAAGCTCAACTTGTCCTGGCCGACCACCACGTCGATGTCCATTTTCATCGCCAGCGGCGGCTTGCCCTCTTCGGTCTGCGCGCCGACGATGATCGTGTCATCGGAGACTTTCACCGTCGATGGCGGCAGTTCGCGCACGGTGATTTCGCCTTTCGGTACCAGCACCTTGCCGGCAATCGCCAGCTCATCGCCGGCCATGGAAATCTTCAGGTCCGGCGCTACTTCCAGTTTCGCGTAGGGCTCGACCGTGACCGGCAATTGCGTGCCCTTGAGCGCCAGATCCACCACCAGCGCCTGACCCCAGGCGATGTTGCCGTTCAGACTGCCCTGCCCGCTCTTGCCGCTTTTCCAGCCGCCGTTCAATTGCACGGCTTCACCGGCGATCACCGCTTGCAGTTGCAACGCTTGCAGCTCGATCGGCAACTCCGGCCCGGACACTTCGCCGTCGCTAAGCTGCACGGTGCCGTTGACCAGCGGCGCGAGCAGCCCGCCGGAAATCGTGCCGCTGCCGTTCAGCCGCCCGGTGAGTTTCTCGACCATCGGCACAAACGGCCGCGCCACCGACAGATCCAGTCCGCTGAGGCGGAATGTACCGCTGAGCGGTTTGTTCTTCGGCAGCGGGTTGAGCTGCGCCTGCACCATCAGCTCACCGAGCTTGCCGCCGACGAAGTTGAGATCAGTGTCGATGCGTTTCGGCGTGAGTTTGCTGGTGAGCTTGAGGGTCTGGTACGGGAAGTCGACCCACTGATCCTTTTCCTTCATGCGCAAGGTGCCGCCGCTGGCGTCAACGCTGATCTGGCCGTTCGGGCCGCTGGCCGGCAGGTCCAGTTGCAGGTCGGCGTTGAGCTTGCCCTGCCAGGCGAAATCCTTCGGCAACCACTGCGCCAGGCTTTCGATCGGGAACTGCTTGAGGTGATAACGCAGCTTCGGCTCCGGCATAAGGCGTTGATCTTCACCGCACAGGCTGGCATTGCCGGACATCCAGCAATGGGCGCCAAAGTTGATCTTGCCGTCGGCCAGACGTTCGAGTTTGGCCGGGTTTTGCAGCTTCCAGTCTTGGCCGCCGGCCTGAATGTCGCCGCTGGCCAGACGCCCGCGCCAGTTGCCCTTGTCCAGATTGCCGTCCAGACCCAACGCCAGTTTGAGCTTCGGCCCGAGCAGGTCGAGGTTGAGTTTCTGGTTTTTGATATCGCCCTGGGCGCTGGCGGTCAGGGTGCCCAGCGACGTGTCGCCGGCCTGGATGCCGCTGCCCTTCAGATCGATTTTCGCCCGTTGCGCGCTGTCGAGGGTGGCATCGAGGTTGAGACTTTGCAGGCGGTTGTCCTGGAACGCCAGTTGCGAACCTTGCAGGCCGAGCTTGCCCTGCGGCGCCTTGAGCGTACCGGCGACATCGACCCGACCGTTGATCTGCCCGCGCAGTTGCGGCCAGAGCTGGGCCAGACGCGCCAGTTTGATGTCGATCTGCCCGTTGAGCTTCTGTTGCAGGCTGCCCTTGCCGTTGATGCTGTTGTCGCCGAGACGGATTTGCAGAGTATTCAGATTCCACTGCTCGCCAGCGCCGTCAGCCTTGGCTTGCAGGATCGCCGGTTGCCCGCGTAGCTTGCCTTTCAGATCGAGATCGGCATTCAGGCTCAGGCGCTCGTTCTTCATTTCGCCTTTGCTTTTCAACGGGCCGGCCAGGGTGCCCGGCAACTCCGCAACCCAGTACGCCGGGTTGAGCGCCGACAACTCCAGCGCGGTATCCCAGGCAATGCCATCGGCGAACTGCACGTCCACATGGCCTTCGGCCTTGCCCTGCCCGGCTTCGAGTTTCAGTTGTGGCAGGAAAATCTGCTTGAGATTGCCGCTGAACGGACTGCTCAGGGTGAACGCTCCCGCCGGCCCATCTGCAGCGGCGGCAAAGTTACCGAGGTACTGACCGTCGGTGTAGGAGACTTCGCCGGTGAAGGTACGCAACGTGACCTGCGGCTCGTCGATCTCCGGATAGAGCCGGTGCCAGGGAAAATCCAGCCAGTTGATATTGGCTTGGGCGCTGAGGCCTTTGCTCCAGTCGACGTTGCCGGTGAGCTTCAGGCTTTGCTTATCGTTGGCTGTCAGGTCGAGGCCGGCAATCTGCGCGCCTTTGGCGTCGACCTTGCCTTTGAGCAGCAACGCCACCGGGCCTTTTTCAGCAGGCAGTGTCGCATTGCCGAGCAATTGGTAAGCGTTCTTCAGGTCGCCTTCGCCGGTCAATACCAACTGATTGAATTGCAGGGTTTCCGGCAGATCGGCGCTCGGCTTGAACGCCTCCGAGGTGATCCGCACCTTGGCCGGCAGGTCTTCTACCAGCGGTTGCAGCTCGCCGCTCAACTGGCCGTCGAGGTAGCCACGGCTGTCGGCGTGCAGGTTGAGGGTTTTCAGCAGGTCGCCGTCGACTTTCAGCGCCAGCGTCCACGGTTCGGGTGCCGGCGACGGCAAGGTCAGATCACCGGTGATGTTCAGCGGCCAGTTGCCGGTCGGTTGCAACAGGCCGGACAGGTTCAGGCTCAACTCGTCGCGTTGCAGTTTCACGCTGTCGATCTGCATGCCCTTGGCGGTCCAGTGCGCCGCCAGTTGCAGGCCTTTCAACTCTTCACTGCCGTTGAACAGCAGGCTGCCGACCTGCACGTCGCCCAGCTCGATGGCCACTGGCAATTGCAGATCAGGAAGTTTGATCGGGCCGCTTTCAGTGACTTCTTCGCTCGGCGGGAATCGCAGGCCGACGGTATCGGCCTTGAGCTGTTGGATGCACAACGTCATGCGCGTCAGGCACAGCGGCGACCATTCGAAGATCGGCTTGCTCAGCTCGACGCGGCTGGTGTCTTGCTGCCAGAGCAGATGATCGGCACTCCACTGCCCACCGAGGCGACCCTGGAAATTGTCGACGCTCAAACCCGGCACCAGACCCAGCACCCCACGGCTGCCGGCCTGCGTTCCGAGCACAGCGGTAATGCTCAATACAATCAGCAGCACCAGCGACAACAGCGCCAGCGCCGATATTTTCAAACCACGCTTCACAGCTCAGGCCCCATGGAAAAGTGCAGCCGGATGCCGCCATCGTCGTCGAGCGCATGGGCCAGGTCGAGGCGGATCGGCCCCACCGGCGAAACCCAGCGCACACCGATACCGACCCCGGTCTTGAGGTTCGGCAGTTCGAGTTTATTGAAGGAGTTGCCCTGATCGACGAAGGTCGCCACGCGCCACTTCTCGGCAATCGAATATTGGTACTCGACGCTGCCGGCCACCATGTAGCGCCCGCCGATGCGGTCGCCCTCGGAGTTCTCCGGGGACAGGCTCTGATAGTCGTAGCCACGCACGCTCTGATCGCCACCGGCGAAGAAGCGCAGCGACGGCGGCACCGATTTGTAGCCGTTGGTGGCGCTGCCGCCGACCTGCACCCGGCCGAGCAAGCGATGCTTGTCGAACACGGTAGTCAGGCCCTTGATCAGCGCCGTGCCATAAAGCAGGTTGTTGTCCGAACCGAGGCCTTCTTTCGCCACTTTGCTTTCGAAGGTCAGGCGATAGCCGTTGTGCGGGTCGATGCGGTTGTCACTCTTGAGGTAGGAATAGCTGACGCCGGGCATCAGCAAGGTGCTCAGACCAGAGTCGTCGCCGAGCTGGTATTCCTCGCGCTGCCATTTCAGCGAGATCACCCGCTGCCAGCCGCTGGGCAATTTGCTGTGCCATTCCGGGCCGAAGGTCAGCAGCTTGCTCAAGGTGTCGGAACCGTCGATGTCCTCGTATTGATAACCGCCGGCCCAGCGCAGCTTGTCGGTCAGCGGCGGGTCCAGCGGGATGTCGTAGAACAGGCCGACGTTTTGCCGTGGCGCCGACAGTTCGGCCTCCCAGCCATAACTGTCGCCCTGCGGGTTGACCCAATGGCGGGTCCAGTTGGCCTTGATTCGCGGGCCAACGTCGGTGGAATAACCGAGACCCAGGCCCATGGTGCGCGGCTTGCGGGTGTCGAGTTTGACGTCCACCGGGATCACGTCGTTTTTCGCGGCGGTCGGCGCGGCGTCGACCCGCACGCCTTCAAAATATCCACTCGATTGCAGGTCGCGGTTGAGTTCGGCGATCAGCTCGGAGTCATACGGCTCGCCAGCCTTGAACGGCACCATGCGTTGCAGCAAATCTTCGTCGAACGGGGTGTCGCCTTCAAAGCTGACCTTGCCCAGCGCATAACGCGGGCCGCTTTCGTAGATCAATTCGACGTCGGCGACCCCGGCGCGGGGATCGACCATCAATTTCTGGCTGGTAAAACGGCCGCTGAAGAAGCCGTAGCGCGACGCCTGGTTCTGGATCAGGCGCTTGGCGTCTTCATAACGCCCATGGTTGAGCACCGCGCCGGGCTTGAGCACGTCACTCTTGGGGACTCGAAAGGATTTGAGGGAGGCCGCCGGGCCGTCAACACGCACGGTCACGTTGCGCAGGCGAATCGGCTCGCCGGGATCGATGTTCAGCACCAGACGCGGTTTTTCTCCGCCCTTGACGTCACTTTCGATCTGCGGCTGGTAATAACCCAAGGCCTGGGCCGCCTTGCGCGCCTGTTCTTCGGCGCCGCGACTGAAGCGCTGCAAGGCTTCTTCGTCACGATCGCCGAGGCTGCCGATATAGCCTTCTATATTGGCTTTCAGTTCATCGTTGGACGGTTTGATCCGCACATCCAATTCACTTTGCGCCAGCGCCGCGCAGCTGGTTAACAGCATGAGCACGCCACTGGTAAATCTTCCTGGAAACTTCATAGGCGCGGATGCTATCACGGGCTTGGGAGCGTGATAGAACAGGAAATTTCCCAAAAAGTTCGACGGTCATCCCGTTGCAGTTTGTAACACCTGCGGGTTGGCGTGGAAAAACACGTGCTCGCGCACCGGGCCGACGGCCACTTCACCGATTTCCTCGTAACCCTGACGCTTGTAGAACTCCAGGTAACGCGGGTTGCCGGTGTCGAGGATCACGCCTTGGGAGCTTTCGTCCACCGCGCACCAGTTGTGCACCGCTTGCAACAGCTGTTCGCCGAAGTGTTTGCCCTGAAATTGCGGATGCACGCCGAGCAGCGGCAGCATGTGCACCGAGTCGGTCGGCACGCAGGCTTCAACGGCGGCGTGATACTCCAGATAACGGCGGGTGCAGCGGAAACCGGTGCTCAGCACCATGCGCAAACGCCAGGCCCAACTTTCGGTAACGCCCAGACGCCGTTGCGGCGGCGCGATCAGGGCAATGCCGATCAAGCGGTCGTTGACCAACAGGCCGATGGCCGGCAGATCCTGCAGAAAATGCTGTTTGACCAGCTCCCGCACCGTGGCCCGCACCCGCTGCTCGTAACCCGGACGCTCGGCTTCGAACAGGTAAGCGAAGGTCGGCTCGTGGCGGTAAGCCTGATAAAGAAGGGATCGCGCTTCCCGGGAATAGCCGCGGTCGAGCATATGAATGTCGGCGATGGCGGTTTGGGTTTCAGGCATGACGGTGATTCTCCCTGGACGGGACTCAACAGGCCCCGTTCTTGTTATACGAGCCTTGGGCTGAAGGGATCGTTCCCACACCCGAAAGACATTAGCAGCGCATATGGACTACCGCCACGCTGGCCCAGATCCTACATGTCAGCTAGCATCGCCCTTTTGCCAGGACTGCCGACCATGAAGATCGTTTCCTTCAACATCAACGGACTGCGGGCCCGTCCGCATCAGCTGGCGGCGCTGATCGAAAAGCATCAGCCGGACGTCATCGGCCTGCAGGAAACCAAGGTCCACGACGACCAGTTCCCGCTGGATGAAGTGCGGGCCCTGGGGTATCACGTGTATTTCCACGGCCAGAAAGGCCATTACGGCGTCGCCCTGCTCTCGCGCCAGGAACCGATTGCCGTGCACAAAGGCTTCGCCACCGATGAAGAAGACGCGCAGCGGCGCTTTATCTGGGGCACATTCGCCGACGCCAACGGCGTGCCGGTGACGATCATGAACGGCTATTTCCCACAGGGTGAAAGCCGCGACCACCCGACCAAATTCCCGGCCAAGCAGCGCTTCTACAGCGATCTGCAAGCCCTGCTGGAAAGCCAGTTCCACAACGAACAGCCGCTGGTGGTGATGGGCGACGTCAACATCTCTCCGGAAGACAGCGACATCGGCATCGGCCCGGACAACATGAAGCGCTGGCTGAAAACCGGTAAGTGCAGCTTCCTGCCGGAAGAGCGCGAGTGGATGGCCCGCCTGAAAAACTGGGGCCTGACCGACAGTTTCCGTCATCTGAACCCGGACGTGACCGACACGTTCAGCTGGTTCGACTACCGCAGCCGCGGGTTTGAAGACGAGCCGAAACGTGGCCTGCGCATCGATGTGATTCTGGCGTCCCACGGTTTGCTGCCACGGGTGAAAGCCGCCGGCGTCGACTATGAACTGCGCGGGATGGAAAAGCCTTCGGACCATGCGCCGATCTGGCTGGAATTGAGCTGACCCGCTTGAAGCAGAAGATCACAGCCAGCGGTTGTGATCTTCTGCCCTGTCATCTTTCAGCAACCTCACTGACTTAATCTCCCCGGCAATCCCCTTGGCTGCAATCGGTGCCGGCATGACCCTGCGTGTTCTGTTCATCTTTCTCCTGAGCGCCTGGCTGCAGGTTGGGTTTGCGGCGTTGCCCATTCCCGAGAACGGCCCGGTATTGCGCATCCAGGGTTCCAACACCATCGGCGCGGCGCTCGGCCCAGCGCTGGTGGAAGGCCTGCTTCAAGATCAGGGACTGTTGAAAGTCCACAGCGAAACCCCGGACACCGCCAACGAACAACGGGTCGTCGGTCTGACGGCTCAAGGCCAAAGAGTCGTGGTGGAGATCGCCGCCCACGGTTCGAGCACCGGCTTCACTGCACTCAAGAACGCCAGCGCCGATCTGGCCGCCTCGTCGCGCCCGATCAAGGACAGCGAACTGCTGAACCTGCAAGCCCGGGGCGATCTGAAAAGCCCCGACGCCGAGCAGGTCATCGCCATCGATGGCCTGGCGATCATCCGTCATCCCGACAATCCGCTGAATCAATTGAACACCGAACAACTGGCGCGAATCTTCAGCGGCGAGGCGAAGACGTGGGAAGACATCGGCGGCAAGGGTGGGACGATTCATTTATATGCGCGGGATGATCAGTCCGGCACCTACGACACCTTCAAGGAACTTGTCCTCAGCCGTCGTGGGAAATCCCTGAGCAATGCCGCGAAACGGTTTGAATCCAGCGAGCAGTTGTCCGACGCCGTGAGTGGCGATCCGCAGGCCATCGGTTTCATCGGCCTGCCCTATGTGCGTCAGGCCAAAGCCGTGGCGATTGTCGACGGGCAATCCCAGGCAATGCTGCCGCTCGCCAGCCTGATCGCCACCGAAGACTATCCGCTGTCGCGTCGACTGTTCTTCTATCTGCCACCCGACAGCAAAAATCCGTGGGCCAAGGCATTGGTGGAGTTTGCGCAGAGCCGCCGGGGTCAGGCGATTGTCGCGGCCAACGGTTTTATCGCCCAGACCGTGCAGGCCATCGCCGTCACGCCGAATGCGCTGATGCCCGAGGGTTATCAATCCCTCAGCCGCCACGCCCAGCGTCTGACGGTGAACTTCCGTTTCGAAGAAGGCAGCGCCAGCCTCGACAACAAGGCCCGCCAGGATCTGGCCCGGGTGTTCGACTATATAAAGCACCACGACAAGACCGACCGCGCGGTAACACTGGTGGGCTTCGGCGACGCCAAGGACGACCCGGCACGGGCGGATTTGCTGTCGAAGCTGCGGGCGATGGCGGTACGCAGGGAGCTGGTGAAAAACGGCGTGGTATTGCGCGAGGTGCGCGGGTTTGGCGCGCTGATGCCGGTGGCGACCAACAGCGGGGATGAAGGCCGGATCAAGAATCGGCGGGTTGAGGTTTGGGTTTACTGAATCTGATGGTGATGCGTTGCAGCCACTGACGCCTTCGCGGGCAAGCCCGCTCCCACAGGGATCTTCGGTGAACACAAACGGTGTGAACACCACAGACTTGTGGGAGCTGGCTTGCCAGCGATGAACGACAACGCGCTTTTGGATCAGCGCTCGCTACGCAGCATTTCCTTCGGCACGTACTTGCCGATCTCGAACTTGCCGATCGCCGCGCGGTGCACTTCGTCCGGGCCGTCGGCCAGGCGCAGGGTGCGTTGCATGGCGTACATGTAGGCCAGCGGGAAGTCGTTCGACACCCCTGCCCCGCCATGAATCTGGATCGCCCGGTCGATCACCCGCAACGCGACGTTCGGCGCCACGACTTTGATCTGCGCGATCTCGCTCTTGGCGACTTTGTTACCCACGGTGTCCATCATGTACGCCGCTTTCAGGGTCAGCAGGCGTGCCATGTCGATTTCCATCCGCGAGTCGGCGATCTTGTCGACGTTACCGCCCAGACGCGCCAGCGGTTTGCCGAATGCAGTACGGCTCACCGAACGTTTGCACATCAGTTCCAGTGCACGCTCGGCCATGCCGATCGAACGCATGCAGTGGTGAATCCGGCCTGGGCCAAGGCGACCTTGAGCAATTTCGAAGCCGCGTCCTTCACCGAGCAGGACGTTTTCGTACGGCACTCGCACGTTGTCGAACAGCACTTCGGCGTGACCGTGGGGTGCGTCGTCGTAACCGAACACCGGCAGCGGACGGACGATCTTCACGCCGGGGGTGTCGACCGGCACCAGGATCATCGAGTGCTGGGCATGGCGCGGGGCATCGGGATTGCTCAGGCCCATGAAGATCAGGATCTTGCAGCGCGGATCGCAAGCGCCGGAGGTCCACCATTTCTTGCCGTTGATGACCCACTCGTCGCCATCGCGCACGGCGCGGGCGGCCATGTTGGTGGCGTCGGAGGACGCAACGTCCGGCTCGGTCATGGCGAACGCCGAGCGGATCTCGCCGCGCAGCAGCGGTTCGAGCCAGCGCTGTTTCTGTTCGTCGTTGGCGTAACGCACCAGCACTTCCATGTTGCCGGTGTCGGGTGCCGAGCAGTTGAACGGCTCGGGCCCGAGCAGCGATCGGCCCATGATTTCCGCCAATGGCGCGTATTCGAGGTTGGTCAGGCCGGCGCCCAGTTCCGACTCAGGCAGAAACAAATTCCACAGCCCTTCGGCTTTCGCCTTGGCCTTGAGTTCTTCCATGATCGCCGTCGGCTGCCAGCGATCGCCTTCTGCGACCTGGCGTTCGAACACGGCTTCGGCCGGGTAAACGTAAGTGTCCATGAACGCGGTCACGCGCTCACGCAGTTCTTGCACCTTGGGCGAATAAGCGAAATCCATGAGCAATTACCTTTTTTCGGCAGGTTGTTTAAGTCATGCAATCGATGCTAGAACAGCGTTGATAATTTACCTAGCCTATTCTCGGCGTGTATAAACATTCATCACCGATATATGATTGATTGATTTTCCTGGCCGCCCTGACCCGCGCCATCCACCTATAACAAGAGAGCCGCGTAATGAATCTGAGCAAGGTCGACCTCAACCTTTTCATCGTCTTCGACGCGATCTACACCGAAGCCAACCTGACCCGCGCCGGGCAGATTGTCGGCATTACCCAGCCAGCGGTGTCCAACGCTTTGGCGCGGTTGCGCGAGACCTTCAACGACCCGCTCTTCGTACGCACCGCCCAGGGCATGGTGCCGACGCCCATGGCGCAGAACATCATCGGCCCGGTGCGCAACGCGCTGTCGCTGTTGCGGGTATCGGTTCAGGAAAGCCGCATTTTCAACCCCTCGCAAGCAGTCAAGACTTACCGTATCAGTATGACCGACCTGACTGAGGCTGTGATTCTGCCGCCGCTGTTCCAGCGTCTGCGTCGTCTGGCGCCGACGGTGATCATCGAAAGCTTTCTGTCCAAACGCCGGGAAACCACCAAGGAACTGGCCGCCGGGCGCCTCGACTTTGCCGTGGATGCGCCGCTCAACACTGACCCGCAGGTGCGCCACGTCAAGCTGATGGAAGACCGTTACGTCTGCGCGATGCGCAAGGGTCATCCGCTGGCGACCAAAGAAAAATTCACACTCGACGATTACCTGTCGCTGACCCACATTCATATTTCCAGCCGGCGCAGTGGCCTGGGCCACGTCGATCTGGCCCTGGGCAAAATGGGCATCCAGCGCAAGATCGCCCTGCGCTCGCAGCACTATCTGATGGCGTCCCAGGTGTTGCAGCAGACCGACATGGTGATGACCGTGCCGGAGCGTTTCGCCCGCCGCCATGACCTGCATGCGTTCAATCTGCCGGTCAACGATGTGCCGCCGGTGGAAACCCATTTGTACTGGCACGAAAGCACCGATCAGGACCCGGCCAACCGCTGGATGCGCGAGCAGATGATCGAGTTGTGCCAGCAAGTGACAGCGCACGAGAAGAAGCTCGACAAGCTGCAGGCGCCCGCTACTTGACGTAAACGTCAACCTGCCATTAGCTTAGCGCCAAGACCCTTCTTCGAGCGCTTTCATGAGCAGCCAGACCTATAGCATTTCCGACCTCGCCCGCGAGCTGGACATCACCACCCGGGCGATCCGCTTCTATGAAGAACAAGGCCTGCTCAGCCCCGAGCGCCGAGGCCAGGAACGCATCTATTCGCCACGCGACAAGGTCAGCCTGAAGCTGATCCTGCGGGGCAAGCGCATCGGTTTTTCCCTGGCCGAGTGCCGTGAACTGATCGAGCTCTATGACCCTTCCAGCGGTAACACCAAACAACTCAACAGCATGCTGGCGAAAATCAGCGAGCGCCGGGCACAGCTTGAACAGCAACTGCTGGACATCGAACAGATGAAGCTGGAACTCGACACCGCCGAAGAACGCTGTGTGCAGGCGCTGGAGCAGACGCTCAAGAGTCAGCAAGTCGCGCAGTAGCCTCCCGACAACCACAACAGGTCAACGCCATGTCCCTCCCCTCCCAAGTACGCCTGATCGAAGTCGGCCCGCGTGACGGCCTGCAAAACGAAGCCCAGCCAATCAGCGTCGCCGACAAGGTGCAATTGGTCGAAGCCTTGAGCGCCGCCGGCCTCGGCTATATAGAAGTCGGTAGTTTCGTTTCGCCCAAGTGGGTGCCACAGATGGCCGGTTCCGCCGACGTGTTCGCGCAGATCCAGCGCAAGCCCGGCGTGACCTATGGCGCGCTGGCGCCGAACCTGCGCGGTTTTGAGGATGCGCTGGCCGCCGGGGTCAAGGAAGTCGCGGTGTTTGCCGCCGCGTCCGAAGCGTTTTCGCAGCGCAACATCAATTGCTCGATCAGCGAAAGCCTGGCGCGGTTCGCGCCGATCATGGAATCGGCGAAACAGCACGGCGTTACCGTGCGCGGTTACGTGTCCTGCGTGCTCGGCTGCCCTTATGAAGGCGAGGTCGCCCCGGAACAAGTGGCCATGGTCGCCCGCGAGCTGTACGCGATGGGCTGCTACGAAGTGTCGCTGGGTGACACCATCGGCACCGGCACCGCTGGCGCCACTCGCCGGCTGTTCGAGGTAGTGTCGAAGCAAGTGCCGCGAGAGAAACTCGCCGGCCACTTCCACGACACCTACGGCCAGGCCATGGCCAACATCTACGCCAGCCTGCTGGAAGGCATCGCGGTGTTCGACAGCTCGATCGCCGGCCTCGGCGGCTGCCCGTACGCCAAGGGCGCCAGCGGTAACGTCGCCACCGAAGACGTGGTGTACCTGCTCAACGGCCTGGGCATCGAGACCGGTATCGACCTCGACGCCTTGATTGCCGCCGGCCAGCAGATCAGCTCCGTGCTGGGCCGCCCGACCGGTTCGCGCGTGGCCAAGGCTCGCAGCGCACAGTGAGGGGATGGTGTTACCGCCGAGCGCGAAACGTGGGCACAAGCGAGTAACACGGAAACAAATTGTCTGGTTTTGCCTGAAGGATAAATCCTTCAAAAATCTCAAGCCCTTGATTTACAAGGGTTTTGAAAAGTTGGCACGGCTTCTGCTATCTCTATGGCATAACAAGAATAAAAAGCAGCAAACCAATAAAAATAAGACGTACCGACTCTGACATAACAAGAACAACACGGCAGAGACGCAGCTAACAGATTTTTTTGGAGAAGGTGTGCTTTTCAGGGTATTCCTCGGAATGACCCGCAACCGGGCAGAGAACAATAAAACTACCTTCAGGTAGCTCCCGAATCGGTTGGATCGCTAGACGAGAAAGCAGATCAGCGCTCAAAAAAATACGTTTGCTCTTGACCCCGGATGGGGGTCGCCAAAAAACAGCGGTAAAGGGCCACGGTTGCCAAAAACAACAACAGACCGCCCCTCAATAATAAAAAAGAGCACGCGACGACAAAATTAAAGGGGAGCTTCGGCTCCCCTTTGTGCTGTCTGGCGTTCTGAAATTGTCCGCGACGGAACTCCCCCCATCTCGATCTTCCTGCAAGCGCTTACTCGGCATGATCTCAATAAGGCAATTGATGCCGTGCCTCAACATCCAGCCCCACATACAAGTAATCCCAACAAAAACACGGTGGGTTCACGGCTTTCGCTGTGTGTAAACACGACGCCGCATGCGCGTTTAAAGTACACGAACCGTTACGCCATAAGGGCTACAACACCTTGCGTCGTTGCCTACGCGTACGCCAGAATCCGCCGGCTTACGCGGCTATGGGGTGGGCTATATCGTTTCCCTGTCACTGAAAAACAGTGATCGGGTTTGGTAGCCCGTCTGTAATAGCTGTATGGCAACACCGTATGCAGGCCCTTTTGGGGGCTCTGTCTTATGGTGGTCATGCGTGGGGCTCATTCGTGAGCGCCGGGTTCCTATTGCAGCCGGTCTACCAACCCGCGTATGGCCGCCACCCATCGTTTGGTAGCGTGGGTGATGGCTCCTTGAGATCTGCGATAGGAGTTACACGTATGTTCAAAGCCACACCAAACCCACCAGATACCGATTCAATCCCCTACGACGCCGCACTGGAAGCCGAAAACATAAAATCGGCCACCGAGCGGGCGATCAATCATTACCTCGATCCTGGGGCGCAGAAGACGTCCAAGCCATCGCGCAAGCCGGGCAAGATCTACCTGGTCAATCCAACGATGGATGACGAAACGCTGCTGGTCGAAGCGTGCGAAACGCTGTCGTCGGCCAGTGACATGGCCCGGGATCTCGGCAACACCGTCGATCCGTCGCAGCGCAAGGCGATGCAGATACTGCAGCAGGTCATCATGCTGAGTGAGCTGCTGGTCAATCGTGTGCTGGACAACCATCACGTCTCGCGGTAGTTGCCGCCCCGGTGAGGGGCTTGTCCCCTCACTGCCTGGCAGCCGTCGATAAAAATCCTCAAGCGACTCTTTTCCGGAGTTCCAGCTGATGTCCAAGACCGTCATTCCACCGTTAGAAGATCCGGTGTCCCCCTACGAATTTCCCGATTCAAGAAAGCTCCACGACGCCGCCGAACGCGCCCTCGACTATAACTTGACCCCCGCAGCCCAGATTATGGCCACGCCTTACACCCCCAACGACATGTTCATGGTCAACCCGCAAACCGACACGGAGTCCTTGCTGGCCAACGCCTGCGAATCCCTGGCTTCAGCCACGGTCATGCTCGGTGACTTTGCCGGCCTGCTGGAAGGGCCGAACCGCAAGACCCTGTTGGGCATTGTGCAAGTGGTAATGTTGGGGGAGTTAGCGGTTAATCAGGCGTTGGAAAATGTAGAAGTAAAGCAATAAGCGCCGCTTTCGAAGCCAGGATCCGCGCCCTGGCTTCGAAAGCTCTAATCGTCAGCCCTCGTTGCTACGTAACTCCTCGATACTGATCTCGCGCATCCGGAATTTCTGGATCTTGCCCGTCACCGTCATCGGAAACTCCTCGACGAACTTGAAATGACGCGGCGTCTTGAAGTGAGCGATGCGCTCCTTGCACCACGCTTGCAGCTCTTGTTCGGTCGCGCTGTGGCCGGGGTGGAATTTGATCCAGGCGACGATTTCCTCGCCGTAACGCGAGCATGGAATGCCGATCACCTGCACGTCCGCCACCGCCGGGTGGGTGAAGAAGAACTCTTCCAGTTCACGCGGGTAAATGTTCTCGCCGCCACGGATGATCATGTCCTTGTTACGCCCGGCGATGCACACATAACCCTCGTCGTTCATGCTCGCCAGGTCGCCGGTGTGCATCCAGCCTGCCGCGTCGATGGCTTCGGCGGTGGCATTCGGGTTGTTCCAGTAGCCGAGCATCACGCTGTAGCCACGGGTGCACAGCTCGCCGATGGTGCCGCGTGGCACCGGATTGCCGGCCTCATCGATGATCTTGCTTTCGAGTTGCGGCTGGGTGCGGCCGACGGTGGTGACGCGCAGCTCCAGTTCGTCGGATGGGCCGGTCTGTAGCGAGACAGGGCTGGTTTCGGTCATGCCGTAGGCGATCTGCACTTCGCTCATGTGCATTTCGTTGATGACCCGGCGCATCACTTCGATCGGGCAAGTGGCGCCGGCCATGATCCCGGTGCGCAGGGTCGACAGGTCGAATTCGGCGCGCTGCGGCTGATCGAGCATGGCGATGAACATGGTCGGCACGCCGTACAGCGCGGTAGCTTTTTCTTCGGCGACGGTGCTCAGGGTCAGCAGTGGATCGAAGGCATCGTTGGGATAAATCATCGTGCTGCCGTGGGTGATGCAGCCGAGGTTGCCCATGACCATGCCGAAGCAGTGATACAGCGGCACCGGGATCACCAGGCGATCAGCAGCGGTCAGGCCGAGGCTTTCGCCGACCATGTAACCGTTGTTGAGGATGTTGTAGTGACTGAGGGTCGCGCCCTTGGGGAAACCGGTGGTGCCGGAGGTGTACTGAATGTTGACGGGCTGATCGAAGTGCAGGCTGTCGCTGCGTTCACGCAATTGTGCTGGCGAGACACTGGCGGCCAGATCGGCCAGTTGCGACCACGGGAGAAAACCCGAAGGCGGCTGCGGATCGAGGCTGATCAAGCCGCGCAACTCCGGCAGGCGCTCGCTGCGCAGTTCGCCGATGGATTGCTCGGCCAGTTCCGGCAGCAAGCCTTGCAACATGCCGTGATAGTTGGAGCTCTTGAACGCCCCGGCGCAGACCAACCATTGGCAGCCGGATTGCTTGAGCACGTATTCGAGTTCGGAGCTGCGGTAGGCCGGGTTGATGTTGACCAGGATTACGCCGAGCTTCGCGGTGGCGAACTGAGCGATGCACCACTGCGCGCAGTTCGGCGCCCAGATGCCAAGTCGGTCACCGGTCTGCAAACCCAACGCCAGCAGCGCTCTGGCATGCACGTCTACCGCGTCGGCCAGTTGCCGCCAGGTGTAACGCAGCTGCTGATGGCGCACCACCAGCGCCTCGCCGTCCGGGTACTGCGCGACGGTCTCGTCGAACCTCTGCCCGATGGTCATCGCCAGCAAGGCTTTGTCCTGGGAACCACGGGTGTAGCTGCGCTGCGGGTTTGCACTGGGTTGATCCATGACGACCCCTATTGTCTTTATTAGTGGGTGGTGGAACGGAGCTGCGGCAGCTCCGACCATTCAGAACTGGCCCTACTCTCGCTCAAGTTGACGTTAACGTAAAGGGTGATTGACAGCCATTCGTCACAGGTTTACGTTAACGTAAAGGTGAGAACTGAAACGCCCTTCTCCCCACCCTACAAAAAAGCCAAAAGGTGACCCATGAGCTACCCATCCCTGAACTTTGCCCTCGGCGAAACCATCGACATGCTGCGCGATCAGGTTCAGTCCTTTGTCGCCAAGGAGATCGCCCCGCGTGCCGCGCAGATCGACAGCGACAACCTGTTCCCTGCTGATCTGTGGCGCAAGTTCGGCGACATGGGCCTGCTCGGGATCACCGTGCCGGAAGAGTACGGCGGCGCTGGCCTGGGTTACCTGGCGCACGTCGTGGCGATGGAAGAAATCAGCCGCGGCTCCGCTTCCGTGGCGTTGTCCTACGGCGCCCACTCCAACCTCTGCGTTAACCAGATCAACCGCAACGGCAATCACGAACAGAAAACCAAATACCTGCCGAAGCTGATCAGCGGCGAGCACGTCGGCGCTCTGGCGATGAGCGAGCCGAACGCCGGTTCCGACGTGGTCTCGATGAAACTGCGCGCCGATAAACGCGGCGACCGTTTTGTGCTCAACGGCAGCAAGACCTGGATCACCAACGGCCCCGACGCCAACACCTACGTGATCTACGCCAAGACCGACCTGGAAAAAGGTCCGCACGGCATCACCGCGTTCATCGTCGAGCGTGACTGGAAAGGCTTCAGCCGCAGCAACAAGTTCGACAAGCTCGGCATGCGCGGCTCCAACACTTGCGAGCTGTTCTTCGATGACGTCGAAGTACCGGAGGAAAACATCCTCGGCGTGCTCAACGGCGGCGTGAAAGTGCTGATGAGTGGCCTCGATTACGAGCGCGTCGTGCTGTCCGGTGGCCCGACCGGGATCATGCAGTCGTGCATGGACCTGATCGTGCCGTACATCCATGACCGCAAGCAGTTCGGCCAGAGCATCGGCGAGTTCCAGCTGATCCAGGGCAAAGTCGCCGACATGTACACCCAGCTCAACGCTAGCCGCGCCTACCTTTACGCCGTGGCCCAGGCCTGCGAGCGCAACGAAACCACGCGCAAGGACGCCGCCGGCGTGATCCTCTATACCGCCGAACGCGCCACGCAAATGGCTCTGGACGCGATCCAGATTCTCGGCGGTAACGGCTACATCAACGAATTCCCGGCCGGCCGTCTGCTACGTGACGCCAAGCTGTACGAAATCGGTGCCGGTACCAGTGAGATTCGTCGCATGCTGATCGGTCGCGAACTGTTCAACGAAACCCGCTAAACGGAGCTGTCCATGGCTATCCTGCATACCCAGCTCAACCCTCGTTCATCGGAGTTCGCCGCCAACAGCGCAGCGATGCTCGAACAGGTCGACGCCCTGCACACTCTGCTCGCCCAAGTGGCCCAGGGCGGCGGCGCGAAAGCTCAGGAACGGCACACCTCGCGCGGCAAACTGCTGCCGCGTGAGCGGATCAACCGCTTGCTCGATCCGGGCTCGCCGTTTCTGGAAATCAGTCAGTTGGCCGCCCACGCTGTGTATGGCGAAGAAGTGCCGGCCGCTGGCGTGATTGCCGGGATCGGTCGCGTGGAAGGCGTCGAATGCATGATCGTCGCCAACGACGCGACGGTGAAAGGCGGCTCGTACTACCCGCTGACCGTGAAGAAACACCTGCGTGCCCAGACCATCGCCCAGCAAAACCGTCTGCCATGCATTTATCTGGTGGACTCGGGCGGCGCCAACCTGCCGCGTCAGGACGAAGTGTTTCCGGATCGCGAGCACTTCGGGCGGATCTTCTTCAACCAGGCCAACATGAGCGCCATGGGCATTCCGCAGATTGCGGTGGTCATGGGCTCGTGCACCGCCGGCGGCGCTTACGTGCCGGCGATGGCCGACGAAGCGATCATGGTGCGCAATCAGGCGACGATCTTCCTCGCCGGCCCGCCCTTGGTGAAAGCCGCGACCGGTGAAGTGGTCAGCGCCGAAGATCTCGGCGGGGCCGATGTGCACTGCAGGATTTCCGGGGTCGCCGACCATTACGCCGAAAGCGATGAGCACGCCCTCGCCCTCGCCCGCCGCAGCGTCGCCAACCTCAACTGGCGCAAGCTTGGCGAAGTGCAGCAGCGCACGCCGATTGCGCCGCTGTACGCCAGCGATGAGTTGTACGGCGTGGTTTCGGCGGACGCCAAGCAGCCGTTCGATGTGCGCGAAGTTATTGCGCGACTGGTCGACGGTTCGGTGTTCGATGAATTCAAGGCTTTGTTCGGTACGACGCTGGTGTGCGGTTTCGCTCATCTGCATGGCTACCCGATCGCGATCCTCGCCAACAACGGCATCCTGTTCGCCGAAGCCGCGCAGAAAGGCGCGCACTTCATCGAACTGGCCTGCCAGCGCGGGATTCCGCTGCTGTTTCTGCAGAACATCACAGGCTTCATGGTCGGCCAGAAATATGAGGCCGGCGGCATCGCCAAACACGGCGCCAAACTGGTGACCGCCGTGGCGTGCGCCAAGGTGCCGAAATTCACCGTGATCATCGGCGGCAGCTTCGGCGCCGGTAACTACGGCATGTGCGGGCGGGCCTACGATCCGCGCTTCCTGTGGATGTGGCCGAACGCGCGGATCGGCGTGATGGGCGCCGAACAGGCGGCCGGCGTACTGGTCCAGGTCAAGCGCGAGCAGGCCGAACGCAGCGGCCAGGCGTTCAGCGCCGAGCAGGAAAGCGAGATCAAACAGCCGATCCTCGACCAGTATGAAGAGCAGGGTCACCCCTACTACTCCAGCGCACGGCTATGGGACGACGGTGTCATCGACCCGGCGCAGACCCGCGATGTGCTGGCCCTGGCCTTGTCCGCGTCGTTGAACGCGCCTATCGAACCGAGCCGCTTCGGCGTGTTCCGGATGTGATCGGGAGATCCCTATGAGCGACTTCAACACCCTCGAATTGCACAGCGATCCACGGGGTTTCGCAACCCTGTGGCTGAGCCGCGAAGAAAAGAACAACGCGTTCAACGCCGAGATGATCCGCGAACTGATCCTGGCGCTGGACAAGGTCGCCAGCGATGCCAGCCTGCGCTTTTTACTGGTACGCGGACGCGGCAAACACTTCAGCGCTGGCGCGGATCTGGCCTGGATGCAGCAATCGGCCGAACTCGATTACCACACCAACCTCGACGACGCCCGGGAACTGGCGGAGCTGATGTACAACCTCGCCAAACTGAAAATCCCGACCGTGGCCGTGGTGCAAGGCGCGGCGTTCGGCGGCGCGCTGGGTCTGATCAGTTGCTGCGACATGGCGATTGGCGCCGATGACGCGCAGTTCTGTCTGTCGGAAGTGCGCATTGGCTTGGCGCCGGCGGTGATCAGCCCGTTCGTGGTGCAGGCCATCGGCGAACGCGCGGCGCGGCGTTATGCGCTGACGGCTGAGCGATTCGGCGGGCAGCGGGCGCGGGAAATCGGTTTGTTATCGGAAAGCTATCCGGCAACCGAACTTGAACAGAAAGTCGAGCAATGGATCGACAACCTCCTGCTCAACAGCCCCGCCGCCATGCGCGCCAGCAAGGATCTGCTGCGTGAGGTCGGCAACGGCGCGCTGACCCCGGCCCTGCGCCGTTACACCGAGAACGCCATCGCCCGCATCCGTGTCAGCCCGGAAGGCCAGGAAGGTCTGCGGGCGTTTTTGCAGAAACGTCCACCGAGCTGGCAAGCCGCAACCACCACCAAGGAGCCGCGTTGATGAGCGCACCTGTTCTCACCACCCTGCTGGTGGCCAACCGTGGCGAAATCGCTTGCCGGGTCATGCGTACCGCCAAGGCGCTGGGCCTGACCACCGTCGCCGTGCACAGCGCCACCGACCGTGAAGCGCGGCACAGCCGTGAAGCGGATATCCGCGTCGATCTGGGCGGCAGCAAAGCGGCCGACAGCTATCTGCAAATCGATAAATTGATCGCAGCGGCCAAGGCCAGCGGCGCTCAGGCGATTCATCCGGGTTATGGCTTTCTGTCGGAGAACGCTGGTTTTGCTCGCGCCATTGAAGCCGCCGGCCTGATTTTCCTTGGCCCGCCCGCCTCGGCCATCGACGCGATGGGCAGCAAATCCGCCGCCAAGGCCCTGATGGAAACTGCTGGCGTGCCGCTGGTTCCGGGATATCACGGCGAAGCTCAGGATCTGGACACCTTCCGCGATGCTTGCGAGCGCATTGGTTATCCAGTGCTGCTCAAGGCCACCGCTGGCGGTGGCGGTAAAGGTATGAAAGTTGTCGAGGACGTCAGCCAGTTGGCTGAAGCGCTGGCCTCGGCCCAGCGTGAAGCGCAGTCATCGTTCGGCGATTCGCGGATGCTGGTGGAAAAATACCTGCTCAAGCCGCGCCACGTGGAAATCCAGGTATTCGCCGATCAGCATGGCAATTGCCTGTACCTGAACGAGCGCGACTGCTCGATCCAGCGCCGGCACCAGAAAGTTGTTGAGGAGGCGCCGGCACCGGGGCTGAGTCCGGAGCTGCGTCGTGCGATGGGCGAAGCGGCCGTGCGTTCGGCGCAGGCCATCGGTTACGTCGGCGCTGGCACAGTGGAGTTTTTGCTGGACGCTCGCGGCGAGTTCTTCTTTATGGAGATGAACACGCGGTTGCAGGTCGAGCACCCGGTGACCGAAGCCATCACCGGGCTCGATCTGGTGGCCTGGCAGATTCGTGTCGCCCGTGGCGAAGCGCTGCCGATCACTCAGGATCAGGTGCCGTTGAACGGGCATGCAATTGAGGTTCGGCTGTACGCGGAAGATCCTTCGAATGATTTCCTGCCGGCGACCGGGCGTCTGGATCTGTATCGCGAATCCGCCGCAGGGCCGGGGCGCCGTGTGGACAGCGGCGTTGAGGAAGGCGATGAGATTTCGCCGTTCTATGACCCGATGCTCGGCAAGCTGATTGCCTGGGGCGAGGACCGTGAACAGGCGCGTTTGCGGCTGCTGAGCATGCTCGATGAGTTCGCGATTGGCGGGCTGAAGACCAACATCAACTTCCTGCGGCGGATCATTGGTCATCCGGCGTTTGCGGCGGCGGAGCTGGATACTGGGTTCATTCCGCGCTATCAGGAGCAACTGCTTCCAGCGCCTGCGGCGCTGAGCGATGAGTTCTGGAGTGTGGCGGCGCAGGCTTTTGCGCAGAGTCTGCCGGGGATGGCTCGGGCAGATGATCCGGCCTCTCCTTGGGCGCTTCACAGCGGTTTGCGCGCCGGGTTGCCACGTGAAATTACTCTGCATCTGAGCTGCGAGGGGCAGGATCGGGCGTTGACGCTCGGTGCTGGCGGCAGTGCAAAACTGATCGGCGAGCAACTGATACTCGAGCACGACGGGCTGCGTCGACAGCTGCGGGCGATTCGTCGTGAAGAGGTGCTATTTCTGCAATGGGACGGCGAGTTGCGACGCGTTGAAACGTATGACCCGATCAGCGCTGTCGAAGCCAGTCACAGCCATCAGGGTGGTCTGACGGCGCCGATGAACGGCAGCATCGTCCGAGTGTTGGTGGAGGCCGGGCAAGCGGTTGAAGCCGGTGCGCAACTGGTGGTGCTAGAAGCGATGAAGATGGAGCACAGCATCCGCGCGCCCCACGCCGGGGTGATCAAGGCGCTGTATTGCCAGGAAGGCGAAATGGTCAGCGAAGGCAGCGCACTGGTCGAACTGGAAGAAGCTTGAAAGATGGATCGATCCTACGCCTGGCGAGGATCGATCTGACTAGTATTTGGCCGTTGCCTGAACCACGACGCCGATAATTCGGCACTCGTCGGTCAACAAGGCTTTCGGCCAGGTCGGATTGAGCGGCACCAGGTAACGCTGGCCGCCCTCTTCGATCAGTTTGCGGAAAATCGCCTCGTCGCTGTCAGGCCACTGGGCGATCACCAGTTTTCCGGGCTCGGCTTCCAGCGCCGGGTCCACCAGAATCATCATCCCTTCGCCGATGCTCTGCCCCGTGGGCGCAGTCATCGCATTCCCCATCACGGTAAGCCAGAACGCCGGGCCACGGGCGTGGTAATCCGTCAGTTCGAAACGCCGCTTGTCCTTGGCACTCGAATACGCTGGCTGGCTCTCACGGGCCTCGACCGGCGCATTCCACTCGCTGACCGGGTAGCGAAAGTAAGGGTTGTACTTCTGCGCCAGAGGCATTTCGTCATCCGCATCGATCTGCGGTTCGCGAATCACCACCGCGACCTCGAGATACTCCATGCCCAGCGCTTTCAGCACGCGGTTCATCTGCGTGATGCCGGGCTCGCGGCGCTTGTTCAGCCAATGGCCGATACCGCCCTGAGACATGCCGACGCGCTCGCCGAGCTCGACTTGAGTGACGTTGAGTTCACTCATTTTGGCCTTGACCAACTCAATCCATTTATCCATGTGCGGCACCATACGTGGACGCCTGCGGCCGGCAAAACACATATTGTAGTATTTAAATTCTGGTCACAAATACTGATAGTACTATGCTTGAGTCACGGATTTGAATCGACCAAGGAGTGACCTTTCACCATGAATATCACCAGCAAAGACTTGCCCGACCTGCAAATGGACACCACCTTCACGTCCCCGCAAGGGTGCGCCGCTGCGCAACGGGCGTTGGACTATTACTTGAAACCAGCTGTGTCAGAACCGGAAGTGGATGAGCGCTTTTTCGGCGTAAACAGCAATCTGAGCGGCGAAGAATCCCTGGTCCACGCCTCCGATCTGCTGCGATGTGCAGCAGCGACGGCGTTCAAGGCGGCGGACGGCCTGCAGGGCGTCAATCGGGATCTGGCGTTTTCGGTCGTGCACATGGTGGACATGGCGCGGGCGATGGTTGATCACTCGCTCGATGGCGCAGTTCGCTGAACACGGGAGTTCGGACGGACGGGAAAGAATTTTCCAATCGCGCAGATAAAAACATTTGACTTGCAAATGATAATGATTATTATTGCAAGCAACTGGTCGCGAGATCAGTCGATGGACCAGAGACCTTAGGTCGGTCTTCTGGACTATCTCCTCATCAGGCTAATCACGGTTTTTGACCCGGCTTTTTGCCGGGTCTTTTTTTTGCCAGTTTTCTGGCTTGTGGCTTCAGGCTAATGAAGTCTTTGGATGCCGCAAATTCGATGGCGCGGATAATATCAAAAGAATATTGCTTGGCAAGCGGACCCCGGCCACATTGGGGCAAAGTAACGCCAATTAGCACTTGAGAATCAATCGCACAGCCACTAAGCTGCATCCGCGTCACGGAAGACGCCCCCCGCCGCAACCCGCAATTTCCCTCGGTTTCACCCCTGTCTTGCGTGTAAAGTAGCCGCCATAAAAATCATATTCAGGAACCGATTATGACCGTGGCCAAATCTTCGTTCGACATCAGCGCCAACTTCGACAGCGGCAACATCCAAGTCATCGACATCAGCAATCCGCTCAACCCGGTTCTGGCAATTCGGCCAGATACCCGCAGCGCTCATTTCCAGTGGTTCCACTTCAAGGCCAGCGGCCTGCATGTTCATCAGGAACACTGGTTCCGCCTGGTCAACGCCAGCCAGTCTTCCTACAACAAAGCCTGGACCGGCTATCAGGCGGTCGCTTCCTACGACCACGTCAACTGGTTCCGTATCCCGACTCAATTCGAAGGCGACAGCCTGCGCTTCTGCCTCGAAGCCGAGCAGACCCACGCCTGGTTCGCCTATTTCGAACCTTACAGCCGTGGCCGTCATGACTGGCTGATCGAGCAAGCACTGACCAAGGCCGGCACCGAACTGCTGGCCACCGGCAAAAGCGTCGAAGGCCGCGACATCCAGTTGCTGCGCAAAGGCACTGGCGCCGAAGGTCGCCGCAAGATCTGGATCATCGCCCAGCAGCATCCCGGCGAGCACATGGCCGAGTGGTTCATGGAAGGCGTGATCGAACGCCTGGAGCATCATGACGATCCGGTACTGAACAAACTGCTGGCCAGCGCCGATTTGTACCTGGTGCCGAACATGAACCCGGACGGCGCCTTCCACGGTCACCTGCGCACCAATGCCATGGGCCAGGACCTGAACCGCGCCTGGCAGAACGCCAGTCAGGAAGTCAGCCCCGAAGTACTTTTCGTACAACAGCAGATGGAAAAGTACGGCGTCGATCTGTTCCTCGACGTACACGGAGACGAAGAAATCCCCCACGTGTTCACTGCCGGTTGCGAAGGCAACCCGGGTTACACCCCGCGCCTGGAGAAGCTCGAAGAGCACTTCCGCAGCCACCTGAAGCACACCACCAAAGATTTCCAGACCAAGTACGGCTACACCCGCGACGAACCGGGTCAGGCCAACATGACCCTGGCTTGCAACAGCGTCGGCCAGAAGTTCGACTGCCTGTCGCTGACCCTGGAAATGCCATTCAAGGATCACGATGACGCGCCGAACCCGCTCACCGGCTGGTCGGGCAAACGCTCGAAGCAACTGGGCAAAGACGTGCTGACCACCATCGCAGACATGGTCGACACTTTGCGCTAATCCCCTCGGATTTTCGCTTCACGAAAGATCGCAGCCTGTCTGCGATCTTTTTTTTGCGACGACTTTTACCCAATCAGGTTGCAAATCAAAACTGGATTACTTACCGTCAATCAAGTTTCAACTTGAAACCTGAAAGGATCCGGGACATGAACACTGCAACACTCGATAAAGGTGTCGTACTGCTTTTCGCCATCGCTTGCGGCCTCGCGGTGGGCAACGTGTATTACGCCCAGCCGCTGCTGGATGCGATGGCCGACGCCTTCGGCCTGTCGCCGGGCAGCATCGGTATCGTCATGACGCTGACCCAGGTCGGTTACGGCCTCGGGCTGTTATTGCTCGTGCCCCTCGGCGACATGCTCAACCGCCGCCGGTTGATCGTCACGCAAACGCTGTTGTCCGCCGCTGCCTTGCTGATGATCGCTCTGGCCTCGAACAGCGCCTGGCTACTGATCGGCGTCACCCTGACCGGCCTGCTGGCCGTGGTCACCCAGGTGCTGGTCGCCTACGCCGCTACCCTGGCCGTCCCGGCACAACGCGGAAAGGTTGTGGGCGTGATCACCAGCGGTATCGTCGTCGGCATTTTGCTCGCGCGAACGGTGGCTGGGGGGATGGCTGATCTGGCCGGCTGGCGCTCGATCTATCTGCTGTCGGCGGGGTTGACGCTGGTGATGGCCGCGCTGCTGTTTCGGGTGTTACCCAAAGATGAAGACGCACGATCGACCACGCGTTACGTGGCACTGATCGCCTCAGTGTTCAGCCTCTTTCGTGAGGAACCGGTGCTGCGCCAACGAGCAATCCTCGCCCTGCTCACCTTCGCCAGCGCCATGGTGTTGTGGACGCCGATGGTGTTGCCGCTGGCCGCCCCGCCGCTGTCACTTTCCCACAGTGAAATCGGATTGTTCGGACTCGCTGGCGCGGCAGGCGCACTGGCCGCGGCCAGAGCCGGACATCTGGCGGATCGAGGATTGGGGCAATGGGTCAGCGGCCTGTCGCTGCTGCTGATGCTGGGCTCGTGGCTGCCAATCGCACTTACCCAAACTTCGTTATGGGCACTGCTGCTTGGCGTCATCACCCTGGATCTGGGCTTGCAGGCCGTGCACGTCACCAGCCAGAGCATGATCTACAGCGTCCGCCCAGAGGCACAGAGCCGACTGACTGCCGGCTACATGCTGTTTTACTCGATTGGCAGCGCCTTGGGCTCAATCGCCTCGACGGCCATGTACGCCTGGGCAGGATGGCCGGGCGTGTGCTGGCTGGGTGCCGCAATCAACACGGTCGCGCTGCTTTATTGGTGGAGCACCGTGGCCAAACAGAAACGTGGCGAGGCTGCTTGCGCCCTCGCCACGTCGGACTGACACACGATCAACCGCGATTGCGTCCCCGCAGCATGCTGTCGAGCACCTCGTCGCGGCGCACCCAGCCATGGAACAGCGCCGCCGCCAAATGCAGCAGCACGGTCAGGAACAGCAGATACGCCAGATACCCGTGAGCCTTGCGCAGCAACGCAAATACCTGCGCATCCGCCGGCACGATCGACGGCAATTGCAGCGACGTGCCAAGCATCACCGGATCCCCCGCCGCGCTGATCATCGCCCAGCCCAGCAGTGGCAACACCAACATCAGCGCATACAACAACAGATGAGAAGCCTTGGCCGCCATCACCTGCCAGCCCGGCAGATCCGCCGGCAGCGGCGGCTGACGGGTGCCGAGCCGCACCAGAATGCGCACGATCACCAAAGCGAGTATCGCGATGCCCAATGGTTTGTGCAGATTGATCAACCATTCATGCCGCGCCGACACCGAGGTCACCATGCCGGCGCCGATGAACAACATCGCGATGATCATCAACGCCATCAGCCAGTGCAGCAACCGCGCCAGCGGATTGAAATGAGTCGGTTGCGTGCTCATGGGCGAGCCTCCTTTTTGCCGGTTGGCAGTTGGCTGACTTCGCTGGTGCGACGCAGGTAGGAATCGGCGTAACCGGCCGAACGCGCGGCCAGCAACGGATCGTCGGAACCCTGAATGCCGGCCGGCAGCACCAGCGGATCGTAGTTGATGTCACGGCATTCGCCGCTGAGTTGCGGCTGGGTCTTTTCCAGCACCAGGGTGCCGGCGTTCAACACCTTGCGACCGGCGGGCCAGGTCTTGCTCGCATCGTTCACCGGATCGTCGGCGTTGGCCAAGGTGATGTTCAACTGAAAGCGCAGCGGCCCTTCGGCCAGGCGCTGCACCAGATCCTTCTCAAGGAAATCGCTACCTTCGGGCGCAGTCGCACCGGCAGCATCCTGGGCCAGAGGCGTCATGCTCCAGCGCACTGCTTGCTTCTTGCCGCTGGCATCCACCAGATAGAACGCGTTGACGCTGTTGTAGGTTTCCGTCGCGTAACTGGCCGAGGGTTTGGCGGTTTTTATCCAGGTCAGAAACGGCACGGCTTCCGGGTGTGAGGCAAAAAATGCCGGCACTTTGGTCGGATCCGGTTTACCGGTGGCAGGATCCGGCGATTGCGCCTGCTGCAACTGATAGAACGCCTCGGGCGTGCCGACCGGGAACACCGGCATGCTGTTCATCCCGGTGCGCCACTGCTGGCCGTTTGCCTGAGTGAAACGCAGCGCCAGACTGCGGATCGGTACGGCGCTGTCCGGCGCATACGGACTGCCGGCCGGCAACGCAAAGCGCCCGACCACCGGCGTGCGCGGCTCATTGAACACTTGCGCGACAGAATACGCGCGAGCCTCGCCGCTGCTCTCGAAATGTCCGATCACGCAAACACCTTTGGCGTGATTGCGGCGAAAGCCGGGATGCACACCGTTGTTCTTTTCCAGCACATCGACCAACGCTTTTGGCGTCAGGCGTTGTGGGTCAAATGAACCATGGACGTAGGCAAACGCCCCGGCCAGGGCTGCGACCACCACGGCGATTCCGCCAAGACGCAACACCAGGTTCGCGGCACTCAGTGGCGGGCGTTGAGGCCCGCCGGGCGGTGAGCTGCGATCAACCATGAAAGACTCCAGGGCCATCGGCCATAGGGAAAGGTGCTATGAGACGCACGCCTCGTAGGATTATTCCCTCTGAACTGTAGTTTCTTTCATGGAGTGGCGTCGGAGTCCAATCGCGGCCGGCTAAATCTGATCGAAACGCGGCTCGCGTTTTTCCAGAAACGCCTGCATGCCCTCCTTCTGTCCAGGTGTCGCGAACAGGCCGTGAAACGAGCGTCGTTCAAACAGAATGCCCTCGCGCAATCCCGACTCTGACGCCCGGTCCACCGCTTCCCGGGCAGCCCGTGTCGCCGTGCGGGGAAATCCGCCGATGCGCTGTGCAATGTCCATGGCCTGCTCCAACAGGTGATCGGCGTCTGTCACCCGCGACACCAACCCTGCCTGCTCGGCCTCACGGGCGGACATGGTGCGACCGGTCAGTATCATGTCCATGGCTTTGGCGCGGCCAATCAACCGGGTCAGGCGTTGCGTACCGCCCATGCCCGGCATCACGCCCAGAGTGATTTCCGGCAATGCGAACTTCGCGGACTCGGCCGCCACGATCACGTCGCACATCATTGCCAATTCACAGCCTCCTCCGAATGCGAAGCCCGCCACCGCCGCGACTTTTGGCGTGCGCAGAGCGGCAAACGCATCCCAGCCGGCGAAATGGTCTTCCTTGATCATTTCCAGGCAGGACTTTTCGTACATCTCCTTGATGTCGGCTCCGGCAGCGAAATAATCCCGGGTACCGGTGATGAGGAAACATCCGACACCCGGATCACTGTCCAGCGGTTGCAAGGCCTCCAGCAATTCGCGCATCAGTGATGTATCCAGCGCATTTCGTGCGTGCGGGCGGTTGAGGCGGATCAGTACCACGGGGCCGTGTCGTTCAATCAATAGGTTCATCGCAATCTCTTTGAATAGCGGAGTGAGTGGAAAAACACCGACGCGCCGTCAGGAATCCCAGATCGCGCCGTAGGCCGGAATACCCCGGGATTCCATTTCCTCGACCACTCGCTCGGTCAGCTTCTGATTGGAAATACAGATCACCGCCTCCGCACCGCGGGCTCGAACGGCGGCATACGCCAGCGCCACCAGATCTGGTTTGCCCAACCGGTCGGTGTCCCAGATATGGGCATCGGGTTGTGCCTGCAGGATTTCCTCCACCAGCGCATCACCATAGGTCTCGCGCGGGCTGCGGGTGGACCAGATCAGGTGGATCGGCACCTGCCGCGCCAGCAGATGCGGCAGCACCGGCCCAATGCCACTGCCGGTGGCGACGTACACCACTGACTTGAACAGGGTTTCGATATGGGCGACGCCTGCCGTGGTGATGCCCTTGACCCAGACATGGCTCGGCGGCTGCTCGATCAGTTCACCGGTCCAGTCGCCGGCACGGGAAATGATCAGGCGAAAACCCTGTTCGTCCGGTGCAGGAATGTTGGCAAACGAGTGCCATTCCCACAGCGGATGGCGACTGATTGCGGTAGAGGATCCGGCGAACGGTGTGTGGTGATTGAACCGGGCAATCACCGCATGCGACGACGGTTTGACCAGCGTCACTGGCACCTTGCGCAGGCGCAGCCAGGGCAAGGCAATGCTGAGTGTCAGGAGCGGCAGCATCCAGAATGAAACGGACGTCAACAGTACTTGCGCCAAGTCGGCGCCAGGATGACGATCCCGGGCAAACACCAGCGTCATGCCCCAGAACAGCAGCAGCGCCGCCCAACCGGCGAACCGATGTGTGCGTTCGAAAGCGTTGTGAAACCGTGAGCGAATCCCCGGCAACGCCATGATCGCCATCAGCAGCAACAACCCCAGAAGCGCGGCGCTGATGGCCAGCAGCGTCAGCGAAACCCCACCTGCCCCGTCGGTCCTTTGCCAGATCATCGAGCCGAGCAGCGCAATGAACCAGACAATCGCGGCCATCGCCCCGCCACTGTGCAAACCGCCGAAGTGATAAACCTTGGCCAGCGAGCGACGAATCGCCAGCGGCCAACACGTGGGAGCCCGGGTCGCCAGCCAGAACAGCAGATTGATCAAGTATTGCTGACGAATCAGGATCGCCATCGACAGGTTCGCCAACACCAGCTGCGACAATGCCTCCAACGCAACCTCCGAGGCCGACCACCACTGTCCGACGGTGATCCCGTACACCAGCGCCCCGAGGTTCGCCAGCAACACCAGCGCAACCAGGCGGTTGTAATGTGAAAACAGCGGCAGCGTTCCCAGGCGCCGCCAGAGCGGACGTCGCGGTGGCAGGGCAAAAGCGTCGTCGACCTGACTCATTGCCCCGCCTCCTGCCGGGCGGCAGCGAGCTGCGCCTGATGCGCCTGTGCCCGCTCAAGCAACAAGCGTTTGTCGACCTTGCCCCTTGAAGTCAGCGGGATGTCGTCCACCGGCAGAATCATCGAAGGCACGCAGTAATAGGCCAGTCGTTCTTCGCAACGGCGTCGCGCCACATCGGTGTCCGTGGATGCAGGGAAGACGAAAGCCACCAGATGACGGTTATCGAACTTCAAGGTCACCGCGCGCTCGCAGCCCGGTGCGGACTCCAGCGCAGCCGACACCGAGTCCAGTTCAACGCGAAAGCCCCGGACTTTCACCTGATCGTCCACCCGGCCCAGGTGCTCCAGTTCGCCGTCAGCAGTCCAGCGCCCCAGATCACGGGTGCGAAACATCATGCGGCCCTGTCCCAGAAACGGATCGAGGCGGTAACGCTCGGCAGTCAGGGCAGGATTGCCCAGATACCCGGCCGTCACACAGTCGCCACCGGCCCACATTTCGCCCTGCTCACCCGGCGCGCACAGTTGGCCCGTTTCATCCAGTACATACACGGTGTTGTTCGGCGTTGGCTTGCCGATCGTCAACGGGCCCGTGCCTCGGTAATGCTGCATGGTGTTGACGATGGTGGTTTCTGTGGGGCCGCAAGCATTGTAGAAATCGCAAAAGGACGCCCAGCGATCAGCCAGGGGCTGCGGGCACGGTTCGCCGGCCAGGGCCACCACCTTCACCTGACTGCAGCGCTCCGGATCCAGCGTGGCGAGAATCGATGGGGTCGCGATCAGCACGTCACACTGCTCGGCGGTTTCGGCAATGTCCTTGCCCCGGATCAGCAGCGTCGCGCCATGGGCCAGACAGCCGAGGATTTCCCAGGCGGCCATGTCGAAGGCGATATTGAGAATCTGCCCGACGTTCATGCCCGGCCGCATGCCGAGATTGCCGGGGCCGGTCAGCAGAATGTTGCAGACATTGCGCTGGGTCACCCTGACACCGTTGGGCTGGCCGGTCGTACCGGACGTAAACAACACAAAACACAGGGCATCCGGTGACGAAATGTCCTCCCCCACATTCACGTCATCGGCAGCCGAGCCCGGTGAGTCGATGAACGTATCCAGATGAATGCAATGCTGCCCGGCTGTCAGCGGAATCCCGTGGGCCAGTGTTGAAAGCGTCAACACCACCTGCGTCGAAGCAACCGACATGATGTGGCTCAACTGCGTGGCCGGAGTAATGCCGACATGCTGGGGAATATAGGCGGCCCCCACCTTCAAGGTCGCGAGCATGCCCACCAGCATCGGGATCGAACGTTCGACAAACAGCGCCACGTGATCGCCCGCGGCTACGCCATGACTCGACAACAATCTGGCCAACCGGTTGGCCTGGCGGTTCAATTCGCCATAGGTAAGGCTCTGCCCCTGAAAACGCGCGGCCACATGCTGCGGATGAGTCGCCGCCCGCGCTTCGATCGCACGGTGGATCAACGAGAACTCGGGCTCGGCCACCGGGCCGCAGCCGAATGTCCGCCAGGCGTCATAACCTTCGCTCGGTGTGGCTGGGGTATTCATTACGATTGCATGCATCTCAAACATCCCTTTTGCTCAAATCATCGTTTCAGCCGCTTCGTCCATCGATTGCCTGTTGGCGACATCGATGGCTGCTTGCGCTTGTCGGACGGGTTGAGCCGGGAGATTTGAATCCATTACACGCACTACAGAACGCGGCGAACTTTCCTACGTCGCCAGTAATGAAATCTTTCAACTCCTGGAATGGAATAAGCTGTGTCGAGAGGCGTCTTTCCTACCACTACCGCGCTTCTGGCCCAGAGCATGTCCCTGTCATGAATACACTCGACGAGCAATTACGCGATCTGATTCCCAGATTGCGCCGCTTCGCGCTTTCGCTGACACGCAACAGCAGCAGCGCCGACGACCTGGTACAGGCCAGCCTCGAGCGGGCACTGTCGGCTTGGGGCGAGAAGCGCGCCGACGGCGATCTGCGCGCCTGGCTGTTTTCGATCCTGTACCGGCAGTTTCTCGATGCGCATCGGCGCTCGCGGCGTTATGCGCGGATGCTCGAATTCTTCACCGGCCGCGATGACGCCGAGCCCTCGGTGGAACGCACCGTGATTGCCCAATCGACCTTGCAGGCTTTCGACCGACTGCCCACCGAACAGCGCGCGCTGCTGCTGATGGTATCGGTGGAAGGCCTGACTTATAAGGAGGTCGCCGAGATTCTCGACGTCCCCACCGGCACCGTGATGTCGCGCCTGTCCCGTGCTCGCCAGGCCCTGCGCCAGCTCAGCGACGGGGAAATCAGCAGCCCTTCCTTGCGGATACTCAAATGATCAGTCTGCCCCCCAACGAACGTGACCTGCACGCCTACGTCGACCACCAGCTCAGCGAGGCCGACCGGCATGTGCTGGAAACCTGGCTCACCAGCCATCCGAACGAAGCGGCGCAGGTTCGCGCCTGGCAACAGGACGCCCAGCACCTGCGCGCCGCCCTCGGCGGTGCCTTGCAACAACCGGCCAATCCGGACCTTGATCCGTCGCTGATTCGCCAGCGACTCAAACGCCAGTCGCGCCGCCAATGGGCCAGCGCGGCAATGCTTTTGATTGCCGTCAGCCTCGGCGGTGTCGGTGGCTGGAAAGCCCGGGACATGACCGTGTTTCATCCCCCGGCACCGATGACGGACGCCTTGCAGGCGTACCGCTTGATCGCCCAGCAAGGACTTCTGCCGGCGGACTACAAGGTCGATGGTGACGGCGACATCCAGCGTTGGCTCGACCGTTATTTCACTCAGGCCAATCGCCTGCCGGACCTGACGTCGGCCGGTTTTGCACCGGTCAGCGGCCGTCTGCTGAGCACCGATGAAGGCCCGGCGGCGATGGTGATGTATGAAGACCAGAGCGGGCACAAGGTGAGTTTCTACGTGCGCCCACCGGGACCTAAAAATACCTTTCTGCCCCGGGGCAGCCGCCAGGACGGGGATCTGCAGGCCGAGTACTGGTCCGGCAAGGGCTACAACTACGCAATGGTCAGCCCGACCGATACCCCGGCGGCGAAAATGCTCAAGCAATCCGTGAGTTTCTAGCCGGTTCAGAACCCCACATCCAGCACCACATTGTCCAGATAGGTTCCAGCGGGCGGTGTGGTCTGGTCGGTGTAGATTTTCGCGTTGTAATTGAAGATCTGGCTGCCGGTGCCCAGCCCGTTGCCGGGGTTGACCTCGGCATCGCTGCTGGCCCGACGGGCCGCGCCGACACTGCCCCAACGGGTGGTCCCGGCGCTCTTGAAAATGTCGTAGGCCAGATAGTTGCTGCCGGAAATCATCCGCCGCCGTCCGCCGACACTCAGCGCATTCTGCCCGTCGTTCAGCCCCACGGTGTAGGCACTGCCCTTGGTGCAGGCGAGGTTGATGGTCTGCCCGGTCACCGGGGTGAACGCACTGACCACCGGCGCGCTGCCGAAAGCGATGTTCGGGGCAGTGATGGTGCAGTCGTTGGACACCGTCAGGTTGACCGTCAGCGTCGTCGTGCCGCTGTTGATGTCACGACCCAGGCACAGCCCGCCCGCACCGATGCCCGAACAATAATTCCAGTTCCAGAAAATGCTCAGGGTTTCGGTGTATACCCCCGCCGCCACGTTGCTGCCGATGGTGGTCCCGAAATAGAGCGGAACGGTTTTCGGCACCGTACCGCCCAGCAAACCCAAGGCATCGATAATGCCGTTGCGGGCGAAGTCATAGGCGGTGCCACGCGTCAGCGGGTAACTGGTGCTGTTGTTGGCGTAGATCGTGTAACCGATCACGTCGCCGGTGGGCCCGAGCAAACCGCTCTGGGTCGAGGTAACGGTGGCCCAGAAATGATCATTGTTGGTCAACAGAGACAGCAGCGAACCGGTGCAACTCAAGCCTCCGTTCAAGGTGGAACTGGGTTGCGAGGTGGTGCGCACGGCAATCGAACTGATGTTCCCGAACCCGGCCGGTGTGGTGGTGACCACCGAACACAGCGCCTGCGCCAGTCCCGGCAACAGCAACAGCAGCCACAAAACAAACCGCGCCCGGATCATTGGCACACCAGCGGGCCGATCAGCGGCACTTCATCCTGCTGCAGGTCGACGCTGAATTGCGCCTGGCAGGTCTTGCCGTCCGCGAGAGTCACCCGCAGCGAATTCTGCGCCTGAAGATTTTCCAGATAGACCAGTCCATCCCAGCCGACCACCGTCCGCGTACCGCTCTGCTCGTGCAGCACTCCACTGCCCAGCGGCAATTCCTTTTGTTGCGCGTCCACCAGCACGATACTCGCGGCGATCACCCGGCTCAGCGGAAACTCCAGCAGATAGCCACTGCCCCGGCGCACCGCTACACGCTGTTCGACATTCGGGCTGCGTACGTTGGCCGGAAGGTTCAGCGGATCGATTTCGTACTTGCCGCGGTAATAGGCGCTGCTCCACGGCACCAGCAAGTGGCCGTTACGGTCGGTCTGGCCGACCTGCTGGTTCTCGTAACGCACCGGAATGTCCGCGTAGCCGTCGGTGCTGACCACCACGAACGCATCGTCGATGCGATTGGCAGCGAACACTTGATCGTCCATCCACACCAGCGAACCGCTGGCATCGGCCCAACGGGTTTCGGCGTCGGACGTGCCGTAGACGCCCGCCTGCAATTGCACCGATTGCAGGCGCCAGGTCAGGTCCGCCTGACGGTAATCGGCGCCGTCGCCCTTGGCATAGCCGAGATTGAAGCCCACCCCGCCCTCGGACGGTACGGCGCGGCTGTAGTTGACCCGTTGCTGCGTCTGTCCGGTCTTGCTGCGTTCGCTGCTGATGGCCAGGCTGCCGCGCAGGTCGAACGGAATCACCAGTTGCGCCTGCACCGCCCAGTTGCTGTCGCCGATTTCGCGGTTGGCCGACAGGTAGAAACTGCTGTTGCGCCACAGCGGTTTGCTCCAGCTCAGGTTGAGCAACCGTGTGCGCGTTTCGTCTGCCGCACGAATGTCAAAATACCCCACGCCGAGACTGCCCCAGCGTTCGAGATTGAGGCTCAGGGTCGCCTGCTCACTGCGCTTGCTGAGTGTGGTGTAAGGGCTGTCGACCACGGTCAGGTCGGCGTAACGGTCGCGGCGTTGCAAACGCTGATAGGAAAAGCTGTAGCGTTGGCCGCTGTATTGATAACCGAGGCTCAGTTGCTGACCGCCATCGCCGTCGAAACGACTCTGGCTGATCGCGCTGTTGAGCACCCCGAAATTGCCCAGCCGCAAGTTACCGCCCAGCCCGCCGAGCGTCAGGGTATCCGCCGCCTCGGCGTGACTCTCCAGAGTAAAGGTGTCGCTGACGCCATAACGCAAACTGCCCGAGGTGACGCCCGGCCCATAGCTGAAATCCTTCAGGCCGTAATCCCGGCGTAGCGTACCGGCGGCCACCGAAAAATCGCTCAGGCCCTTTTGCAGCAGGCTGCTGGTGACATAGAACGGCACCGTGGTCGACACCTGCCGGCCCAGCGCATCGGTGGTCACCACCACCGCCTCACCCGCGCCGTTGATAAACGGAATGTTGGTCAGGGTGTACGGCCCCGGTTGCAGGTCGGTGCTGCTGGATTTGTAGCCGTTGATGAACAGATCCACCGAGGACGGCACCGCCGCTTCCCCGGCAAATTGCGGTAGCGGATAGGTCACCAGATCCGGACGCACTGCAAAATCCCTTGAGAACTGCACACCGCCCAGCCGCACCGAACTGCTCCAGGGCAAGGCGCCGCTGACCACGTCCCCGGCCTCGTAGGTCAGCATCCGTTCGTCATCGGAGTAACGCCAGGTGGTGTCGTAACGCAGATAACCGTTGTCCAGCGTGCTGACCGCATCCCCCGACAACGTACGGCGATATTGCCCGGTGTTCGACAACGTGCCCCAACTGTCGAACACCCGCACTTCGTTCCACGCCGCCAGATAGGTGCCGGCGTCGTCGGTGTCATTGAGGTACAGGTCATAGTTGAACAACGCGCCGAAACTGCTCAGCGCCGGGGTGCGCGGATAGACTTCACGGTTGCCGATGAACTGCTCCGGCAGCCAGTCCGGTGGCACGTCGAGCAGCAGTCGCTGGCTGACGCTGTCGTAATCGCTGTGCAGGCCCGGCAGGCCGTCGAGATCGACTTCGGTACCCGCCTCTTCCGGCAGCTTCATGCCGGTGTCGCGCAATACGCTGGCCGGCAGGAACAGGCGCCCGCCGCGCTGCTCCACCGCCACCACCCGACCGGTATTCATCTGGTTGACCACCAGTTCCAGAAACAACTGTGCATCGCTGACGGCCTCCATGCCGCTGGGAGGCGGCGGCAATTCGCCGGCCCCGGATGGATGAATGAACATCAGGCACCACGCGCCGGTCATGAGCCACAACGGACGCTGAATACGTCGAGCCCATCCTGGACTCATTAGCGTGTTACGTCCGTCAATGGACTGATTCCTCCTGAAACCGCTGGTGCCGAAACCCGAAAGTTTCGACATGACTCGCTACGGCTATCGCGCCGGCGGAATGCTCTGCACCTTCGCCGCGCCATTGATCCGCCCGGCCAGCTCTCCCGCCACCGGTCCCGGTGCCGGCCAGCGCATTACCGCGCCGGGCAATACGTAGCCGAGCAATCCCTCGGCCAGCGGCTTGCTTTGGCTGCCCTGCTTTATGGCCACATCGGTCAGTCGCGCATGAACCGCGCCCTGATTGCGCACTTCCACATAAGGACGCCTCTCCACCGCCACCGTGCGCCAGCTCAGTTGCGGCAGGCCGATGCCCTTGGGGTCACGTTGACGGGCGCTGTCTTCCTTGCTCCACAGGCCCGCGCCATAGGCGAACAGCGGCACCGAGTAGCGCATCTGGAAGCGAATCGCCGCAGCGGTCTTGCCGTCTTCGGCAACGGGGGGCTGAGCCGAGGGGATTTCATCGATGATGATCCGGTACGCCAGTTCCTGGCCTGGCGGCACGTCCTTGGTGCGGGTCAGGCGCACCAGTTGCTTCTGGCCCGGCTCGATCTTCGCCACTGGCGGGCTGCCGATCACCTCGCGCTGATTGCGGTATTGCTCTTCGAAACCGCTCTGGCTCCAGCCGAACACGCGGATCTGCAGGTTGGCGGTTTCCGTGCCGCGATTTTCCAGCCACAGCGCACTGGCCTGCTGATCGGCCTCCAGCACCGGATCGATCGGCCAGATCAGCACCGAACTGGCGGCCTGGGCCTTGAGCGTCCCGAACATGACCAGCGCCAGCACGGCGCAACAAACGGACGAATAGCGTGACGTGAAAAACCCCATAAACCTGCTCCTTGTCATTTCACATCACCACGACAGCTGCACCTGCAACACATCGCTGTATGTCCCCCCGGGCTGATTGCCCGGCAATTGCACCTGACCGTAGATCGGCAGACTGATGTTGTTCGCATCGCTGTAGGCCACTGCCACACTCTGGCCGATGCCCAGGCTCTGGCTGTACGCCGCATCGCGAAACAGCGCATACGCCACCTTCGCGCTGCCTCCACTGATCTGCATGCGTCGCCCGCCGCTGTTGTACTGGCCGCCATCGACCGTCATGTTCAGCGCCACCCCCGGCGTGCATTGCAGCGTGACGCCACCGGTCGCCGCGACCTGCACCGTGCCGGTGGCCAGCGCCGAACGCGAACCGAAATTCAGCCCGCCATAGTTCGATACGCCCCCCACCACCAGACAACCCGGTGTCACCGTGGCACTGACCTGAAAACTCTGGCTGGTCACCGCCGCCAACGGCAGCGGCAAGCTGCCCGCACATAGCAGAAGCAGCGCCGCACAGCGATGTCGGCCCATGACACTAGAACGTCAGTTCAACGGAAATCGTGTCGGTGTAGGTGCCCGCCGGCAGCCCGGCCTTGCCCACCGCCTGACCGTAGATGTTCACGGTCTGCGCCACACCGGTACTGGCGGCGAGGTTGATCACCCCGTCGATGGCCAGCAATTGCGAGTGCCCGGCGTCGGTGTACAGATCGTACGGCACATAGTTGGCAACCCCGTCGTACAACGCGCGGGTACCACCCGGCGAGAGCCCGTCATGGGCGCCGGCGCGGACCTTGACCGTCGGCGTGGTGCCGGCCGAGCACAGGATCGACAACGCCCCGCCCCCGCCGCCCAGCACCTGCCCGGTGGCCGTGGTGAACAGGCTGTTGGCGGTGCCGAAGTTCAACGCACCGAAGTTCAGCCCGGTAGAACCGCCGGAACCGTTGACCTGGCAACTGCTGATCAGGATCAGGCTGGAGGTGATCTGGCCGGTGACCGTGGTGGCGGCATTGACGCTGGAAGCGAGCGTCAGGCCGAGCAACGACAAACCTATCCTTGATGCAATCGTACGCATGGTGTCCGTCCTCTACGGGGTTACCAGTCGAGCGTCACCGTCAGGGTGTCGGTATAGACACCGGCCGGTACCGCACGGGTGTTCGCCACCACCGAGCCAAATACCGGGATGGGTATCTGTGCGCCGCTGGTGACAGCGAAATTGTGTTGTTGACCGATGCTGTAGCTCTGGCTGCCCGAGGCATCGAGGAATAGCTGATAGGGGAGCGTCTGGCGCCCGTTGCTCAGGCGGCGTGTGGTGCCGTCGCCATGGCTACCGCCGTCGATGGTCACGGTGAACCCGGTGACCGAAGGATTGCAGGCGACATTCAGCTGGCCGCTGTCCGCTTCGCTGAGACTGGCCTTGATCGGTGCGTTCCAGGTCGGGCCCTGCTGGCCGAAATCGAGAGAGCCCAGCCCATCCACCGGGCTGGCGGGGCTGGTTGCGTTGGTCACTTCGCAGCCGGCAATCAGCGTCAGCCGCGCAAGGATCTGCCCACTGACTGCCGCTGCCGCGGTCTCGGTGAACAACAGCAATGTGGCTGCGGCGATTACCCGCCCGTGTCTGCCCATCATTGAGCCCCTACTCCTTCAGGATCACTCGACCACTGCGCTCGTCATTGAACGCCCTTCCCTGCGCCACCCGGCTCAACCGGATGGCTGAAAAAACTCCCCGATCACCAGGTGACCGTCACCTTCACCAGATCCGAATACCGGCTGACCCGTGGCACCTCCGCCATCCGCTCGATCCGCCCGTATAACGGCAAGTCCACCGTGCCGCTATCCGGCACCCGGCCGCTGACCGGCACGTCTACCACCAGCGGCACCCGCCGTGCGGCGTCCTGATACAGGCGATAAGGAATCGGCTTGCTGCCGGCCTCCCCCGCCATATAACGCACCTCGCCAACGCCACCGTGCAGGCCGCCATCGACGCGCAACTGGTACGGGGTGTCCGGATTGCATTCCAGACGCGGCAGGCGCGAATTGGTCAGCGCCGCACCGAGTGGCCCGTCCCGGTCGCCGAGCCGCGCCGTGGTGCCGAAATCGAGCACGCCCAGTTGCTCGATACCGGCCTCGCGTTGCTGGCCGATCAACTGGCAACCGCGCTGCACATCGACCCGCACCTCGACCTGAAGGTCGGCGGCGTGGACCGGTATCGCGAGCCCGCCCAGCAATGCCCAGACCATCCCTGCATTCACCGCCCGTTCCTTGATGGCGACAGCGTCTCTGTCGTTACAGTGTTTCAGGTTAGCAACGCACGCCGATTGCGCCAGTCGATTGGATCCAGTTACCCGCCGGGATTTGTTTCGAAAGGTTGGCAACACGTCGATTTAAAGTGTTGAAAAATCCTGTACACGCCGCAGATTGCTCTGCGGAAAAACGACAAGGCGCAGTGGAAGCAAAACTATCCGTCTGGTTAAACTACCCCGCCGCGCTCGCGGGGAGCCGGCCCGATGATGACGGAGTGAATGCAGTGCCCGCCCGACCGCCCGAACGTTCGCGTCTGACCCAGCGCTGGTCAGCCTTGCGCCATTTCTTCGGCAAACGCTCCGTCACAAACGCGGGCCAGTGCGCCGCCAGCGCGCAATCGGTGCGTGACTATTTCCGGCAAAAGGCCCACGGCCAGGGCTACACCCTCAGCCACAGCCAGCAGCGGGTCATCGACTGCATGGCTCATCAGGCCGGTCTGTTGTTCGGCACCCCTGCGCAAACCCCGCCCAGCCTGTATCTGCACGGAGCGGTCGGGCGCGGCAAGAGCTGGTTGCTGGACGGATTTTTCCAGGCGTTGCCGATCGAGCAAAAACGCCGCCTGCACTTCCACGGGTTCTTTGCCCAGTTGCATCAGGGCATGTTCGAGCACCGCGACCGCGATGACGCCCTCGCCGTCACTCTCGATACGTTGCTGACGGACTGTCGGGTGCTGTGTTTCGACGAATTTCATGTACATGACATCGGCGATGCGATGCTCATCACCCGTCTGTTCAAGGCGCTGTTCAAGCGCGGAATCCTGTTGCTGGTGACCTCCAACTACCCGCCCGAAGGTTTGCTGCCCAACCCGCTGTACCACGCGCGGTTCAAACCGGTAATCGACCTGATCAATGCGCGCATGCAGGTCATTGAAGTCGGTGGCCCGCACGATTACCGCAGCCAGGCGCGTCGTCACGCGCATCAGGTGTTCACTCAGGGCCATTACGTCTGGCCGGCCAGCCCGGCGCAGCGCCAGGCCTTGAACCTGCCGCCACTCGACGCCACGCCGTTGCCTCTGGCGGTCGGCAGCCGGCATTTGCAGGCGCGGCTGTGCGAAGACCGGCGCATCGGTTTCACCTTCAACGACCTCTGCGAACAGCCCACGGCGGTGATGGATTATCTGGAACTGTGTCGACGCTTCGACCACTGGATCATCGACGAACTGCCGGAGCTGGGCGAATGTTCGATCGCCGCCCAGCAGCGCTTTATCAACCTGATCGACGTACTCTACGACCAGGACAAACACCTGACCCTGCTCGGCCAACTCCCCTTACACGAAAGCCTCGGCGGCCAGGCCATCGATCTGGCCCGCACCCGCAGCCGGCTCGGGCAATTGCGCGAAGTGCACGAACAGGGCTGATTTGCCGTTATCATGCGGCCCATTTCCGGCGCCCCGCGCCTTCTCGAAAGCGATCCTTTTCATGCACACCCTTGCACAACTGCGCGCTGGCGAACTGTCGGGCATCACCCGGCTGGATCTGGCCGAAGGCCTGACTGAATTTCCGCCGGAGATTTTCAACCTGGCCGACACGCTGGAAGTGCTCAACCTCAGCGGCAATGCCCTGAGCAGCCTGCCGGACGACTTGCATCGTCTGACGCGCCTGCGCGTGCTGTTCTGCTCCGACAATCGGTTCACCCAATTGCCGGCGTGCCTGGGCCAGTGCCAGACGCTGTCGATGATCGGTTTCAAGGCCAACCGCATCACTCAGATACCCGGCGCGGCGCTGCCGCCGCAGTTGCGCTGGCTGATCTTGACCGACAACGCCATCGAAACCCTGCCCACGGAACTGGGCGAGCGCCCGTTGCTGCAAAAACTCATGCTTGCCGGCAATCGCCTGCGCACCCTGCCGCCGTCACTGAGTCAGTGCCATCGGCTGGAGCTGATCCGCATCGCCGCCAATCAGTTGACCGAGTTGCCGCAATGGCTGCTGACCCTGCCAAGCCTGACCTGGCTGGCCTACGCCGGCAATCCGCTGGAAACCGAAGCCGATGCCGCCGCCCTCGACAAAGCGCCCCTGATAGACTGGTCGGCGCTGCAGCTGGAGCAACGGCTGGGCGAAGGCGCTTCCGGGGTCATTTACCGGGCGCAGTGGCAGCCTGCGGATCAGCAGGCCACGCCAGTGGCGGTCAAGCTGTACAAGGGTGAAATGACCAGCGACGGCTCGCCGCTGCATGAAATGAACGCGTGCATCACCGCCGGGCTGCACCCGAACCTGATCCGCGTCGAAGGCCGCATCGACCAGCATCCCGATGACCAGCAAGGCCTGGTGATGCAGTTGATCGATCCGAGTTACCGCAACCTCGCCGGGTTGCCGAGCCTGGCGTCCTGTTCACGGGATGTGTATGCCGAGGATTGCCGTTTCAGTGCCGATGTTGCCCTGCGCATCGCCCGGGGCATTGCGTCGGTCGCCGGGCATCTGCATCGTCACGGCATCACCCACGGTGATCTCTACGGACACAACATTCTGTTGAACGATCAGGGCGACTGTCTGCTGGGGGATTTTGGTGCGGCGTCGTTCCATGCCACGGCGGACACGCCTGAAACCCGTGCACTGCAACGCCTCGAAGTGCGGGCGTTCGGGATTCTGCTGGGGGAACTGCTGGCGCGCATCGACTCGGGGTTGAGCGATGAACAGCGACAGGTGCTGGAAGCCCTGGAACAGCGCTGCTGTCAGCCGCAAGTGCTGGCGCGGCCGGGGTTTGGCGAGATCGTTGAGGTGCTGCAACAGTAATGACCGCTGCGCGGTCAATCGCGAGCGGGCTCGCTCCCACGATCGACTTGTATCACCCCTGTAAAGGGGAACAACACTGATCAAGTGTGGGAGCGAGCCTGCTCGCGATTGCGGTGTTACTGACTCGAAAAATCAGCCGGCCAGACCGACGAACATGTCCTGCACGTCGTCATGGTTGTCCAGGCCTTCGAGGAACGCCTCGACTTCAGCCATCTGCTCGTCGCTCAGGCCGCTGACCGGGTTCTTCGGCTGGTAGCCCAGTTTGGCCGACAGCACGGTGAAGCCTTGTTCCGGCAGGGCTTTCTGCACCGAGTCCAGATCAGTCGGGTCGGTCAGGAACAGGGTCGCGCCCTCTTCGCCCGGCTCGAAATCCTGGGCGCCGGCTTCGATCGCGGCCATCTCAGGATCGGCGTCCGGGGTGTCCGGCGACGCTTCGATCATGCCGACATGGTTGAAGTCCCAGGCAACGGAACCGGAAGCACCCAGTTGGCCCTTGCGGAACGCCACGCGGATTTCCGCCACGGTGCGGTTGATGTTGTCGGTCACGCACTCGACGATCAGCGGCACCTGATGCGGTGCGAAACCTTCGTAGGTCACGCGATGGTATTGAACGGTTTCGCCCAGCAGGCCAGCACCCTTCTTGATGGCGCGGTCCAGGGTTTCCTTGGGCATCGAGGCTTTCTTGGCCTGTTCGACCACCAGACGCAGGTGTGCGTTGGTGGCGGTATCGGCACCGTTACGCGCAGCAATGGTGATTTCCTTCACCAGTTTGCCGAAGATCTTGCCCTTGGCGTTGGCTGCCGCTTCTTTGTGTTTAACCTTCCACTGTGCGCCCATTACTCACTCTCTTGATCTGTGGCGCCGAGACATCTATTGGCCGACGCATGGCGCCAAGTTTATACGGCCTAAAGTCGGCAATCGACCAAAAATTCCGATGCGCATCGACATCTTCTACGCGCCTTGTAGGGCGATTCTGAAAAACCGGTTTGCCACGTCCATTCAACGTCGTGTTTTCGTACCCTCTGTGGCCCGTATTGCCTGAACAGAGCCCGCCCGAATGCTCAATGACAAGGAAAGTCCGTTTTCGCTGACCCTGGCCGAAGGCGGGATAAGCCTGCCGGTCCTGCGCTTCAGCGGTCATGAAGCGCTGAATCAGCCCTTTCGGTTTGAAATCGAAGTCATGGGCCTGGCACCCGCGTGGTCACCCGGCACGCTGCTGCATCAGGCGGCGTTTCTGCACCTGGATGACGACCACGGGATTCACGGCATCATCCAAAGCGCCAGTTGCGAACACCGCGCGACGCACCGGATCGCCTACCAACTGGTGCTGATGCCGCATCTGCAAGCGCTGGAGCAACATCCCGTACGCCGGGTCTTCACGCAACTGAACGTGCCGGCCATCCTTGAGCAACTGCTCAGCGAACATCACCTGCCTGCCCACAGCTACCGGATCGAGATGACCGTCGGCCACTACCCGCCGCGCCCGTTCTGCATTCAGTACGAGGAAACCGATCTGGCCTTTTTGCAACGGCTTTGTGAAGAGGAAGGCATCCACTATCACTTCGAACATCAGCCGGACGGCCATGTGGTGGTGTTCGCCGATGACAGTCTGAGCCTGCCGCAGCAACCGACGGCGATTGCTTTCAACACGCAGATCGATGCGCCGGCAACCGGCCTCAGCAGCCTGTTCCAGCGCCATGAGGCGGTGCTGCCTCAGATTCCTGCCGGCGTGCGTGAGCGAGGGCATTCGATTACGGGCCAGGAGGCCGCCAATCACACACTGGACAGTGCCTTCGCGCCACCGGGATTTCTGCCGACTGCGCACCGCCACGCGGCCCAGCGCAGTCGTCGCCTGCTGGAACGCCAACGCTGCCGGTCGCGCTCGATTCAGGGCCGCAGCGATTGTCCGCGACTGCTCAGCGGGCGCCTGCTGCAAGTCATGGAGCACCCGGTAAACGCGTTCAACGAGCAGTGGCTGATCACCGATTTGCGTCATCAGGGCCAGCAACCTTCGATTCTCGATCCCGTGCCGACGGTTCGTCGCTATCACAACGACTTCACCGCGCTGCCCTGGTCGACCCCGTTTCGCCCGCCGCCGAAACAACCGTGCCCGGGCATTCCGGGGTATCAGCCGGCGCAAGTGCTTGGCGCGCCGGGGCAACCGGCGCAGGTGGACGATCAGGGACGGATCGCCGTGCGGTTATGGCCTGACCAACCTGATGCCAGCGCCAGCGAAGGACTGTGGTTGCCAGTGGTCATGCCCCACGTCGGCGGCGGCCTGCCTCGGGAAGATCTGCCCTGCGCCGGCAGCGAGGTCTGGGTGAGTTTTCTCGACAGCGATCCCGACCGGCCGATCCTCTGCCTCGACGTCTGCCGACCCCGACCGGCACAGCCGAAAGAAACCGAGCCCGACGACGACCTCTTGCTCGACTGGCTGCTCAACCGCTCCGCCCCGCCGCGCTGACGATCAACCTTTGTCGGCCTTGCCCGCCGCCGCTGCGAATTTCGCCAGACGCACATCGAGGTGCCGGGGCCGCCGACCGTGATCCTCGGCGCGCTCCTTGCGGCGAATGGCGTTGCGCACCATCAGCGAGCCGAGGTAGCGGATCGGCTCCGGCGGAAAGTAACCCAGCGGCCCATTGACCAGCGGCGAGCGCGTCCACGGGTTGTCGAGGCCCTGCACCAGCGAGGCGAGAATCTGCCCGCCCATGTGGCACGGCCCGACGCCACTGCCGGAATAACCGAAACCGTAAAAGACGTTGCCGCTGGCACTCATCTGGCCGAAGAACGGCAGGCCGGTGACCGAGCGATCCGAGGGGCCGTTCCAGGTTGCGTCGATTTTCACATCAGCGAATGCCGGGAAGAAGTCGTCGAGACTGCGCTTGAGCAATCCGGTGTAGGGCGATGGCTGGTCGAACACCGGCAGCATCCGCCCGCCGTAAGCGAAGGTGTTGCCGCCCTTGCCGAGCATGATCCGGCCGTCCGGGGTGTTGTGGTAGTAGTGCACGAAAATCCGCGAGTCGAGCACGGTGACGCCGCTGGTCAAACCGATTTCCTGCAACAGATCCGGACGTGGCTCGGTGATCAGCATGTCGCTGGAAACGATCGCCACGCTGCGTTCGAACTGCGGAAAAGCGCGGGCCATCCACGCGTTCATCGCCAGCACCACGCGGTCGGCGGTCACGCAACCGTTCGCCGTGTGTAGGCGCGCCGGGCGGCCCTCCTCCAGCCCGGTCATCGCCGTGCCTTCATGAATTCGCACGCCCAGCTGCAACGCCACCCGGCGCAAGCCGCGCACCAGCTTGCCTGGCTGCACGCTGGCGGCGGCCGGCGAGAACCAGCCCTCCAGATGTTTTTCCGAACCGGCCATGCGCTGTACATCGGCGACCGGCCGCTGGGTAAACGAGTTGATGCCGTTGCGCTCGAGCGCCGCAATCACCGCATCGGTGGAGCCGCATTGCGCGCGGTTGGTGGCGGTGTAAAGCGTACCATCGAGTCGGTAATCGGCATCGACGCCGTACTGCTCGCAGAACTCGCCGATGGCGTGGATGCTGCGCTCCGATTCCTTGACCAGCCGCACCGCCTCTTCGACGCCGAACAACCGCTCGAGGGTGAAATACTTTGCCGACCACGACAGCGCGCAGCCGCCGTTGCGCCCACTGGCGCCGGCGCCGCAGATGTCGGCTTCGATCAGCAACACATCGAGTTCGGGGTTCTGCTGCTTGAGCATGATCGCCGTCCACAACCCGGTGTAACCGCCGCCGACGATGCACACGTCGGTGCGCACATCGCCTTGCAGCGGCGGGCAAGGTTCGGACGTGTCGAGCTGCAAAGCCTGCTCCAGCCAAAACGGTCTCATGAAAGTTCTCCAGTCAGTCGGCCACGGCACAGCCTGCCGCGAATGCCGCAGCAGGCCGCGAGGCAGGGTTTATTCAGTTACGCAGGGGTTTGATGGTCAGGGCACGATTGGGCACGTAGGCACGTGGCTCCATGACGCCGACCGGGCGGCTGTTCCAGTGCGGAATCAGCACCAGCGCCGAGAACAGCGCACAACCGGCGAACACGATGAACACCGTCACTGAGTCGAAGTAGCCCGGCAGCAAACCTCCGAGCACTGCACCGACCGAGCCGCAGCCGTTGACGAATCCCGCCGCCGTGGCGCCAGCCTTGGCCTTGCCGAAATCGATCGCAGCCGCGCCGCTGATCATCGAGTCCGGGCCGTACAGGGTCAGGCCCATGACGAACAACAGTGCGACCACCAGCATCACGCTGCCGGTGTGCAAGGCGCCCATGAACAGCGCAAGGGTCACGGTCAGCGCCAGCAGACTCAACACGCAGGCCGGCATGCGTCGGGCACCGAACAGTTTGTCCGAGGCCAGGCCAATCATGATCGGCCCCAGCAGTCCGGCCAGTTCAAACGCGGTGGGAATGATCGCCGCGCCGACCTTGCCGACCGAAGGCATCTGTCCGAACACGATCACCGGCCCCCACAGCAAAATCGCGTAACGCGCCGGTTTCAACAGGAAATACGCCAGCCCCAGCACCAGCACCGTGCGGTTGCGCAGGATTTCCTTGAGTGGCTCCCAGACGCTGAGTTTGCTGTTGGCTTCGGCCTCTTCGGCGCTGATGACCGGCTCCGGCTCCACGGCGGGCAGGCCAACGTCTTCTGGTTTGTCACGCTGAAAGATGAAGAACAAAACCGCCACCACCGCGACCACCGCCGCGCTGGAAATGAACGCCGCGTGCCACGAACCGATCAGCGTGTACGCCCACCAGCCGGCGAACGGCGACGCCACCAGACCGCCGAATGCATAGCAGGAACTCCACAACCCGAGCACTCGCCCGCGTTGTTCGGAGGGGAAGAAACTGCCGAGGTTCTTGCACAGCCCCGACCAGCCGGTGGACTGCGCCAGCCCCTGAATCAGCATGCAGGTGGCGAAGATCGGCAAGGTTGCGAAGCTGCCCATCACCAGCGCCGCCGCGGCGGAAATCAGCAAACCACCGAGCACCACAACCCGCGGGCCGAAGCGGTCGGCGAGCATGCCCCAGGTGAACTGGCCGATGGCGTAGGCCGCCAGGTAAATCGCGTCGAGGTTGGCCATGGCCATTTTGTCGAGGGTGAAGCTTGGGTCTTCGGCGATGCCCAGTTTGGCCACCGAAAAGGCTTTGCGGGTGAAATAGAACGCGGCGTAAGCGAGCCAGGTGACAGCGAAGATCTGCATGCGCCAACGCGCAATGGTGCCGATGTGCTTGTTCATTGTGGTTCTGACCTCAGGGTGTGAGTGTGCCGGCAGAATCGATGAGTAAACGCCTGTGTTTTTTATTGTTGAGCACTGCGATATCACCCCGTCCCTTCGGCGATACCGGTCAGATGAGTCCTGGTGTTGCACGCACAGGCTCATGGCCAGCGTCGCTGCCCGACCGGGCAGTCAGCGTTGGCGTGAGCCGATCAAAGCAATTACTGTTTAATAAATAAAATCGATTTATCGTATTTCACACATAAGCTCAGCTTGTTACTGAAGTTCGCCTGTAAACGAGGAATCAGCCATGTCGGTTTCCCACGCCCAGCTCAAAGCCTTTCACGCCGTGGCCGTGCACGGAAGCTTCACCAAGGCCGCCGAGCGGCTTTATCTGACGCAACCGGCGATTTCCGACCAGGTGCGCAAGCTGGAAGAACGCTTCGGTGTGTTGCTGTTCCATCGCAACAAGCGCTCGGTGCGCCTGACGGATCTGGGGGAACGCTTGCTGGCGATCACCCAGCGCTTGTTCGTGGTCGAAGCCGAAGCCCAGGAGTTGCTGCAGGAATCCCAGGCCTTGCAGACCGGCAGCCTGATTCTGGCGGTGGATGCACCGGTGCATGTGCTGCCGCAGATTGCCCGGTTTTGTGAGCGCTATCCGGGGATCAGCGTGAAGATCGAGACCGGTAACACCGATGAATCGCTGTTTCGACTGTTCAACTATCAGGCTGATCTGGCGTTGCTCGGGCGCGATGTCAGCGATGAACGCCTGCTGTGCGTGCCGCTGCGCAACGATCCGATGGTGGCGTTCGTCTCGCGCCATCATCCATGGGCCGAGCGTGAATCGATCTGCCTGGAGGATCTGGACGACACGCCGCTGGTGCTGCGCGAACACGGCTCGGTCACCCGCCAGACCCTGGAAGAAGAAATGGCCCGCGCCGGTTTCCGCATCCGCCCGGCGATTCAGGTCGAAGGCCGGGAAGCGGCGCGGGAGGCAGTGGTGGTGGGGATTGGCGTGGGTGTGGTGTCGGCGGCGGAGTTTGGTGCGGACTCACGGGTTTGCGCGCTGCCGATCACCGATTGCACCCGCCGATTGACGGAGACACTGGTGTGCCTGCGCGAGCAGAGTTCGCGGCGGGTAGTGGCGACATTTCTCGAGATGGTTCGCGAAAGTCTTGTTCAGACCGGCGCCAACCCGAAAAACGCCTGAATCAACCGCAACTCTCGCCGCCGCTCCACGCAGCCAATCATGTGCCGGTTCACCAGCCCTTCTCCCGCGATGGGAATTGCGACGACACGGGGGTCATGACTGACCTCCACCGATGACACCACCCCAACCCCCAACTCAGCCGCCACCGCTTCCGTCACCGCCTCGCGACTGTCCAGTTCCAGCAACACCCGTGGGTTGACCGACGCCTGCGCACAGGCCTGATCAAACGTGCGCCGGGTAATCGAACTCGGCTCGCGCAACACCATGATCACCTGATCCAGCTCCTTGAGCCTGACCTCGCCGGAACGCGTCGCCCACGGATGCGCGGCCGGCACCAGCGCGCAAATCCGCGATTCACTCAGCGCTTGCAGATGCAGGCCCTTGCGTGGCTCGACCTCGGTCAGCACCGCCACATCGGCATGCTCGGACAACAACGCCGCCAACGTTTCCTGAGCATTGCCCAACCGCAGATTCACCGTAATCCCCGGATAACACGCCCGCAGGCTGGCAAGCATCGGCATGACCATGTGCGGACCGTCCGCCGCCACCTCAAGGCGTCCGGTCAGCAATTGCCGATTAGCCTCAAGCAGCGCCTGCGCCTCTTCGGCCATACCGAACATCGCCCGGGTGATCGCCGCCAGTTTGATGCCCTCTTCTGTCAGCTCGACCCGGCGCGCCGTCCGTCGCAACAGCGTGATCTGGTAATGCTCCTCCAGCGCCTTGATGTGCCCGGTGACCGCCGGCTGGCTGATGAACAAGCGTGCGGCGGCACGGGTGAAGCTGCCTTCCCGGGCCACGGCGTCGAAGGCGCGGAGCTGGAACAGGTTCATGAATAACCCTCACTGATGGCTGGCATAACAACAAACAATTTGATTGATGATCCGCCGAATTGCAACGTAGGCCCCGTAGCTTCATCCCACAGCGCTATCGCGAGGACACACGAATGAGTACTGCCGCACCCATCCTGCTCACTCCCGGCCCGTTGACCACCTCGGCCCGCACCCGCCAGGCGATGATGGTCGACTGGGGTTCATGGGATGACCGCTTCAACCAACTGACCGCCAGCCTGTGCGAACAACTGCTGGCGATCCTCAACGGCGCCGACAGCCATCACTGCGTACCTTTGCAGGGCAGCGGCACCTTCGCTGTCGAAGCCGCGATCGGCACCCTCGTCCCCCGCGACGGCAAGGTGCTGGTGCTGATCAACGGCGCCTATGGCAAGCGTCTGGCGAAAATCTGCGAAGTGCTCGGCCGCTCGTTCAGCACCTTTGAAACCGCTGAAGACGAACCGACCACCGCCGCTGACGTCGACCGCCTGCTGCGCGCCGACAGCGACATTACCCACGTCGCGCTGATCCATTGCGAAACCAGCACCGGCATTCTCAATCCTTTGCCGGAGATCGCCCAGGTTGTCGAGCAACACGGCAAACGCCTGATCATCGATGCCATGAGCTCGTTCGGCGCGTTGCCGGTGGATGCGCAAAAAGTCCCGTTCGATGCGCTGATCGCCGCATCGGGTAAATGCCTGGAAGGCGTGCCGGGCATGGGCTTCGTGTTTGCCCGCAAGGAATCTCTGGCTGCAGCCGCCGGCAATTCGCATTCGCTGGCGATGGACCTGTTCGACCAGCACAGCTATATGAAGAAAACCGGTCAGTGGCGCTTTACCCCGCCGACCCACGTGGTGGCGGCGCTGCATGAAGCGCTGCTGCAATACAACGAAGAAGGTGGTCTGCCGGCGCGGCATGCGCGTTACGCCGCCAACTGCCAGGCACTGATGGAAGAGATGGGCAAACTCCGCTTGCGCAGCTTCCTGCCTGCTGCGATTCAGGCGCCGATCATCGCGACCTTCCACGCACCGAAAGATCCGCGCTACCAGTTCAAGGACTTCTACGAACGGGTCAAGGCCAAGGGTTACATCCTCTACCCCGGCAAGCTGACCCAGGTCGAAACCTTCCGCGTCGGCTGCATCGGCCACGTCACCCCGGCGCAGATGCGCGAAGCCGTCGCGGCGGTGGGTGAAGTGCTGCGCGAGATGGAAGTGTTAGAGATTTAAACCACACCTCAAATCCCCTGTGGGAGCGGGCTTGCCCGCGATGAGGCCCTGGCAGTCGACATCCATGGTGAATGTCAGACCGCCATCGCGGGCAAGCCCGCTCCCACAGGTACACCGAACGCCAAAACAACTCATTCCTGCAGGATTTCTCCATGAACTACGACAACCCAACCCAGCTGCAAGCCGCCATCCTCGACTGGGCCGGCACCGTGGTCGATTTCGGTTCTTTCGCACCGACCCAGATCTTCGTCGAAGCCTTCGCCGAGTTCGACGTCCAGGTTTCCATCGAAGAGGCCCGTGGCCCGATGGGCATGGGCAAGTGGGATCACATCCGCACCCTGTGCGATCAGCCGCAGGTTGCCGAGCGCTATCGCAAGGCGTTCGGCCGCACCCCGACCGACGATGACGTGACCGCGATCTACAACCGCTTCATGCCGCTGCAGATCGAGAAAATCGCCGAGCATTCGGCGCTGATTCCCGGCGCGCTGGAGACCATCGCCAACCTGCGTCAGCAAGGGATCAAGATCGGTTCCTGCTCGGGTTATCCGAAGCAGGTGATGGACAAGGTTGTGGCACTCGCCGTCACCAACGGCTACGTCGCCGACCACGTCGTCGCCACCGACGAAGTGCCGAACGGCCGCCCATGGCCAGCCCAGGCGCTGGCCAACGTGATTGCGCTGGGCATCGACGATGTCGCCGCCTGCGTGAAGATCGACGACACCGTGCCGGGGATTCTCGAAGGCCGTCGCGCCGGCATGTGGACCGTGGCGCTGATCTGCTCCGGCAACGCGCTGGGCCTGGATTACGAAGGCTATCGCGCACTGGGCAGCGACGCCTTGGCCAGTGAGCGCAAGCGCATTCACGCGCTGTTCGAAGGTTCGCGCCCGCACTACATGATCGACACCATCACCGATCTGCCGGAAGTGATTGCCGACATCAACAAGCGCCTGGCCAACGGCGAGATGCCGCAAAGCAGCTGATAGCGCCGTCTGCCGCAAACAAAAACGCCAGTGTCTGCCCGACACTGGCGTTTTTTCATGGGCGTTTTCAGTCAAATCGCTGACTCAGCTCAGTGAAAGCTTTTTTAGCCTCGGGCAAACGCGCCAAAGGTGATTACAGTTAAGGCATGCCGTCGCAGAACGGCACGCTTGAGCCCTGAACCGTGAGGAACGCCGTATGCCGTGGACAAATTCCGAATCCCGTTACAGCACCGTGTCGATCCTGTTGCACTGGCTGATGCTGGTGCTGTTGGTGCTGGTGTACGCCAGCATGGAATTGCGCGGGCTGTTTCCCAAGGGCAGCGGTGGCCGCACGCTGATCCGCGAAGTGCATTACATGCTCGGGCTGACCGTGTTCGTGCTGGTCTGGTTTCGCCTGTTCGCCCGCAGCCTGGGCCCGGCGCCGAAAATCTTCCCGGCTTCGCCACAGTGGCAAATTACCCTCGCACGCCTGATGCACTGGGCCTTGTACCTGTTCATGATCAGCATGCCGATTCTCGGCTGGCTGATCACCAGCGCCGAAGGTCATCAGGTGATGTTCTACGGTTTCGACCTGCCGTTGCTGGTGAGTGAAGACAAGGTGTTCGCCAAAGACGTCGAGCACTGGCATGTGCTGATCAGCACCATCGGCTACTGGCTGATCGGCCTGCATGCGCTGGCGGGGATCTATCACCATTACGTGGTGCGCGATAACACGCTGCTGCGGATGATGCCCAAGCGCAGCCAGGGTTAACCGTCGAATCCACGCCGACCCTGCAAGCCGCCGGTGTGGACGAAGATCAAGCGTGAACCGCGGGCAAAGCGACCCGCCTCGATCTGTTGTTTGAGCGCCAGCAAGGCTTTGCCGGTGTACAGCGGTTCGAGGGGAATGCCGCTGGCCTGTTCGGTTTGCGCGATGAATTCAAGCAACGCCGGATCGACCTTGGCGAAACCGCCACGACTGGCGTCGATCAGTTCGTAGCCTCCAGCCTTGCCCACAATTGCCTCGAGATTGGCCGCGACGCCGTGATCGTCGGGCACGGCCATTGCGCCGTACACCGCATGTTGTCCGGACTCGGCCAACACCAATCCCGCGAGCGTGGTGCCCGTGCCGCAGGCCAGCCACCAACCGTGGTAGTCGTCCCAGCCGAGCTTACCGAGTTGTTGACTGACCTGATCCTTCAGTGCCGCGCAGCCCTGCGCGCCCGGCAACCCGCCGCCCCCTTCAGGCACCGGATGCAGCGTCGGATACTGCGCCAGCCACGGCTGCCAGAACCCCGGCTCGTGCCGCGCCCTATAGCCGCCGTAACCGAGCCAGTGCAGCTGCATGCCGAAATCCCGCAGATCCCTCACCGTCGGCGTGTCCTGCTGATGCCCGCGCAACAGCCCGACCGTTGCGAATCCCAGGCGTTTGCCCGCAGCCGCCAGCGCATGCAGATGATTGGAGTGCGCACCGCCCAGGCTGATGATGCCTTCGGCGCCCGCACGGTCGGCAGCTTTGAGATGTTCGACGAGTTTGAACCACTTGTTGCCGCTGATCAGCGGATCGATCCGGTCGAGACGCAGGATCGCGACTTCAACGCCGGCGGCGGTGAGCCAGTCCAGATGAAGCGCTTCGAGGGGGGCTTGAGGTAGCCAGTCGGTGGGAGGCAGAAACATGAAGGCCGGCTCTGTGCAAAGAGCCGGCATTCTAGGGTGGATCAGAGCTCGGCGGCCAGACGCGAACCCTGATTGATCGCACGTTTGGCATCCAGTTCGGCCGCCACATCGGCGCCGCCGATCAGGTGCACGTTCTGCCCGGCTTCGACCAGACCGTCGTGCAGCTCGCGCAGCGGATCCTGGCCGGCGCAGATGACGATGTTGTCCACCGGCAGCACTTGCGGCTCGCCGGTTTCGCCGATGCGGATGTGCAGGCCTTCGTCGTCGATCTTCAGGTATTCGACGCTGTTGAGCATCTGCACCTGCTTGTTCTTGAGACCGGTGCGGTGAATCCAGCCGGTGGTCTTGCCCAGACCGTCGCCGACCTTGGATTTCTTGCGTTGCAGCAGGAACACGTCGCGCGCCGGTGCGTGCGGTGCAGCCTTGATCCCGGCCACGCCACCACGGGCTTCCAGATTCGTGTCGATGCCCCACTCTTTCCAGAACGCGGCGCGATCCTGACTGGTGGCCACGCCTTCATGGACGAGGAATTCCGAGACGTCAAAACCGATACCGCCGGCACCGATCACCGCCACACGCTTGCCGACCGGTTTGCGCTCAAGCAACACATCCAGGTAGCTCAGCACCTTGGCGTTCTCGACACCCGGAATCGCCGGCAGACGCGGCGCAATGCCGGTCGCCAGGATGACTTCGTCGTAACCGCCCTCGACCAGTTTCGCCACGTCGACGCGGGTGTTCAGGCACACCTCGACGTTGGTGGTCTGCAGTTTGCGTTTGAAGTAGCGCAGGGTTTCGTAGAACTCTTCCTTGCCCGGCACACGTTTCGCGACGTTGAACTGGCCACCGATTTCGCTGGCCGAATCAAACAAGGTCACCTGATGCCCGCGCTCGGCGGCCACGGTGGCAGCGGACAGACCGGCAGGACCGGCACCGACCACGGCGATCTTCTTGATCTGCTTGACCGGCAGGTAGTTGAGTTCGGTCTCGTGGCAGGCACGCGGGTTGACCAGGCAACTGGTGAGCTTGCCGCCGAAGGTGTGATCGAGGCAGGCCTGGTTGCAACCAATGCAGGTGTTAATTTCGTCGGCGCGGCCTTCAGCTGCCTTGTTGACGAAGTCCGGATCGGCGAGGAACGGCCGCGCCATCGAGACCATGTCGGCATCGCCTTCGGCGAGGATCTGCTCGGCGACTTCCGGGGTGTTGATACGGTTGGTGGTGATCAGCGGAATACTCACCGAGCCACGCAGCTTGGCGGTGACCTTGCTGAACGCCGCACGCGGCACTTTGGTGGCGATGGTCGGGATCCGCGCTTCGTGCCAGCCGATACCGGTGTTGATGAGGGTCGCGCCGGCCTGCTCGATGGCTTTGGCCAGGGTGACGATTTCTTCCCAGGTGCTGCCGCCTTCCACCAGATCGAGCATCGACAGACGGAAGATGATGATGAAGTTCGGGCCGACCGCTTCACGTACGCGGCGTACGATTTCCACCGGCAGGCGCATGCGGTTTTCGTAGCTGCCGCCCCAACGGTCGGTGCGGTGGTTGGTGTGGGCGGCGAGGAACTGGTTAATGAAATAACCTTCCGAGCCCATGATTTCCACGCCGTCGTACTCGGCGGTCTGGGCCAGTACCGAGCAGGTGACGAAATCGCTGATCTGCTTCTCGATGCCTTCCTCGTCCAGCTCTTTGGGCTTGAACGGGTTGATCGGCGCCTGGATGGCGCTCGGCGCGACCTGTTTCGGGCTGTAGGCATAACGGCCGGCGTGGAGGATCTGCATGCAGATCTTGCCGCCCGCATCATGCACAGCGCGAGTGACGATGCGGTGCTTGAGCGCTTCTTCCTCGGTGGTCAGCTTGGCTGCGCCGGAGTACACACCGCCCTCGTCGTTCGGGCCGATACCGCCGGTGACCATCAGGCCGACACCGCCACGGGCACGCTCGGCAAAATACGCCGCCATGCGTTCGAAACCACCCGGCTTCTCTTCAAGGCCGGTGTGCATCGAGCCCATCAGGGTGCGGTTGCGCAACGTGGTGAATCCCAGGTCCAGCGGGGCCAACAGGTGCGGGTATTGAGTGGCGGTCATCGTTAACTCCACAGCGAGCGATCACGGAAAATGCGGGAGCTCTGCGTCCCCCGTCAGTCATGTTCGACAGATTAGGAGTCGCATCGCTGTCACTCAATGACCGTAACTGACAAGTTATTGATCCAAATGCGCAGCGCCCCTTGGCAAGCCGGGGCTGGCGCCCTACCCTGTCCGCACACCCTGTACCCGGTTGTTGTTGGATTTCATGCGCAAACTTCTGTACCTGACTTTTTCCATGGCGCTCATCGCCGCGCTCACCTTCTACGCCATGTGGGCGGCTGACCGCCCGGCCGGTCATTACCTGTCGGACCTGCGGATCAAACTGGCGGTCGATCAGGGCACGCCCGCCGATCGCGGCAACCTGCTGGGCATCCAGCCCGAGCTGTTCCCCACCGACTACCAAAGCCCCGAACGCCTGCACCGCAAGCTCGCCGCCTATTTGCAGCAGGCGCAGGATCAGGGGCTGTTGAATGATAAAACCGTGGTCATCCTGCCCGAGCATGTCGGCACCTGGCTGATGATCAGCGGCGAGAAAGACGAGCTGTACCAGGCCGCCACCCTCGCCGAAGCGATGAACTGGCTGGCCGCGAGCAATCCGGTGCAATTTGCTCGCGCCTGGCTCGCCGCCAAGGGCAGCAGCCGTCTGGATGACGCGCACCTGCGGATGAAATCCCGGGACATGGCCAAGAACTATCAGGCGCTGTTCGGTGGCCTGGCCAAGGAATTCCACATCACCCTGGTGGCCGGCTCGATCGTATTGCCTGAACCGAACATCATCGATGGCCGGCTCAAGACCGGCAGTGGTGAGCTGTACAACAGCACCGTAGTGTTTGGCCGCGACGGTGCCCCGCTCGGCCAGCCACAACGGCAGATGCGCCCGATCTTCGATCAGGACGACAGCTCCGGCGAGGCTTCCCGGATCAATGTGGTCGATACCCCGGCCGGGCGCCTCGGCGTGCTCATCGGCAGAGACAGCTGGTATCCGGACAACTACCGCAAACTGGACGAGCAAGGCGCGCAACTGATTGCGGTCCCGGCGCTGATCACAGGTCATGGCGTGTGGGATCAACCGTGGAAGGGTTACAAAGGCTTGAGCGTGCCGGACTCGGTCAGCCTGAAACCGGGAGCCGTCAGCGAGGGCCAGGCCTGGCACCAATTGACCCTGACCGCGCAACCGTCGGCCAGCAAGGCGCTGGCCGGCATGAGTGTGTTCCTGCGCGGGCAGTTCTGGGACAAACCGAGTTCCGGGCAAAGTTTCCTCAGCAGCAACGGCCAGCAATTCGCTGACAGCGAAGCCCGTGGCGCGCGCCTGCTGAACCTCTGGTTGTAACCCATGAAACCGCAGCCCATGCGTCTCGGGGATCTGTCGGTGGGCTTCGTCCACAGCCTGGCCGATGCCGTGCGCAGCCATGACGTCGATCCGCTGCCATTGCTCGAGCAGTACGGCCTGGATGCCGCACGACTGGCCGAAGCCGGGGCGCGCCTGTCGATCCCGCGCTACATGCGCCTGGGGCATGGCGCGATCCAGCTTACCGGCGATCCGGCACTGGGTTTGCGCATGGGCCGGCTCAGTCGCCTGAGTCAGGCCGGGCTGGCCGGTGTGACCGCCGCGCAGGCGCCAACCGTGCGCGAAGCCGCTCGCTGCCTGACTCGCTTCGAACCCTTGTACGGCTCCAACTATCGCGGCCAGTCGAGTTTCCACGAAGACGCCAGCGGTGCGTGGCTGCGCTTCTACTCGATCAGCCCGTACAACGCCTACAACCGCTTTGTGGTGGATTCGATCATCGCCGGCTGGCTGCAGCAGTTGTCCAGCGTCAGCCCCGAGCCCTTGCGCGCCGGGCGGATCGAGATCGAGTTCGACAGCCCGGATTATCGCGACGCTTATGCGGTGCTGGGCGATTGCCCGATCCAGTTCGGCGCCGAACACAATCAACTGCGTCTGAGCCTCATCAGCCTGGCCCAACGCAACCCGGAGCATTGCCCCAGCACCTGGAAACATTTGCTCGGTCTGTGCGAACGGGAACTGGAGCAATTGACCCGCACCCGCAGCCTGCGTGAACGCATCACGCAATTGCTCGGGCCATTGCTCAATGGCGGCCGGGAACCGGACCTGGAAGAAGTGGCGGCACGCCTGAAGCTGCCGACCTGGACGTTACGGCGAAAGCTGGCCGAGGAAGGCACGCAGTTTCGCGCGATCCTCAATGACACCCGCCGTGATCTGGCGATGACCTACATCCGCGACACCGAACTGGCATTCGGTGAAATTGCCTACCTGCTGGGTTTTGCCTCGGCCGAAGCTTTCCAGCGCGCCTTCAAGCGCTGGAACGGCCAGACACCGGGCGAATTTCGCCGCAGTCACCGCAAGACAGGCTGACGCCTCACAGCTCGGTGGCGTCTTCCGCAGGCTCTGGTGAATCCAGTTCGTAAGCCTGGAATTCGAGCAGTTCTTCTTGATAGTCATCCATTGCGTAATCCCCCTACTGCTTGCTTGAAATGGCCTGGAACAAATGACCAGTGCCTCGAGCATAAAGTGCCCGTGTGAAGGAAAAATGAAACGCGTCCTTCATGAAATAAACGTAGCAGGCGGTCAGGAATTTATCGCGGGAAATTTTTCGACACGGCTGGCAGGAAGAAGCTCAAGGGAGATAACAAAACGCCACGCGTCCGACAGAGGTCGGAGGCGTGGCGTTAAGTTTACTGCCCGGAGGCAGGCATGGCCGGAATCGGCTCGGAGGGCGGCGGCATGTCCGTCGGGTTGGCCGGCGGCGTGATGGTTTCCGTCGCAGGCGCAGGCTCCGCAACCGGCGCCGGGGTGATCGGTGCAGCTTCGGCCGGCGGTGCTACAGGTTCGGAGCTGGCCGGGGCCGCTTCTGCAGGCGCTGGTGCCGCAGCGGGCTCAGCGGCCGGCGCTGGGGCCGTGGTCGGTTCAGCCGCAGGGGCTGGAGCCAGCGGAGCCGGTGCCGCTTTGGCTTCCGGCACACCCAGGTCAGTCTTGGGTTTTTCGGTGATGTGCGCAGCTTTCTTCGCATCGGCCGGCAGGAACAGCTCAACCAGGGTGAAGAAACGCTCGTAGAACTTCTGCGACGACACCGTTTCGCTGGCCACCTTGACCATCGAATCGTCAGACGAGCCGATCGGCATCGACACCGAGCCCAGCACGCCGACACCGAGGCTGGCCGAGTTGTTGGTCTTCTTCAGCGCGTAGCGGTCCTGCAGGGCGTTGGCGAACACGGTGGCGTGATGGCCGGCGCTGCCATCATCGGCGCACACCACGTTGAAGCTGATCTCAAGGTGGGTTTCGCCGGTCTGCTGGAAGCTCTTGTGCCCGCTGACCAGTTTCGGGTCGTTGCTGGTAATGATATAGCCCTGGCTGAGCAACGCTCGGCGGGCCGCTTCGCAACTGGCGGTGTCGGTCACCGGGTAATTGCGCGAAAAGGTGCCGGAGTCGTCGAAATTCTCATGCTCGTAGATGGGCTTGTCCTTGGAGCAGCCGGCAGCGGCGGTCAGCAACAACGCCAACCCGATGAAACGCACGGGAATAGAATTCAACATTAAACATCCTGAGGGAAAACGGTCCGGGGCGTATTGTGCAACAGATCGCTGCCCCGCGGCGTATGGATTAGTGTCTTAAAACAGTTACAACTCTACCGGTCATGAGCGACAGGAAAAAGTCGCGCCGATAAATGATCGATGAACACCCGCAATTTGGCAGTTGCGTGCCGGCTCGACGGCCACAAAACCCAGAACTGCCCGACGTGCTGCAGATGCTCCTCCAGTACGCGCTGCAGGCGACCCTGTTGCTGAGATTCATGGATCATGAAGTCCGGCAGACAGGCGATGCCCATGCCCGCCAGCGCCGCATGCCGCACGGCTTCGATCGAGGTACTGACCAGACGTGTCGGCAGGGTCGGCTCGGGCGCGCCCTCCTCGCGTTTGAGCGGCCAGGACTCCAGTTTGCCCGTGGCGTGAAACGTATGGCGCAGGCAGGCGTGCTGCGTCAGTTCGGCCGGGGTCTGAGGTTCGCCGCACTCGCGCAGATACGCGGGACTGGCCACCAACACCATATGAAACTCGCCCAACGGTCGTGCCATCAGTCGCGAGTCTCGCGGTTTACCCGTTCGGATCACCGCATCGAAACCTTCGTCCACCACATCCACCATGCGATCGGTCAGGTCCAGATCCAGCTCGATCTGCGGATACAGCGCCATGAACTCGTTCATGACCGGCATCACCAGGTCATGCACCTGCGGCAGGCTGACCCGCAACTTGCCGTGAGGCGCCGCTGCGGCATCGCACATTTCAAATTCAGCCGCTTCGACCTCCGCGAGGATCTTGCGGCAACGTTCAAGAAACAGCGCGCCTTCGCTGGTCAGCGTGATGCTGCGAGTGGTGCGGTAAAACAACCGCACATTGAGCCGTGCCTCCAGGCGGGCGATGCTTTTGCCGACCGCCGACGAAGACACGCCCTGCAAGCGACCGGCCTCGGTAAAACTGCGGGTTTCCGCCACCTGCACGAACACCGAAATACTGCCCAGGCTGTCCATTTATCCCTCCCTGATTCACGACATTCTTGTCCGAGATGTTCGGAACCCTAACCTGTTTTTCCCGAATGTGCAGCGCCCTACCCTATGGCCTTCGTCTCCTTTGGCAAAATGGAAACCCGCCCATGAACGATGCGCCACTCACTTCCCCCACGCTCGCCGGCACCGTCGAGCCCGCAGAACGATTACCGCTGGGTGCATTGCTCGCACTGGCCACCGCCGGATTTATCACCGTGCTGACCGAGGCGATGCCCGCCGGCCTGTTGCCACAGATGAGCGCGGGGCTTGATGTCTCTCAGGCCCTGATCGGGCAACTGGTCACGCTGTACGCCATTGGTTCGATGCTGGCGGCCATTCCACTCACCATTGCCACCCGGGGTTGGCGTCGACGCCCGCTGCTGCTGTCGGCCATTGGTGGGTTCGCCATTGCCAACAGCATCACTGCGCTGTCGGAGCTGTACTGGCTGACCCTGATTGCACGCTTGATCGCGGGCGTATTCGCGGGGCTGCTGTGGGCGTTGCTGGCCGGCTACGCAAGCCGGATGGTCGCACCCCACTTGCAAGGCCGGGCCATTACGGTGGCCATGCTCGGGGCACCCCTTGCGCTGTCGCTGGGCATTCCGGCCGGGACGCTGCTGGGCACGGCGGTCGGCTGGCGCCTGAGCTTCGCGATCATGACCGGGCTGACCGTGCTGCTGGTGATCTGGGTGCGTTGGCAAGTACCGGACTTCGCCGGTGAACGCGCCGGCAAACGCCTGCCACTGCGCCAGGTGTTTACCCTGCCGGGCGTGCGATCCGTGTTGTTTGTAACCTTGTCCTACGTCGTCGCGCACAACCTGCTGTACACCTACATCGCGCCATTTCTGGAGCCATCGGGACTTGGCGGAGAAATCGACCGAGTGTTGCTGGTATTCGGCCTGGCGTCAGTACTGAGCCTGTGGATCGTCGGCAGTCTGATTGATCGCTGGCTGCGTCAGTTGGCGCTGGTCAGTGCAATGCTGTTCCTGCTGTCAGCGATCGCACTGGGCCTGTGGCGCGAATCGCCGGGCGTGGTCTACACCGCCACCGCCGTCTGGGGTCTGGCGTTCGGCGCGATGCCCTCGCTGTTGCAGACAGCCCTGGCGAAAACTGCCAAGGAGGCTGCCGATACCGCGCAATCGATGCTGGTGACTCTATGGAATGTCGGCATTGCCGGCGGCGGGCTTGCGGGCGGTCTGCTGCTGAACAACCTGGGCGTCGGGAGTTACCCGTGGATTGTCGCGGGTCTGTTGCTGCTGACTCTGTATGCGACCACCAATGCCCGGAGCCATGGTTTCCCGAACGCCGGATAGCGTGCATAAAAAAGCCCCGGATTTGCATCCGGGGCTCGGGTCTTGCGGCTCAGCCAGGCATCAGAAACGCTTGATGTCGGCTTCGGCTTCCAGCTGTTTGCGGTACGCCGCGAAGTCTTGCTGGCCCACACGCGATGCGAGGAAGCGACGGTATTGCGCTTTCTCTTCATCGGTCGGAGCCGCTGCTTCGTTCACGCCGTTCAGGCGCACGATGGTCAGGCTGCCGTCCGCCAGCGTTACGCTGGTGAAGGTCGGCTTGTCCTTCGCGGCCGGTTTCGGCATGCGGAACAACGCTTGCAGCACCGCCGGATCAACGCCTTCCTGAGCGCGGTTTGCTGCTTCGGTAACTTTCCAGCTCTGACCGTCCACCGCCTTGTCCAGCGGGGTCTTGCCATCACGCAGACTGGCGATCAGTTGCTCCGCCTTGGTCTTGGCAGCCGCGCTGGCGTGCTCTTTGGTCAACTGGGCGCGAATGGCGGTGGCCACGCTTTCCAGCGGCAATTGAGCAGGCTTCAGGTGCTCCTTGGCGCGCAGCACGATCACGGTTTCCGGATCCAGCTCGATGGCGGTGCTGTTGGCACCCTCTTCCAGCACTTCGGTGCTGAACGCAGCAGTCACAACGGCACGGTTGGCTGCAACGCCTTCGCCACCTTCACGGCCAAACGGCTTGGAGGTGTACACGGTCAGTTTCAGGTCCTGCGCTGGCTGGGCCAGGTCGGATGCTTCGAACGAAGAGTCTTCCAGTTGCTTGGTCGCCTCGACGAAACGCTGCTCGACTTGCTGGGTTTTCAGCTCGCGGGTCAGCTTGTCTTTCAGGCTGGCCAGCGTCGGCACTTCAGGCGCCTCGACACCCAGCAGCTTGATCAGATGGAAACCGAAGTCGGTGCGAACCGGCTCGGACACCTGATCCTTGTTCAGCGAATACAGGGCTTTCTCGAAGGCTGGATCGTAAACGCCAGGACCGGCATAACCCAGATCACCGCCGTTGTTGGCCGAACCCGGATCCTGCGAGAACTCCTTGGCCAGCGCTTCGAATTTCTCGCCCTTGGCCAGACGCGCCTGGACTTCTTCGATCTTCGCCTTGGCCTGAGCTTCGGTGGTCTTGTCGTTGACTTCGATCAGAATGTGCGCCGCACGACGCTGTTCCGACAGGTTGGCGATCTCTTTCTGATACGCCGCCTGCAGGTCTTCGTCCTTGACGGCGACCTGATCGAAGAACGAAGCCTTCTTCAGCTCCAGGTAATCGATGACCACTTGATCCGGGGTCATGAATTCCTTGGCATGCTCGTCGTAGTAAGCCTTGACCTCGTCATCGGTCAGCTTCACGGCCGAAGGGTCAGCCTTGATGTTCAGCGTGGCGAAATCGCGGGTCTGTTTTTCCAGACGGGCGAAGGCCAGCACCTGAGCGTCGGTCACGAAACCGCTGCCCGCCACACCAGCGCGCAGTTGGCCGATCAGCATTTCCTGAGCCAGCATCTGGCGGAACTGCATGCGGCTGTAGCCCAGTTGACGGATCACCTGATCGAAACGGTCGGAGCTGAACTTGCCGTCGACCTGAAATTCAGGCGTCTGCAGGATCACTTGATCCAGGGCCGCTTCGGAGAAAGCGAATTTCGATTGTTCTGCGCCTTGCAGCAGCAGCTTGCGATCGATCAGACCCTTGAGGGCCGATTCGCGCAGCATTTTTTCGTCCAGCAAGGAAGCGTCGAAGTCCTTGCCCAGTTGTTGCATCAGCTGACGGCGTTGCATATCCACCGCCTGGCTCAGCTCGTTCTGGCTGATTTCTTCACCGTTGACCTTGGCCGCCTCATTCTTGTGAGTCGTGGCCTGGAAAATGGCGTCGAAACCGGTCAGAGCCATCAGTGCAACGATGACTCCGATAATGGTCTTGGCAATCCAGCCTTGTGAATTGTCCCTGATATTCTGCAGCATGCGTCCCCCAGAAACGGTTGAACTTCAAAATTAGGCAACCGTGGAGCGTGGGTAGAATCCGGATAGAAGAAAGGCGCATCCGAGGATGCGCCTTCTCGTAACTGGCGGAGCGGACAGGGCTCGAACCCTCGATCCCGGTGTGACAGGCAGCTATTCCAACCGCCTGCTCTACCGCTCCGCTGCCAAGTCAGGCATGACCCCGACCCGGATGGGTAAAAACCTGAATCAAACTTAGTTGACGGCTTCTTTCAGGGCTTTACCGGCTTTGAAACCTGGCTTTTTGGCTGCCGCGATTTCCAGAGTCTTGCCGGTCTGTGGGTTACGACCAATGCGAGCTGGACGATCAGTCACGGAGAAAGTACCGAAACCAACCAGAACAACGGAGTCGCCAGCCTTGAGAGCGCCAGTGACGGATTCGATTACAGCGTCCAGCGCACGGCCAGCAGCAGCTTTCGGGATATCAGCGGATGCAGCGATAGCATCAATCAGTTCCGACTTGTTCACTCTAAGTCCCCTTATATCTATTTGAGTATGATTCTAAGTTTTTTGGTGAAAGCAAAAACGAGTGCTGAATGGCCTACAGACACTTAAGAGCCGCTTTATAACAAGGGCTCTAAAAAGCTGTCAAGGAAGCCCCCCAGGCAAAAGCGTATTAATGCGTGCTAATTCTTTCCTTAGAGTCAGACTCACGTTTTTCGTCCTTGGCAACTATCTCCGGAGCCACATCCGGCAAGGGCTCCGGCGCGTATTGCAGCGCAATTTGCAGGACCTCGTCAATCCATTTAACCGGTTTGATCTGCAGATCCTGCTTGATATTGTCAGGAATCTCCTTCAGATCGCGCACGTTCTCTTCCGGAATAATCACTGTCTTGATTCCGCCACGGTGAGCGGCCAGCAGTTTTTCCTTCAGACCACCAATGGCAAGGACTTGACCACGCAGGGTGATCTCGCCGGTCATGGCAACATCGGCGCGCACAGGAATACCCGTCAAAGCCGACACCAGCGCAGTACACATGCCTACACCGGCGCTCGGGCCGTCTTTCGGCGTAGCGCCTTCCGGCATGTGGATGTGCGTGTCACGCTTCTCGTGGAAGTCCAGCGGAATGCCCAGGCTCTTGGCACGGCTGCGCACCACGGTCAGGGCCGCAGTGATCGATTCGACCATTACGTCACCCAGCGAACCGGTCTTGATCAGTTGACCTTTACCCGGCACCACGGCGGCTTCGATGGTCAGCAGTTCGCCGCCCACCTGAGTCCAGGCCAGGCCGGTCACTTGACCGATCTGATCCTGTTGCTCGGCCAGACCGTATCGGAACTTGCGAACGCCGAGGAAATGCTCCAGCAGATCAGCTGTCACTTTTACCGAGAAGCGTTTTTCCAGCGCGTGCTCTTTGACCGCCTTGCGGCAGACCTTGGCAATCTGCCGCTCGAGGCCACGCACACCGGCTTCGCGGGTGTAGTAACGGATGATGTCGCGGATCGCTTCTTCGTCGAATTCCAGCTCGCCCTTCTTCAGGCCGTTGGCTGCAATCTGCTTCGGCGACAGGTACTTGACCGCAATGTTGATCTTCTCGTCTTCGGTGTAACCCGGCAGACGGATCACTTCCATCCGGTCCAGCAGCGCCGGCGGAATGTTCATCGAGTTCGAGGTGCACAGGAACATAACATCCGAAAGGTCGTAATCGACTTCCAGATAGTGGTCGTTGAAGTTGTGGTTCTGCTCAGGATCGAGCACTTCCAGCAACGCCGACGCCGGGTCGCCACGCATGTCGCTGCCCATTTTGTCGATTTCATCGAGCAGGAACAGCGGGTTGCGCACACCCACTTTTGTCATCTTTTGAATCAATCTTCCTGGCATCGAACCGATGTAAGTCCGACGGTGACCACGGATTTCCGCTTCATCACGCACGCCACCGAGGGCCATGCGCACGAATTTGCGGTTGGTGGCATGGGCGATCGACTCGGCCAGCGAGGTTTTACCCACGCCCGGAGGACCGACCAGGCACAACACCGGGCCACGGATTTTCTTCACGCGTTTCTGCACGGCGAGGTATTCAAGGATGCGTTCCTTGACCTCTTCGAGGCCGTAGTGATCGGCGTCGAGAATGTCTTCGGCACGAGCCAGGTCCAGACGCACCTTGCTCTGGGCCTTCCACGGCACCTGAACCAGCCAGTCGATGTACGAGCGCACCACGGTGGCTTCGGCAGACATCGGCGACATCTGCTTGAGCTTGTTCAGCTCGGCAGTGGCCTTGGCCAGAGCATCTTTCGGCAGACCGGCAGCGTCGATACGCTTTTTCAGGTCTTCGATTTCGTTGTGGCCTTCGTCGCTGTCGCCGAGCTCCTTCTGAATGGCCTTCATCTGCTCGTTCAGGTAGTACTCGCGCTGACTGCGCTCCATTTGCTTTTTGACGCGGCCACGAATGCGTTTTTCGACTTGCAGCAGGTCGATCTCGGCGTCCAGCAAGGCCAGAACGTGCTCGACCCGGGCCGACAAATCGATGATTTCGAGGATTTCCTGCTTCTGCTCGATCTTCAGCGCCATGTGCGCGGCCATGGTGTCTACCAGGCGGCCAGGCTCGTCGATGCTGTTGAGCGACGACAGGACTTCAGCCGGGACTTTCTTGCCCAACTGCACATATTGTTCGAACTGCGACAGCAGGCTGCGCACGAACACTTCGGATTCGCGCTCGGCGGCGTCGACTTCCTCGATCAGCGAGACTTCGGCACGGCAGTGGCCATCGACTTCGCTGAAGCGCTCGACAGCGCCACGCTGCTCGCCCTCGACCAGAACCTTGACGGTGCCGTCAGGCAGCTTGAGCAGCTGCAGAACAGTGGCGATGGTACCTACGCGATAGAGAGCTTCTTCACCGGGATCGTCGTCAGCCGGGTTTCTCTGGGCCAGCAGCAGGATCTGCTTGTCGCCCGTCATCGCGGCCTCGAGGGCTTCGATGGATTTCTCGCGCCCCACGAACAGCGGGATAACCATGTGCGGATACACAACGACATCACGCAATGGCAGGAGAGGCAATTCGATGGTGGTCTTCATGATTTCGCCTCTACGGCGGCCATATGGCCGTAATCAGATGGAATTAAGCTTGAAACCAAGATGGGGGCTGCCTTGAAAAAAAACAAGCGCAAAGCGGATGTAAAAAACGACATAAAAAAAAAGAGGCCCGAAGGCCCCTTCTTTGTACCGGCAGACCGGGCGCTTACGCGTCAGGTGCAGCCTTGGCAGCCGGCTCACTGTTTTCGTAGATATACAGTGGCTTGGACTTGCCTTCGATCACGCTTTCATCGATCACGACTTTGCTCACCTCGGACTGCGAGGGGATTTCATACATCGTGTCGAGCAGCACACCTTCGAGAATCGAACGCAGGCCACGGGCACCGGTTTTACGTTCCAGGGCACGCTTGGCGACCGATTTCAGCGCGTCGGAACGGAATTCCAGATCCACGCCTTCCATCTCGAACAGCTTGGCATACTGTTTGGTCAGGGCATTTTTCGGCTCGGTGAGAATCTGCATCAGCGCAGCCTCATCCAGCTCGTCCAGCGTCGCGAGGACCGGCAGACGACCGACGAATTCCGGGATCAGACCGAACTTGACCAGGTCGTCAGGCTCGACTTCACGCAGGGACTCACCGACTTTCTTGCCTTCTTCCTTGCTGCGCACTTCTGCGTTGAAACCGATGCCACCCTTGGTGGAACGGTTCTGAATGACCTTCTCCAGACCGGAGAATGCGCCACCGCAGATGAACAGGATGTTGCGGGTATCAACCTGAAGGAATTCCTGCTGCGGATGCTTGCGGCCACCTTGCGGCGGAACCGAAGCGACCGTGCCTTCGATCAGTTTGAGCAAGGCCTGCTGCACGCCTTCCCCGGAAACGTCCCGGGTAATCGACGGGTTGTCGGACTTGCGGGAAATCTTGTCGATTTCGTCGATGTAGACAATGCCCATCTGGGCTTTCTCTACGTCGTAATCACACTTCTGCAGCAGCTTCTGAATGATGTTCTCGACGTCTTCACCCACATAACCCGCCTCGGTGAGGGTGGTTGCGTCGGCGATGGTGAACGGAACGTTCAGCAAGCGGGCCAGGGTTTCGGCCAGCAGGGTTTTACCGGAGCCTGTCGGGCCGATCAGCAGGATGTTGCTCTTGCCGAGTTCGACGTCGTCAGCCTTTTTGTCACGCTGGTTCAGACGCTTGTAGTGGTTGTACACCGCTACTGCCAGAACCTTTTTGGCACGTTCCTGACCAATTACATACTGATCAAGGATGCCGCTGATTTCTTTAGGCGAAGGCAATTTATGCGCGCTGCTTTCGGCCTGTGCTTCCTGCACCTCCTCGCGGATGATGTCATTGCACAGGTCGACGCACTCGTCGCAGATAAAGACCGAGGGGCCGGCAATCAATTTGCGCACTTCATGCTGGCTTTTGCCACAGAAGGAGCAATAGAGCAGCTTGCCGTTGTCCTCGCCGTTGCGGGTGTCAGTCATTCGTTCGATCCAAATCCGATAGGCTTGCAACACAAGATGAAGGCTATTGCGGGCTTTTTCAAGCCCGCCGCTGATCAGACGCGCCGACCAAGCCTATTTTGAGCTGCTTATTTTTAAGCTGGGCGCTGGTTGATCACTTCGTCGATCAGACCGTATTCCTTCGCAGCTTCTGCACTCATGAAGTTGTCGCGGTTGGTGTCGCGCTCGATTTCTTCAAGCGTACGGCCGCTGTGCTTGGCCATCAGCGTGTTCAGACGCTCGCGGATGAAGAGGATTTCCTTGGCATGGATTTCGATGTCCGATGCCTGGCCCTGGAAACCGCCCAGTGGCTGGTGAATCATCACGCGCGAGTTCGGCAGGCAGAAACGCTTGCCAGGTGCACCGGCCGTCAGCAGGAATGCGCCCATGCTGCACGCCTGACCGATACAGGTAGTCGATACGTTTGGCTTGATGAACTGCATGGTGTCGTAGATCGACATGCCCGCTGTCACCGAACCGCCCGGGGAGTTGATGTAAAGATGGATGTCCTTGTCCGGGTTTTCCGCTTCAAGGAACAGCAATTGCGCGCAAATCAGGTTGGCCATGTAGTCCTCTACAGGACCCACCAGAAAGATCACTCGTTCCTTGAGAAGACGCGAGTAGATGTCATAGGCGCGCTCGCCACGAGCAGATTGCTCGACAACCATCGGGACCAGGCCGCCGGCGGCCTGGATATCAGAGTTCTGCTGAATATAGGAATTACGGAACATGCTCTGCAGTCACTCCCAAATAGTCATGTCTTGAATACGCATAAGCCAGCTCGAAGGCTGGCTTATGGTGTGTGCTTCTAACGCAAAAACAATCAGTCGGCTTTTGGAGCTTCTACCGGCTTGACCGCTTCTTCGTAAGAGACCGATTTGTCGGTCACGCTAGCTTTCTGCAGAACAGTATCCACAACTTGTTCTTCCAGCACAACCGAACGGACTTCGTTCAGTTGCTGCTCGTTCTTGTAGTACCAGGACACGACCTGCTCAGGCTCTTGGTAAGCCGAAGCCATTTCCTGAATCATTTCGCGAACGCGGGCTTCGTCTGGCTTCAGGTCGAACTGCTTGACCACTTCAGCAACGATCAGACCCAGTACAACGCGACGCTTGGCTTGTTCTTCGAACAGCTCGGCCGGCAGTTGGTCTGGCTTGATGTTGCCACCGAACTGCTGAACAGCCTGCACGCGCAGACGATCAACTTCGTTGGACAGCAGAGCCTTAGGCACTTCGATCGGGTTGGTGGCCAGCAGACCGTCCATTACCTGATTCTTGACCTTGGATTTGATCGCCTGACGCAGTTCACGCTCCATGTTCTTGCGAACTTCGGTGCGGAAACCGTCGATGCCGCTTTCCTTGATGCCGAATTGAGCGAAGAACTCTTCGTTCAGCTCAGGCAGTTTTGGCTCGGAAACGGTATTTACAGTCACGGTGAACTCGGCGGTTTTGCCAGCCAGGTCCAGGTTCTGATAGTCCTCTGGGAAGGTCAGGTTCAGAACGCGCTCTTCGCCGGCTTTAGCACCAACCAGGCCTTCTTCGAAGCCAGGGATCATGCGGCCGGAACCCAGTACCAGCTGAGTGCCCTTGGCGGAACCGCCAGCGAACACTTCGCCGTCAACCTTGCCAACGAAATCGATGTTCAGCTGGTCTTCGTTCTGGGCAGCGCGATCGGCTACTTCAAAACGGGTGTTCTGCTTGCGCAGGATGTCCAGCATCTTGTCCAGATCGGCGTCAGCCACGTCAGCGCTCAGGCGCTCGACGGTGATGCCTTCGAAGCCGGCAACGGTGAACTCGGGGAACACTTCGAATACGGCTACGTATTCCAGGTCCTTGCCAGCTTCGAGCGACTTAGGCTCGATCGACGGCGAACCGGCCGGGTTCAGCTTCTGCTCAACCACAGCTTCGTAGAAGGAGGACTGGATCACGTCGCCGATCGCTTCCTGGCGCGCATCAGCACCGAAACGGCGCTTGATTTCGCTCATTGGCACTTTGCCTGGACGGAAGCCAGCAATCTTGGCCTTTTGGGCAGTCTGCTGCAGACGCTTGTTGACCTGAGTCTCGATGCGCTCAGCCGGCACGGTGATGCTCATGCGGCGCTCAAGAGCAGTAGTATTTTCAACAGAAACTTGCATGGATATTCCTCGTTGCACAGACGTTAGCCGGCCGTTTCCGACCCAAGAATCAAGGGCAAGCATTCTAGTAGGTCAAACTCAAGAAGTCACCCTACTGAAAACGGGTAAAAAAACAGCAGGCCATTTGAAGGCGGGGACAAACGGTTGCGCCTCGCCCTGTTAGCAAATACAGCCAATTCAAGCCAGGGCTCTGCGCCAACCTCTTCTATATATAGAGGCGGTTGAATCATCTCCCTGACAGCCGACCTCGCAAGCAAGACCGGCAGGCAGCGCAGCATCATCGAGCAACATTGATACGACGAAGCACCCTGCCCTGCGACCCGAAACCTGCAGCCGCCAAAATCCGAAACCGTAAAACAAAAAAGGCGCCAGACTGTTAAATCTGGCGCCTTTCGGAATATGGGGTGGACGATGGGGATCGAACCCACGACAACGGGAGTCACAATCCCGTGCTCTACCAACTGAGCTACGCCCACCATATTGCGTGCCAAAGAAGCCAAACAACTTCTTTGTAGAACTTCACCCGGCCAACGGCATGAATGAAGCTTTGATTGGTGCGGATGAAGAGACTCGAACTCTTACGCCTCGCGGCGCTGGAACCTAAATCCAGTGTGTCTACCAATTCCACCACATCCGCGGATGAAGCTTTTTAAAGCAAAGGCGCCAGACTGTTACATCTGGCGCCTTTCGAAATATGGGGTGGACGATGGGGATCGAACCCACGACAACGGGAGTCACAATCCCGTGCTCTACCAACTGAGCTACGCCCACCATATCGCGTTACTTGTGCCAATGCTGCCTAATGGCGCACCCGGCAGGACTCGAACCTGCGACCATCCGCTTAGAAGGCGGATGCTCTATCCAGCTGAGCTACGGGCGCCTTGTTAGCTGTACCCTTGGAGGACTACAAACTAAGTGCTTTCCAGTCGTTCGAAACCTTGATTTCGTTCGACCTTCTTAACCAGTGCTAGGCTGTGCCCGACAAGTGCGACGAATAGTATAGAGCGACCTGAAGGTCGTCAAATCCTTTTTGAAAAAAATTCATTTAATTAAAGGGCTTAGGGGAATTTGCTGACCAAGCGCCTTTGCCCTCACCGTTTGACATGCGAGAATGCGTTCTCTTTTTTTCCCCTCTCGATGGTTAATCACGCGCAATGACTGCACAACTAATCGACGGCAAATCAATCGCCGCCAGCCTGCGCCAGCAGATCGCCCAACGGGTAGCCGAACGTCGCGAGCAAGGCTTGCGCACTCCCGGCCTCGCGGTGATCCTGGTCGGCAGCGATCCTGCCTCTCAGGTTTATGTCTCGCACAAGCGTAAAGACTGTGAAGAGGTCGGCTTCCTCTCTCAAGCCTACGACCTGCCTTCCGAAACCACTCAAGAAGCGCTGACCGATCTGATCGATCGACTGAACGACGACCCGGCAATCGACGGCGTTCTGCTTCAACTTCCCCTGCCGGAGCACCTGGATGCCTCCAAACTGCTGGAGCGCATCCGCCCGGACAAGGACGTCGACGGTTTCCATCCTTATAACGTCGGCCGTCTGGCCCAGCGCATTCCGCTGCTGCGCCCGTGCACCCCGAAGGGCATCATGACCCTGCTGGAAAGCACCGGTGCCGATCTGTACGGGATGGACGCAGTCGTTGTCGGCGCTTCCAACATCGTCGGTCGCCCGATGGCGATGGAACTGCTGCTGGCCGGTTGCACCGTGACCGTCACCCACCGCTTCACCAAGGATCTGGCCGGCCACGTCGGCCGCGCCGATCTGGTGGTCGTGGCCGCCGGCAAGCCGGGCCTGGTCAAGGGCGAGTGGATCAAGGAAGGCGCGATCGTGATCGACGTCGGCATCAACCGTCAGGACGACGGCAAACTGGTCGGTGACGTCGTGTATGAAACCGCCCTGCCCCGCGCTGGCTGGATCACTCCGGTCCCGGGCGGCGTCGGTCCGATGACCCGCGCCTGCCTGCTGGAAAACACCCTCTACGCGGCAGAAACCCTGCACGCCTGAGTCGCGTTTTCCGCACTCCGAGAACCCCGCCTTGTGCGGGGTTTTTCATGCCCTCGAAAAAACCTTTACCGTTCGCCGGAAACCCCTATTTTTACAGGGCTTTTCACGACTTTTTCATGCCCTTCAAACAACCATCGACAGTTCTTCAGCCATACTCCTAAAATGCGTCGTTTTTACGACACAGGCCGTTACAAAATACGGCATTTCCAACCTTCATGAGTTCGCCCGCGTGAATATTCGTCTGTCCATCCTGAGCCTGGTTTTTGCATTTTCAGGCACGCTCCTCACGCCAACGGTCAACGCCGCCGAAACTACCGCTGCCCCTCGAGACGCTTCGCAATTGAAGATTGCCTCCGGCAGCGCCCTGCTGATGGATCTGCAGACCAACAAAGTCATTTATTCCAGCAACCCGGACGTGGTGGTGCCCATCGCTTCCGTGAGCAAATTGATGACCGGTTTGGTAGTGGTCGAAGCGCACCAGAACATGGACGAATGGATTGACGTCGACATCAGCCGCACACCGGAAATGAAAGGCGTGTTTTCCCGCGTCAAACTGCGAAGCGAACTGCCCCGCCGAGAGATGCTGCTGATTGCCCTGATGTCCTCGGAAAACCGCGCTGCCGCCAGCCTGGCTCACCATTACCCGGGCGGTTACGCGGCGTTCATCGCAGCGATGAATGCCAAGGCCAAGGCGCTGGGCATGACCAGCACCCACTTTGTGGAACCCACCGGCCTGTCCGAGCGCAACGTTTCCACCGCTCGCGACCTGAGCAAGTTGCTGGTGGCTGCGCACAAACAGCCGCTGCTCATCGAGCTGACCACCACCAAGGAAAAGACCGTCTCGTTCCGCAAACCCAATTACACCCTGGGTTTCCGCAACACAGATCACCTGGTCAACAAGGCTGACTGGGATATCCGCATCACCAAAACCGGCTTCACCAACCCGGCCGGTCACTGCCTGGTGCTGGTGACCCGCATGGCCAACCGTCCGGTAGCCCTGGTGATTCTCGACGCGTTCGGCAAATACACCCACTTCGCCGATGCCAGCCGCATCCGCAGCTGGGTGGAAACCGGCAAGAGTGCCAACGTCCCGGCCGTGGCTCAGCAATACAAGGCCGACAAAAACCTCAAGAGTCGCCAGAGCGGAGTGATCGAAGCCTCCAAGTAATCCGTCACCCATGAAAAAGCCCCGAATCATCGGGGCTTTTTCATTTATGCAGTCAGTCGTTGGGCAACGGCATCTTGTCGTCATCGGGAATGCCGTCACCGGCACTCGAGTCGCGGGAATGCTCTGGCGTGACCACCGCCGGACGCGCCAGCGGATCGCGCATGGGGCTGTCCGGATCCAGCACCGGATCAACTTCCGGCTCAGGGGTGGTGGGCACACTGTCAGGTTTGTGGTCGTCGAAACTCGAATCGGTACTCATACGCACCTCGCTTCAAGGCTTGAGATCAGCCAAGGGATCGTAAGGCTTGGCCGGACGCTTGGGATCATCGCCCGGTTGCACATCCTTCGGCGCCTTCGCCGGGCCAATGGGATCGACTTGCGGATCGTCCAGGTCAGGCGAGTCCGGATCGAAACCCAGGTCGTCGCCACTGCCATGTTCTGAAGAATGCGGCCCACTGGGTGAATTTGGAATTGCCATGTTCATCTCCTGATACCAGGCCCGTAAAACACGGGACGCTACAGTTCAGAAGCGCATCCTCCATCAGGGTGCCCGACAGGCGACGAACGGAACCTCAATGCGCCGCCAGCGCCTTCCTCGCCTGCGCCGCTTCCCGCTCCTGCCCGGCTTGCGCCAGTGCGTCGGCAGCCTTGAGCCAGCGCTGTTGATCGACCGCCGCCGGAATCTGCGTCGGCTTCTGGATCAACACTGCCCAGCCGCCGGATTTTTCCAGGGCCGACTCGAACGAGCTGAAGCTCATCAATTCACGGCGATTCATCCCGGCGCGCAGCAGCACCTTCTGCTTCAAGCGATCGTAGCCGGAGAGGATCGCGTAGCGCGGCTCCGCCCAAAACGCCGAACCCTCGCTGAAACGCACCATCACCGGATACCCGGCCGCCACCTGAGTCAGCAGCGCCGGCAGATTGCTGTCCAGCGGATACACGACCATGCCGTATTCACGGGCAAGGTTCTGCAGATTCTGTTGCAGCTTGTCCTCGGCGCCCGGCAAATGCAGCGGCTTTTCCAGCAGACCCGGCGTGATCACGATGCCCTGCTGCGACAGCAGACTGGCCAGCACTTGCGGCCCGCTTTGATAGGCCTCACCGCGATAGAAGGTGCCACTGAGCTCGACCCGCTCCGGCAGGCGCTTGACCTCTGGCGCCACACTGCCCGCACACCCCACCAATGCTGTTACGCAACCGGCCACCAGCAGCGCCGCGCGAATCCGGGAAAATAGCTGCACCATCGTCACTCTCTTGATCAGTTACCGGTCATCGTGTTCCGGCTTGGTCGAGGATCATAGGACGGCGCCACGCTGCGGTATAGCCCAAAGCGGCAGATGCGTCGGTTGCATAGAGCGAACTGATTGGTCACCACCGACCTTTGGTCAATAGCCTGAAACACGCCAGCGACTAGACTGTCACTCAGACAAGAGCCAAAGAAAGAGCGCCCGACGCAGGGCAAAGAGGAGGCACAGATGAGCCTGACCATGACCATCGTAATGCTGATTGCCGGCTGGCTGGCCGTTGCCGCCGCCATGCTGTGGGGCGTGTTGCGGATTTCCCGCCGCCATCACCACCCGGTACAACCCGCACCGACCCGGAAGATCGAGAAACACGACGCCCGTCACGCCACCGCGCACTGACTTTCCGTAACCGATACAAACAAAAAGGCCGCCTGGACTCTCGCGAGTTCAGGCGGCCTTTGCTTTTCCAACGATTACGCTTCGGCAGTCAGTTTCTTCTGCTTGGCGCGGCGCGACATCATGTTCAGCACTTCAATCGCAGCCGAGAACGCCATGGCGGCATACACATAACCTTTTGGTACGTGGGCGCCGAAGCCTTCGGCGATCAGCGTCATGCCGATCATGATCAGGAAGCCCAGAGCCAGCATCACCACCGTCGGGTTGTCGTTGATGAACTTGGCCAGCGGGTCAGCTGCGAACAGCATCACCAGCACCGAGACAACAACCGCGATCACCATGATCGGCAAGTGTTCGGTCATGCCGACAGCGGTAATGATGCTGTCGATCGAGAACACCATGTCCAGCATCAGGATCTGCCCGATGGCGGCGGCGAAGCCCAGGGTCACCTTCGACGTCGCAGTCTTCGGATCTTCCGGTGCCGGGTCCATGCTGTGATGGATTTCCGTGGTGGCTTTCCACAACAGGAACAGGCCGCCGGCGATCAGGATCATGTCCTTCCAGGAGAACGCGTGGCCGAGAATCTCGATGACCGGCGCGGTCAACTGAACGATGAACGCGATGGTGCTCAACAGGGCCAGACGCATGATCAGCGCCATGCCGATCCCCAGACGGCGAGCCTTCTGCCGGTACTGCTCAGGCAGCTTGTTGGTCAGGATCGAGATAAAGATCAGGTTATCGATGCCAAGCACGATCTCCATCACCACCAGTGTGGCCAAGGCAATCCAGGCGGTCGGGCTGGCGGCGAGTTCTAACAGATATTCCATGGGTCAGTCCTGACTCTGTGTAAGACGGTTTAGATTTCCTGAGAGGACGATTCGGATTTTTCTTCGTCGTCTTTCGGTTCTTTCTTGCTGATCAGATTGCCGGTGGCATCGCTAAGCGCCTCTTCGGCGGCTTTGTGCGTGTCGTCGATGGCTTGCTTGGCCGCTTCGGCCGCCTGCCCCATCAGTTGCTGCGCGCTCTTTTCGGCCTGGTCGCAACCGGCCAGTACCAGTAAAGACGCGATCAGTAACGCCGTGGTTTTTAGTTTCATGATGCTTCCCTCGATAGAACAGACAGCGCCGTACAGAACGGCCGTCGATGGCTGGGCATTCTAGGGAGACAAACACTTCAGGAAAATTCGTATTTTTAGCGGCTATACTTCGATTTATACGAACTGTATTTGACGGACCGAACCCCATGCTCAATTACCGACAACTGCATTACTTCTGGGTGGTGGCCAAGACCGGCAGCATCGTGCGCGCCTGCGAGCAACTGAACCTGACGGCGCAGACCATCAGCGGGCAGATTTCCCTGCTCGAACAGACCTATGGCATCGAGTTGTTTCAACGGGTCGGCCGGCAACTGGAGCTCACCGAGGCCGGGCGCCAGGCCCTGCCCTACGCCGAGCAAATGTTCCAGCTCGGCGGCGAACTGGAGCTGATGCTGCGCGCCCAGCCCAATGAACAGCAGATCCTGTTCCGGGTCGGCGTGGCAGACGTGGTGCCCAAATCCATCGTCTATCGCCTGATCGCGCCGACCATGGAGTTGAGCGAGCCACTGCGCATCACCTGCCGCGAAGACAAACTCGAACGCCTGCTGGCGGATCTGGCGATCCAGCGTCTGGACCTGGTGATCTCCGACAGCCCGATGCCCTCGCACCTGGACATCAAGGGCTACAGCCAGAAACTCGGGGAATGCGGGATCAGTTTCTTCGCCACCGCCGAACTGGCAGCGCAATACGGTCAGGATTTCCCGCGCAGCCTGCACGGTGCGCCGCTGTTGATCCCCGGCGCGGAAACCGTTGTGCGCAGCCGTTTGCAGCGCTGGTTCGCCGAGCAGCAGATTCAGCCAAGGATTGTCGGGGAATTCGATGACAGCGCCTTGATGCAGGCGTTCGGCCAGTCCGGCAGCGGTATTTTCATCGGCCCGAGCGTCATTGCCGATGAGGTGAAACGCCAGTACGGCGTCGAGTTGATCGGCCAGACCGATGCGGTGAGCGAGTCGTTCTACGCGATCTCGGTGGAGCGCAAGGTCAAGCACCCCGGCATCAAAGCGATTACCGAAGGTGCCCGACGCGAGCTGTTTACAGCCTTTTAAGCCGGCGCGCAGACGTCGCGCGGCTTGAGCACCATCAGCACCATGGCGAGGAAAATCGACAGCAGAATGAACCCGGCAGCGGCGAAACCCACAAAGCCGAGGCCGGCGCTGTCGATCACTCGACCGCCAATGATCGCGCCCAAACCAATCCCGAGGTTGGCCCCGGCAATGTTCAGCGACGCGGCAAAGGCTGGCGCTTCCGGTGCGGCTTTCATCAAGCGCACGTGACTGACCAGAAACAGCGCCGCCTGCGTCACGCCCCAGATGCCCATCGCCGCCGCCAGACCCAGCGACGAATTGATGTTCGGCACCAGCGCCACCATCCCGGGAATCATGAATGCGCAGAACATCACCGACGCCATCAGCGGATGACGATCCACCGCGCGACCACCCAGCGAGTTGCCGATCAGACCGACCGCGCCAAAGCCCATCAGGCACCAACCGACCACGGTGCCATTGAAGCCGGCCAGACGCTCGAGGATGTCCGCCAGATAGGTGTAGGCGGTGAACATGCCGCTGAACACCAGGATCGACAGCAGCACATGGCCCAGCATCAGCGGGCTGCGCAGGATCTTGAACTGCGAGGCGAAACTGACCTGATGCTGGTGCAGGCTGGTTTTCGGCAGATAGACAAACAGCAGCAGCGCCTTGGCGAACGCGATCACCGCCAGAATGGCGAACGCACTGCGCCAGCCGAACGCATCGGAAATCAGCGTGCCGACCGGAATGCCGAACACGGTGGCGCAGACGATGCCGAAGCCGATCTTGGCGATCGCGCGACCGGCGAAGTCCGGGCCGACGATGTCCACCGCCGTTTCACTGGCCAGCGCCCAGAACACCGGCAGCCCCAGCGCCGGGATCAGTCGGGCAATCGCCATGACCCAGATGTTCGGCGCCAATGCCGCGACGGTATTGGCCAGACCGAACATGATCAGGATGGTGATGAACAGTTTGCGGCGCTCGAAGCGGGCGAAATATGCGGTCAAGAAAGGACCGAACATTGCCACGGTGAAAGCGAATAGAGTCACCAGCAGCCCGGCCTGCGGGATGGTGACGGTCAGGTCGCGAGCAATCGCCGGCAGCAGGCCGACGATGACGAACTCCGTGGTCAGCACCGTGAACCCGGCGGCGGACAACAGAAGGATGGGCAACAGCATGAGGAACTCCAGCAAAACGACGACACCAGCGTTGACCCGAGGGCCCGCTGGCAGAACTTGAAAATAAGGATGCGCAATCTTAACAGAGTGTTTCCCGAGTGACTTGCACAAACCTGTCTAAGTTGCAGAGGGATCGGGTGGCAGATCGTCACAGGTCTGAAGGATCCGGACGACGCTGTGATAAAGTCCGCGCCCTGCAAAACGTACACCCTGTTCAACCACCCGTTTAACGGTGTGGCTGGCGCGTCAGTCCTTTCGGTTTGTGTCCGTGGCCTGCCCCCGATCAATCGCCCGGATCACGTAACCTTGCACCCTATAAAAACAGAGATGCCGTTATGACCGCTTCATCCCCTTCTCTATTGCAACGTCTTAAAAGCCTCAGCCTGGTCACCCAGATCCTGATCGGCCTGATTGCCGGCATCGCCCTCGCGCTGTTCGCGCCGGAAGCGGCCAAAGGCACGGCCTTCATCGGCAAGGTGTTCGTCTCGGCCCTGAAAGCCGTGGCGCCGATCCTGGTGTTCGTGCTGGTCATGGCCTCGATCGCCAACCACAAGCACGGCCAGGAAACCCACATCCGGCCGATTCTGTTCCTGTATCTGCTGGGCACCTTCGCCGCCGCCGTGGTCGCGGTGATCGCCAGCATGATGTTCCCGTCGCATCTGGTGCTGTCCACCGACAACATCGCCGTAAGCGCGCCGGGCGGCATCAGTGAAGTGCTGCAAAGCCTGTTGCTGAGCGTGGTCGACAATCCGGTGAGCGCACTGATGAACGCCAACTTCATCGGCATTCTGGCCTGGGCCATCGGCATGGGCGTGGCGATCCGGCACGCGGGCGACACTACCCGCGAAGTGCTGGGTGATCTGTCCAACGGCGTGACAGTGATTGTCCGGGTCGTGATCCGTTTTGCGCCGCTGGGTATTTTCGGCCTGGTGGCATCGACCCTGGCCACCTCCGGATTTGGTGCATTGATCGGTTATGCGCATCTGCTGGCAGTGCTGCTCGGCTGCATGCTGTTCGTGGCGCTGGTGATGAACCCGCTGATCGTGTTCTGGAAGCTGCGTCGCAACCCTTATCCACTGACGCTTCAGTGCCTGCGTGAAAGCGGCATCACTGCGTTTTTCACCCGCAGCTCGGCGGCGAACATTCCGGTCAACCTGGAACTGAGCAAGCGCTTGGGCCTGCATGAAGACACCTACTCGGTGTCGATCCCGCTCGGCGCCACCATCAACATGGCGGGTGCGGCGATCACCATCACCGTGCTGACCCTCGCCGCCGTGCACACCTTGGGTATCGCCGTGGACATCCCGACCGCGATCCTGCTCAGCGTCGTCGCTGCGATCTGCGCCTGCGGTGCCTCGGGCGTGGCCGGTGGTTCGCTGCTGCTGATCCCGCTGGCGTGCAGCCTGTTCGGCATCCCGAGCGAAATCGCCATGCAGGTGGTGGCCGTCGGTTTCATCATCGGCGTGCTGCAGGATTCGGCCGAGACGGCGCTGAACTCCTCTACCGACGTGCTGTTCACCGCCGCCGCGTGCCTGGGCGAAGAGCAGAAAGCCCAGCGTCCGGCGTAAAAACCCGGCGCAACAAAAAGCCCGCCAAGGCGTAAACCTTGGCGGGCTTTTTGTTGCAGAACGTTTTAGAACGCGCCCATGTAATCGCGCTTGCCCACTTCCACACCGTTGTGACGCAGCAATGCGTAGGTGGTGGTGACGTGGAAGAAGAACTGCGGCAGGCCGTAACTCAGCAGATAAGCCTGGCCGCTGAAGCGCTTCTCTTTCGGGGTGCCCGGACGAGTCACGATCTCGATGCCTTCCTTGCCATTGATCTGCTCTGGCTTGATCTCGCCGATGAAGGCCAGAACCTTGGCGATCAGCGCTTGCAGCTCGGCGAAGGTGGTTTCGGTGTCGTCATATTTCGGGATTTCGATTTCGGCCAGACGCGAGGACACGCCCTTGGCGAAGTCCACGGCGATCTGCACCTGACGCACCAGCGGGAACATGTCCGGGTACAGACGCGCTTGCAGGAAGGCGTTCGGGTCGATGTTTTTCTCGGTGGCGTGGGCTTCAGCCTTTTTCAGCACATCGCTCACGGCGTTGAGCATTTGTTGGAAAACCGGGACGGATGCGGCGTACAGGGAAATGGTCATGGCAGTCTCACGTGGTGGCTGGTTGAATCGTGGGGGCGATTATAGCCATGCTCGCAGGGCGGCGCGGCTTGTCTTTTATCCAGCAAGGATTAGGCTAGGCGCCTTCGACTGCAGAGGGAACGCGCGATGACCACCGAATTTGAAACCCGCTCCGACGAACCACGGCTCAACGCCACGGAAATCCGCATTCTGGGCTCGTTGATCGAGAAACAGGCCACCAGCCCGGAAACCTACCCGTTGACCCTCAACGCGCTGGTGCTGGCCTGCAACCAGAAAACCAGCCGGGAACCGGTGATGAACCTGACCCAGGGCCAGGTCGGCCAGAGCCTGCGCGCTCTCGAAAGCCGCGGTTTCGCCAAACTGGTGATGGGCAGTCGCGCCGACCGCTGGGAGCACAAGGTCGACAAGGCGCTGGAGCTGGTGCCGGCGCAATTGATTCTGACCGGATTGATGTTCCTGCGCGGCCCGCAGACCGTCAACGAACTGCTGACCCGCAGCGGTCGCATGCATGAGTTCGAAGATTCAGAACAAGTGGTGCATCAGCTGGAACGCCTGATCGCCCGGGAGCTGGCGGTATTGATTCCGCGTCAGGCCGGCCAGCGCGAAGATCGCTACACCCACGCGCTGGGCGATCCTGCGGACATCGAGGCGATTATCGCGGCGCGCCAGAACCCGAGTGATCGCGGGGCTGCCAGCGGCGTGTCAGTGGAGCGCATCGAAGAGCTGGAGGCGCGGATTGCGGCACTGGAAGAGCGTCTGGCCCGCCTCGAAGAATAAGCGCACCGGGGCGGCGTTATTCGCCGTCCCAGTAATCCACCCCATCCGCCTGCCGCGCCACCGCGACGAATCCCGAGGCATTGCCTTCGGCATCGACGCTGAAGTTGTCCATCACCGCGTATTTGTTCGAATCCGGGTACTCGCAGATTTCCGGTTGCTGCTGGGTGCTGACCGCCAGATAGCGCAGCTCCGCAGCACTGGTATTGATGATCTGATGCGCGGCTTCCGGGCCGCCCGGCGGACAGGCGATCACGTCACCGGCGCGGATCGGGAAACGTTCGGCGCCGAGGCGCACCTCCCCTTCCCCGGCCACCACGTAAAACATTTCCTCATTGACCCGATGACTGTGAAACGGACTGCCGCGCATGCCCGGCGGCAGCGCATACAGACGATATCCGAGCTTCTGCGCGCCCAATTGCTGGCCGACCCGGGCGAACCGTTGCTGATAACGCCCGGCGGTTTCGCCCTCGGGGGACAGGGCTTCGGGAAGCGGTTCGAGTTCGACGTCATTCAGGTTGAGAATGGGCGGATGCATGCAAACCTCGGCTTTTGTGATGGGCAAGTCTGTGCTTGCTGATCCGGCAGTATAGGCAACGACAAATCCGGGCGAATATGCCGTTGCTCAGACTCCATCAGCTACGGGCAAACGCCACCGCCGCATCGAACTGCTCGACAGTCGGCCGCACGCCGGTGTACAGCACGAACTGCTCCAGCGCCTGGATCGCTATCACTTCCAGCCCGGTGATCACTTTTTTGCCTTCGGCACGACCGCGCACGATCAGCGGGGTTTCCGAGGGGATCGCCACCACATCGAACACGGTGTCGGCAGACTTGATCACATCCACCTCAAAAGAAAGCTGACCCGCTTCCGGACCGCCATCCATCCCGACCGGAGTTACGTTGATCAACATCTGCGGGCGCTCGTCACCCAGTTCCGCCTGCCAGCGATAGCTCAGGGAATCCGCCAGCGCGCGGCCGGCGCGCTCGTTGCGGGCCACGATCAAACCATTTTTGTAACCGCCATCGCGCAAGGCACTGGCCACAGCCTTGGCCATGCCGCCGCTGCCGCGCAGGGCGAAAGTCGTGTCCTTCGGCACCGCGTGGGTTTCCAGCAACTGAGCAATGGCGATGTAATCGGTGTTGTAGGCCTTGAGATGGCCGTTGGTGTTGACGATGGTGTTGATCGACTGGATCGCCGCCGCCGAAGCATCCAGTTCATCGACCAGCGCAATGCAGGCTTCCTTGAACGGCATCGACACGCCGCAACCGCGAATCCCCAGCGCGCGGATCCCGCCGACCGCACCGGGAAGGTCCTGGCTGCTGAACGCCTTGTAGTAGAAATTCAGACCCAGTTGTTCATACAAATGGTTATGAAAACGCAGACCGAAATTCCCGGGACGCCCAGACAGGGACATGCACAATTGGGTGTCTTTGTTGGGGTTCATCTGCATGGGAGGCTCCTTCGAATGCACTTTCGGATGGACGGGATTAGCCAGGCCATCGGGTTCTGAACGATCATAAGGCGGTCTGTTCCGGGCATCACAGCCGATGCCGGAAATCCGGTAAACAAACCGGTACAGACCTTACACAAAATTTACTTAGCGGCCGTGCTGTTTTTCAAAATGTTGCTGTCTTAGAAGTATCCCCGCGCCATCCCGAGCCTGTTGCAGGCCCGGACGCCGGGTCGAAGAACCGAGGAATTATCATGATTCGTAAACTCCCCATCGTGGCCTTGTTGATTGGTGCATTCGCGATCACGGGTCAGGCAGAAGCCCACGGCGGTGGCTGGCAGGGCCCGGCGGTATTTGGTGCGATCGTCGGCTCGGCCATCATCGGCTCGGCGCTCATCAACCAGGATCGGCCGGTGTACGTCCAACAGCCTGTTTACGCTCAACCGGCACCGGTCTACGTGCAGCAACCGCCGCCACCGGTCTACTATCAGCCGGCCCCGGTTTATGTGCAGCAACCGGTCTACGTCCAACCGGCCCCGGTCTATTACGGCCCGCCGCGCGGTTATTACGGCCGGCCACACTATTACGGTGGCCCGCGCTGGTAACCGAAACACAAAGCCCCGCTTGAGAGCGGGGCTTTTTATTGCTCGCAGATTATTGCCCACGGAAAAGCCAACCGTCCGTCGGCCAAGGTCTGAAAAAATCTCGCCAAGGTCGCTGTGGGGACAGTTTGAACCGTTAAAGTCGGCATGATGGACTCGACCGTCGGGGGCAAAACACAAACGGTCATCTATTTGTCATGACGGAACCGCACTCTGAATCCGTCCGCATACAACAGGTTGATAACAACAAGGACGACTTGAATGCCTACACAGAATCCACACCGCATCGTCGGTTTATGCACCTCGAGCAAGGTCTACAACGCCCTGACCGAGCTCAAGCACCTGGAAGGCCACCGCACGGCGAAGTTTCTCTCGCTACTGGCGGAAAACCTGGTGCGCAAGGGTTTTATCAACGAACACGAGATTGTGCACATGCTCGATCAAGTGGTGGATTGAGCCAGTCCTCACTGGCGTCAATGACCACTATCGAAAGCGTTGATTGTTCCTGAAAAGGCCAATTCCCTAAGGTAGCTCCATAGATTGATGGAGGTACTTCTCATGGCTCAGGTTCAAATCATGTCCGTTATCGGCAGCGCCGTTCCCGCATCGCTCAGAGAGCTGGGCTTGCTCGCCTGCTGGTATCTGGTTCGCGACGGCGAGCCGGTCAGCGGCCCGCTCACATCCTTGCCGGCCGCCCAGGCACTGTCGCAGCAACTGGTCAACGATCCGTTCAAGGCCTAAGGCAGCTGCACTTTCGGTTTGCTCTCGATGAACAGCGCCCAGCTCGACATGAACAGGGCCGCGATCAGCGGCCCGATCACAAAGCCGTTGAGCCCGAAGACGGCCAATCCGCCCAGGGTCGAGATCAGGATCATGTAGTCCGGCATCCGGGTGTCCTTGCCCACCAGGATCGGGCGCAACAGGTTATCCACCAGACCGATCACGAATACCCCGAACAACCCCAGCACCACCCCCTGCCAGATCATCCCGCTGAGCAGAAAGTACGCCGCGACCGGTACCCAGACAATTCCCGCCCCCACCGCCGGCAGCAACGACAGAAACGCCATCAGCACCGCCCAGAGCAATGAGCTGGGAATGTCGAGAAACCAGAAAATCGCCCCGCCCAGCGCACCCTGCGTGATCGCCACCAGCAGATTGCCCTTCACCGTGGCGCGCACCACGCGGTTGAATTTCAGCTGCAAACGACGCTTGTGATGCTCCTCCAGCGGGATCGCGGTGCGCACCTTGCGCGCCAGTTCGGCGCCGTCGCGCAGGAAGAAAAACAACAGGTACAACATGATGAAAAAACTCACCACGAATTCGAACGTGCCTTGGCCGAAACTGAAGGCTTGGCTCGCCAGCACCTGACTGCCCTGCATGGCGGCCTTGACGATCTTTTCGCGCAGGGCATTGAGCTCGCCCATGCCGAAACGGTCGAGCAGATGCTGAAAGTACGGTGGCAGGCTGTGCTTGAACTGCGCCAGATAGGCGCCGATATCGAGCTTGCCGCTTTCGATATTGTCGTAGAGCGTGGCCCCTTCCTGCACCAGCAGCACACTGAGGATGATCACCGGCAAGATTGCGATCACCAGGCAGATGCTCAAGGTACACAAGGATGTGAGGTTGCGTTGCCAGCCGAATTTCAGTTGCAACTGGCGCTGCATCGGTGCGAACAGGATGCCGAGGATCACCGCCCAGAACACCGCGCCGTAGAACGGCAGCAGGATCCAGATAAAAGCGACCGTCACCAGAAACAGCAGCACGGTGAGGGATTTGAATTGCAGACTCTTTTGGTTCATGTCCGGTCCAGGTCAGTCAGGCGCCACCCGCGCCCGTCCCGTTTAGTCAACCAGCGTCAGCACGAGTGCCCTGTTTCTTCATGGAGCATAGATCCAGATCAATAAACCCTCGGCACAACTGCTCTACCCTGCCGCGCTTTTGCGACCGACGCCGCCATGACGACCTCCTTCACCCCCGAACTGCTCGCCCCCGCCGGCACCCTGAAAAATATGCGCTACGCCTTCGCCTACGGGGCCGATGCAGTGTATGCCGGCCAGCCGCGCTACAGCCTGCGGGTGCGCAACAACGAGTTCGATCACGCCAATCTCGCGCTCGGCATCCGTGAAGCCCAGGCCCAGGGCAAGCGCTTCTACGTGGTGGTCAACATCGCGCCGCACAACGCCAAGCTGAAGACCTTCCTCAAGGATCTTGCACCAGTGATCGAGATGGCGCCGGATGCGCTGATCATGTCCGACCCCGGACTGATCATGCTGGTACGCCGACACTTTCCGCACATGCCAATCCACCTGTCGGTGCAGGCCAACACGGTGAACTGGGCGAGTGTCGAGTTCTGGCAGCAACAAGGGCTGAGCCGAATCATCCTGTCCCGTGAACTGTCGCTCGAAGAGATCGGCGAAATCCGCGAACAAGTGCCGGGCATGGAGCTGGAAGTGTTCGTCCACGGCGCACTGTGCATGGCCTACTCCGGCCGCTGCCTGCTCTCGGGTTACATGAACAAGCGCGACGCCAATCAGGGCACCTGCACCAACGCCTGCCGCTGGAAATACTCGGCGCAGGAAGCCAGCGAAAACCATCTCGGCGAAATCGTGCAGACCTTCGAACCGCAACCGACCCTCGGCCTCGGCGCCCCCACCGATCAGGTGTTCCTGTTGCAGGAAGCCAACCGTCCCGGCGAGCTGATGCCGGCCTTCGAAGACGAACACGGCACCTACATCATGAACGCCAAGGACCTGCGCGCGGTGCAGCACGTCGAACGCCTGACCCGCATGGGCGTGCACTCACTGAAGATCGAAGGCCGGACAAAATCGCACTTCTATTGCGCACGCACCACCCAGGTCTATCGCCGGGCCATCGACGATGCGGTGGCCGGCCGCGAATTCAACCGCAGCCTGATGACCGATCTGGAATCCCTCGCCCAGCGCGGCTACACCGAAGGTTTCCTGCGCCGCCATGTGCATGACGAATACCAGAACTATCAGAACGGCAGCTCAGTGTCGGAGCATCAGCAGTTTGTGGGTGAACTGACCGGCGAGCGCCGGGATCGACTGGCCGAGGTCAAGGTGAAAAACCGCTTCGCACTGGGCGATCATCTGGAACTGATGACGCCCAAGGGCAACTTCCATTTTGATCTGCATGAACTGCAGAACCTGAAAGGTGAAGCCATCGACGTGGCGCCGGGGGACGGGCACACGGTGTACCTGCCGATTCCGGATGCGGTGGATTTGCGCTTCGGGTTATTGATGCGGGATATCGGCGCCGCCTAATTATCCAATCCGCCCTACTCAGAGTAGAAACCTCCAATCGGGCAAGGCGACATGGATGGCGGCCATCAAGACTTGTCGAGTAACGCCGATAAACAGAGAGATCAAAAAACACTTCCCTTGCCAGGAATCGATCACAAAATGACGGCGGGGCAACCAAGTGCTTGGCCTACAAGGAGCGTTATCCAATGCTAGACCTCATATACATCGTCGAAGACCAGCCTGCATCCGCCCCCTCTGAAATAGATGACTCACGCTACACCCCAAACTTCACACTCTCAGGTCAAGACCCTGCGCTCCTGAGTGCAAAACCCAACTATTCAGGGCCAACTGCGGCTGCGCTAGCGGCCCTGTCCGCGTCGTCATTCCTGACTCCTATGCTGCCAATTTCTCTGATAGCTGGCGCCGCTGCAGCGGGTGCAGCAAGCATTGGCGGATCGCTTTTCACAAAAGATCGCAGTGCCACACCCGAGCAACCGCTCCCAGTCATAACAGAGGAATCACGTTCGCTCGCAGCGTACATACGACACCATTCGTTGTCCCGCAGCCAAGCAAAAGACGCTGGATATCGCTTCCAGCCTGGGCACCCCGTTGTTGGCAAGGCGTACCGTAAACACCCACTGAATGACTACCCAAATCCGGAAAATGGGAAACTGTACATCCCAAGCGACAGCTACGATGCAATCCTTCTGGAAGAGCGCGAGTCAGAACTGATCAAGCTGCTAGTCCATCTCGGGGCTACGAAAATCAGCATTACCAAAAAAGCCTCGGACAAAACCCGCAATACCATTACCGGAGGAGTGTCGGTGCAAGCCGGCTCCCTGGGAGGTGGAGATGCCAGTTACATGGGTAAAACTGAGCGCGACACTGACACACTCGACACTCGTGAATTCTCGCTAACTGGCAGATCCTGGAAAGCAGACAGCAAAGCCGATCGAGACAACTTCTTTTGGCTTTCCTACGAGCCATCCTGGAAGGCTGTCGTATTCGCCCGCGAAGTCGGCGGGTGCCTGACAGCCTCACTGGAAATAAAAGAGACCACGTCATTCTCCACGGACAAAAACCTGGAACTGTCAGTTAAGGCAAAACTAGTTGAAGTCGGCGCACAGGCAGGCAATTCGAATCTGGAAGCTGAAGAAAAAACATATTTCGTAAAAGCAGAATTCGCGCCGGTAAACCATAGCGCCGATGGTTGATGCAAGACCGTCAAGTCGCCCCGTATCCCTCATGAGGGGTCAGGGTGAAGGTGATTGCTTTATCCAGCGAACTCCTCGCGCAACATCGCCACAAATGCCTCACGCGCCGGGTGCACCCCGGCGTTTTCATGCCAGTAGAACAAGTTGTCGATGGCCGCCAGTTCCGGGAATTCGTAACCCGCACACCCCGCGCCTTTGGCGTATTGCTCGAACACGCCTTTAGGCACCAGGGCCACGCCGGCGCCGGCACTCACGCAACCGACAATCGCCCCGTAACTGGCCAGACTGACAATCGGCAACGCCAGGCCCTTACGCAACAGCCAGTGCTCCAACGCGGCGCGATACGGACAGCCTTGCGGCCACATGAACACGGTTTTGTCCTGCAAATCGTCGAGGTCGCGCACCGGCCCGAACGAGGTCGATGCGATCAGCAGCAATTCTTCGCGATACATCGGCGTGCGCTTGAGCTGCGAGCGCTCGACGTCCACCGCAACGATCGCGCCGTCGAGTCGATGGCTGACGGTATCGTCGAGCAGTTGCCCCCAGGTGCCGGTGGTCAGTTCCAGCGCCACGTTCGGGTAGCGCTTGTGAAATTTTGCCAGCAGGCGCGGCAAACGCCCGGTCGCCGAAGATTCGATGGCGCCGATGCGTAGCGGCCCGGAAGGTTCGGCGGCAGGATCGACTGCGCGCTTGGCTTCAGCCGTCAGTGCCAGAATCTTCTCTGCATAAGCGAGAAAGGTCTGCCCCGCCGGACTGATCCGCAGCCCGCGCCCTTCGCGCAGAAACAACGCCACACCCAGTTCCGCTTCCAGGGATTTGATCCGTGCCGTGATATTCGACGGGACGCAAAACAGCTTTTCAGCCGCTTTGGCGATGCTGCCGACCTCGGCCACGGTCTTGAACATGCGGATCTGCGCCAGCTCCATAATTCGTCACTCACAGTGAATGGTTGGCGCAGTATAAGTCAGTTGTGACGAATGATTGACCGCCCGGATACTTGGCGCATCAACCCTCTTGGTGCCTCGCTCATGCCTTCCACTTCGCCTTTGAAAATTCTGTTGGCCATGGCTTTCGTGGTCGGTTGCTGGGCCTATTCGCCGACCGGCATCCACATCGGCCTGCAAGCCTACGACCCCGGTCATCTGGCCTTGCTGCGGTTTCTGCTGGCGTCGCTTTTCATGGCGGTGATTGCAGGTTTCAAGGGCATTCATCTGCCGCGCCTGCAGGATTTGCCGCTGTTGTTTGCCCTGGGCTTCTTTGCCGTCAGCCTGCATCACGTGGTGCTGAACATTGGTCAGCAAAGCGTCAGCGCTGGCGCGTCGAGTGTGCTGGCGCAATCGACGCCACTGTTCAGCACGCTGCTGGCGCGGTTCCTGTTCAAGGATCGGGTCAGCGTCTGGCGCTGGGGTTGTGTGTTGCTGGGATTCGTCGGCGTGGTGATCGTGGTCAGCGGCGATCGCGGCCTCGGCAGCCTCGACGCGCACGGTTTATTGATCCTGCTGGCCGCCGTGTCATGGAGCGTTTACTTCGCTCTGCAAAAACACCACGCCGGACGCTACGACGGGCTGACGCTGGTTTGTTACACGGTGTGGTCCGGCACACTGTTGCTGTTGATCTACTTGCCGGGGCTGGCCGACAGCGTGGCCAGTGCGCCACTGCGGGTGCAATGGGCGGTGCTGGGTCTGGGCGTGTTTCCCAGCGCCCTCGCCTATCTGGCGTGGGCATTCGTGCTCAAGCATGTGGATCTGAGTCGGGCGACGATGACGCTGTACCTGATTCCGCCGACCGCGATGGGGATTGCCTCGGTGGGTTTAGGTGAGCGCCCGACGCTATTGGTGCTGGTGGGCTCGGCGGTAGTGCTGATCAGTGTCCTGGCGTTGAATCTGGAGCGGCCGACGGTGGTGCGGGCCATAGAGACTTGAGTCGCGGGGGGGGGGGCGTTAGGCGCCGCCCGCCGAAAACCGGTCACGACTATTGGTCAGGTGCAGCCACATCGCCGCACGCGCCGCGTCCGGGTCCTGACGCTTGATCGCATTGAGGATCGCTTCATGCTCAAGATTCGCCAGTTGCCCGAGCTTGCTCAAATCCACCGCCCCGCGCTCGGCCGCGTTGACCCGGGTGCGCGGGATCATTGCGCTGCCCAGGTGCTGCATGATTTCGGTGAAGCAGACATTGCCGGTGGCTTCGGCAATCAGCAGGTGGAAGCGCCGGTCGGCCTCGACGCAACTGTCGTTGTTGGCCAATAGACGCTGATAGTCGTCCAGCGCCTGACGCATCTGCGCCAGTTGTTGCTCGGTGCGGCGCTGCGCAGCCAGTGCCGCCGCTTGCGTCTCCAGTCCCATGCGCAATTCGAGAATGCTGCGCACGCCCAGCGCGGTGTCGACATTCAGCCGCAATCCCTGCTCCGGCGCGCGCTCGATCACGAAGGTGCCGATGCCGTGCCGCGTCTCCACCAGCCCCGACGCCTGCAATTTTGAAATCGCCTCACGCACCACGGTGCGACTGACGCCGTGTTCCTGAACGATCGAGTTTTCCGACGGCAACTTGTCACCGGGCAACATCTGGCCGAGCAGGATGCTCTGGGTGAGTTTTTCCACCAGATCATGGGCCAGGTTGTGCGCGCGTTTACGAGCGGGAGCGTCGAGGTCTTCTTGCATGGTCGGTTCCGGTGATCGAGGCAAACCGATCGTAGCACTGGCGGCGATGACTTGTATGAGCTCCTATGAATTTCGGGGCCAAACTTGTATGACAACACTCGATTTTAGCTAGAAAACCACGCACTTCGCCGAGCAATCGCCCCACGATCACTGCCCTAGAAAGCTTTCTCATATCTGACACAACCCTTACCAAAGCCAACAAATACGGCAATTAATATCTGAAAAAGCATAAAAACCACTCCCCGTAGACAAATTTGATTGAGCACTCCCGCTTGTAGGACAAAAAAACCTAGTTGTATGATGTCTATCAACAACGCAACACCAGACATACCCCGCATAAAAATAACGAGTGGGAGAAAACCAAGTGAAATCATCCATTGCCGGGATGAACGAGGGCGCCGATTCCGTGCTGTCCTCCGCCATTGCCAAAGTCAAACGCCACGTCCTGCCGCTGTTCGTCATCATGTTCATCGTCAATTACATTGACCGGGTGAACATCGGCTTCGTCCGCACCCACATGGAACACGACCTCGGCATCGGTGCCGCGGCCTACGGTTTCGGTGCCGGACTGTTCTTCATCGGTTACGCGCTGTTCGAAGTCCCCTCCAACATGCTGCTGCAAAAGGTCGGCGCACGAATCTGGCTGACCCGCATCATGCTCACTTGGGGCCTGGTGGCCGCCGGCATGGCGTTCATCCAGAACGAAACCCACTTCTACATCCTGCGATTTCTGTTGGGCGTGGCCGAGGCCGGGTTCTTTCCCGGGGTGATCTACTACTTCACACGCTGGTTGCCGGGGGCCGAGCGCGGCAAGGCGATTGCGATCTTCCTCAGCGGTTCGGCCGTGGCCTCGCTGATTTCCGGCCCGTTGTCCGGTCTGCTGTTGCAGATCGAAGGTCTGGGCATGCACGGCTGGCAGTGGATGTATTTCATTGAAGGGATGTTCTCGGTTGGCCTGTGCGTATTCGTCTGGTTCTGGCTCGACGCCAAACCCCACGATGCGAAATGGCTGACCCGCGCCGAGCAGGATGCGCTGGTCAAAGCGATCGACGATGAACAGAAAGCCCGCGAAGCCGCGACCCCGATCCGGCCGTCGCTGGGCAAACTGCTCAAGGATCGCCAGATCATCCTGTTCTGCCTGATCTACTTCTTCATTCAATTGACCATCTACGCCGCGACGTTCTGGCTGCCGAGCATCATCAAGAAGATGGGCGAGATGAGCGACTTCCAGGTCGGCCTGTTCAACTCGATTCCGTGGCTGCTGTCGATCATCGGCATGTATGCGTTCGCCTCATTCTCGGCGAAGTGGAAACACCAGCAAGCGTGGGTCGCCACTGCATTGCTGATCGCCGCCGCGGGGATGTTCATGTCCACCACCGGTGGGCCGATTTTTGCCTTCGTCGCGATCTGCTTTGCCGCACTGGGTTTCAAATCCGCCTCGTCACTGTTCTGGCCGATCCCGCAGGCCTATCTCGATGCGCGGATCGCCGCTGCCGTGATCGCGCTGATCAACTCGGTGGGCAACCTCGGCGGCTTCGTCGCCCCCACCACTTTCGGTTTGCTGGAACAACACACCGGCTCGATCCAGGGCGGCCTCTATGGTCTGGCCGCGACCTCGATCATCGCCGCGATCATCGTGTTCGCCGCTCGTATGACACCCAAATCCGCACCTGAAGTCGCCGTGGCCGATGCCGCGCCAAAACACGCTTGAAAGGACAATCCCAAATGACCGCACACGACATCGCCAAAGCCCCGATCATCACCGAGATGCAAGTCATCCCGGTAGCCGGCCACGACGGCATGCTGCTCAACCTGAGCGGCGCCCACGGGCCGTTTTTCACCCGCAACATCGTCATCCTCAAGGACAACGCCGGCCACACCGGGGTCGGTGAAGTGCCCGGCGGCGAACGTATCCGCCAGACTCTTGAAGACGCGCGCAGTCTGGTGGTCGGCAGCCCGATCGGCACGTATCAGAAGATCCTCAACCAAGTGCGCCAGACCTTTGCCGACCGCGATGCCGGTGGCCGTGGCCTGCAAACCTTCGACCTGCGCATCACCATTCACGCGGTCACCGGGCTGGAAGCCGCCCTGCTCGACCTGCTCGGCCAGCATCTCGACGTGCCGGTGGCGGCATTGCTCGGCGAAGGCCAGCAGCGTGATGAAGTGAAGATGCTCGGTTACCTGTTCTACGTGGGCGATCGTCGGGAAACCGACCTCGCCTACCGCAGCGAACCGGATGCCGACAATGACTGGTTCCGCGTGCGTCACGAGAAAGCCATGACCGCCGACGCCGTGGTGCGCCTGGCCGAGGCTGCCCACGCGCGTTATGGCTTCAAGGACTTCAAGCTCAAGGGCGGCGTACTCAGCGGTGATGCCGAAATCGAAGCGGTGACCGCACTGGCCGAGCGCTTCCCCGACGCCCGCATTACCCTCGATCCGAACGGCGCGTGGTCATTGAAAGAAGCGATCCGTCTGTGCCGCGACCAGCATCATGTGCTGGCCTACGCCGAAGACCCGTGCGGTGCAGAAAACGGTTACTCGGGCCGTGAAGTGATGGCTGAATTCCGTCGGGCCACCGGGCTGAAAACCGCCACCAACATGATCGCCACCGACTGGCGTGAAATGGGCCATGCGATCCAGTTGCAGTCGGTCGACATTCCGCTGGCCGACCCGCATTTCTGGACCATGCAGGGTTCGGTGCGCGTGGCGCAGATGTGCCACGAATGGGGCCTGACCTGGGGCTCGCACTCCAACAACCACTTCGACATTTCCCTGGCGATGTTCACCCACGTCGCGGCCGCCGCGCCGGGCGACATCACCGCCATCGACACCCACTGGATCTGGCAGGACGGCCAGCGCCTGACCAAGGCGCCGCTGCAAATCGTCGACGGCTGCGTGCAAGTGCCGAAGAAACCGGGGCTGGGCGTGGAACTGGACATGGATCAAATGGCCAAGGCCCACGAACTCTATAAAGGCATGGGCCTGGGTGCGCGGGATGACAGCGTGGCGATGCAGTTTCTGATTCCGGGGTGGACGTTCGATAACAAGAAGCCGTGCCTGGTGCGCTAGGCCTGCGCAGCCTCCAGCAACCAGTGCCTGAACGCCGCCATCGCCGACGTCTCAGGCCGTGACTGCAAGCGCGTCAGCCAGTAGCTGCCGGTGGTGATTTCGATGGCAAAGGGTTGGCGGATCAGATCCGCCGCCAGTTGCCGGGCAAACATCAACGGCGGCGCCAGTGCCACCCCGCCGCCCTGCAACGCCGCCTCCATCATCGCCAGCGACGAGTCGAACACGATGCTCTGGGGCGGCGCGGCATGGGTCGCCAGACCGGCTGCGTGAAACCACTCCGGCCACTCATCGGTGCGATAGGAACGCAGCAAACGCTGCTGCAAAAGATCCCCCGGCGCGTGCAACTGTCGGGCGATTTCCGGCACGCACAGCACCGACAACGGCGCCTCCAGCAAACGGGTCGCCTCGATGCCGTGCCACGCCCCGGCGCCAAACCGGATCGCGTAATCCAGCCCTTCGGCGGCCACGTCCACCCGGTTGTTGTTGGTCGACAGCCGCAAATCTATGAGCGGATGTTTCGCCTGAAAGTCCGCCAGCCTCGGCAACAACCAACCCACCGCGAAGGTGCCTACCGCACCGACCGTGAGCATTTCCCGATATTGCCCGCCCGCCAGACGCTCGAGCATCTGCGCGATATGATCGAACGACGTGGTCAGCACCGGCAGCAGGGTTTCGCCCTCGCCGGTCAGCATCAGCCCACGGGGCAGGCGTTTGAACAGGATCACGCCGAGTTGCGCTTCCAGGCTTTTGACCTGATGGCTGACGGCCGCCTGGGTTACGCACAACTCCACGGCCGCACGAGTGAAGCTCAGGTGGCGCGCAGAGGCTTCAAAGGCTCGTAATGCATTCAAGGGCAATTGAGGTCGAATCATGCCAAATCCCAAATTTTTCTAATGGCTCATCCGAGTTTTCATCGTTTGTCGAAAGACGCCGGACTGCCTAGATTTGGCGGCGCCGATCAGCCGGCCCGACGGAAAACGCTCGCAGTGTAGCGGGATAAACCATCAACACTCATGGAGAGTGGTTCACGCATGTCTTCGATCAACCTGAACAAACTCAAGTCCTACAGCGCTTTCGGACTTTTCTTCAGCGCCGCCACCTGCCTGGCCGCCCCGCAAACCGACGATCAGCTGCAGGCGCTGGTCAAGGCCACCGTGACCCCGGTCATGCAACAACAGGACATTGCGGGGCTGGCCGTGGCCGTGACCGTCGACGGCAAGGCACATTACTTTAACTACGGTGTCGCTGACAAAAGCACCGGGCAAGCGGTGAATGAAAACACCCTGTTCGAAATCGGCTCGGTGAGCAAAACCTTCACCGCAACCCTCGCCGCCTACGCCCAGGCCAGCGGCAAACTGGAGTTCTCCGACAAGGCCAGCCAGCACTGGCCCGAACTGAAAGGCAGCGCCTTCGACCACATCAGCCTGCTGCAACTGGGCACCTACAGCGCCGGCGGCCTGCCGCTGCAATTCCCGGACGCCGCGGATTCCGCCGACAAAATGCTCGGCTATTACCAACAGTGGAAACCGACGTATCCGGCCGGCAGCCATCGCCTGTATTCCAACCCGAGCATCGGCCTGTTCGGCTACCTGGCCGCAAAAAGCCTCGGCCAGCCGTTCAATCAGGCCATGACCGAAACCCTGCTGCCGAAACTCGGGCTCAAGCACACCTTCCTGTCGGTGCCGGCCTCTGAAGAGAAGCTCTACGCCCAAGGCTATGACAAGAACAACAAACCGGTTCGTGTCAGCCCCGGCGCCCTCGATTCCGAAGCCTACGGCGTGAAAACCAGCGCAGCCGACCTGCTGCAATACGTCGAGGCCAACCTCGACACCGCCAAACTCGAAACCCCGCTGCAGAAAGCCATCGCCCTCACCCACACCGGCTACTACACCGTCGGCGACATGACCCAGGGCCTGGGTTGGGAACGCTACGCCTACCCCATCAGCCTCGACCGCCTGCTGGACGGCAATTCGACGCCAATGGCCATGGAGGCGCACAAGGTCAAATGGCTGAATCCGCCACAGCCTGAACCGGCGAACGTACTGCTGAACAAGACTGGCTCCACCGCTGGCTACGGCGCGTATGTCGCGTTCGTGCCGTCGAAGAAAGTCGGTATCGTGATTCTGGCGAACCGCAATTATCCGAATGGAGAGCGAGTGAAGATTGCGCACAGGATTCTGGGTGAATTGACCCGGTAATCACGCCATAAAAAAACGGGCGACCTGAGAAGGTCGCCCGTTTTGGTTTGAGGGTTTGAAACTACGCCTGTAGCTTCCAGCCCAGCACATCCATCAGGTCGCAGCTGTCGCGTAGAGGGATTGCCAATACCCGGGCGAAGTCCTGCAGCAGCAAGGCGTCATGGCCAATGCCGTCGCCTAACGAAAGTGTTTCCAGCAACTGGGTCACGCTGCGCAAGCGGTAGGCGGCGGTGCCGTGGAGTACATCTACCGGGGCTTCGCGGTCGATCAGGAGGTAGGGGAAGTGGCAGTCGATGCCGGTGATAGGGATGTAGCGGGGTTTGGTTGATTCGGTGGAAATGTCAGGTGATTCGAAATCCGTTTTCTTCACGGGTGTAACTCCGATGGGATTGTAAAAAACGCTACCCATCTCACTTCCACATGAGGGTGGCAGCTGTACGCAGGTGTGGAAGACCGAGCCAATCACCCGAACCCGGTGCACTCGAAAGCGCTCCCGCGTACAGCCACCATAAGGCCGCGATGTTGACATAAAAGATGTCGCCATGCGCTTTACGGTGCTTGGTGAATGAGTCTGAAAACCGGACTTCCACATCCGACCGCTGATTTTGCAGCGGCCCAATGAGGTTATCGGCGTACGACTCAAGCCACCAGTTCACCAACGCCCCCGCGTTTTGAAGGAAATGTCCGACGGGATTGAAGGGTGTTGCGCAGCTCATCAAGCTGGAATATGCGGCAACTATTTTCATGAGTGACCGGGTGAGATGGAGTATCTACACTCCATCGAATCAATCCGTGGCCGGGGATGACATAATGCGCGCCAAAGCTTTTAAACCGACTGACCCTCGAAGGGCGTTGTAATGGAAATTAACAAATTTTTTATCGAAAATATCGGCAGGTTTGCCGAGTTGGAGATTCAGCTAGCACCAACGAACGCGCACCCATCAAATGTCACGGTCCTCGTAGGAAACAACGGCGCCGGAAAAACCACCCTGCTGAAGTCACTAGCTACTTCTTTAAGTTGGTTTATCGCCAGAATTCGTAATGAGAAAGGCAACGGAAACCACATTTCCGACGAAGACATTCGGATGGGTACCAATGGCAGCATTGTCCTCATTCAGATTGCCGATACTTCTCATCCGCGCACAAAACTTCCTAATGCTGATTCTGAAGCCTCTCTGTTCATTTGGGGCCTTGTACGTGTTCGTCGTGGACGAAAAGCTAATCTTCATAGCTCACTGCTGGAAGCGAGCCTACTGGCAGATCATTACCGCAATCAACTAACCACTAATGAAAGGGCATCGTTACCGTTAGTTGCCTACTATCCAGTAGAACGCTCGGTTCTAGAAATCCCGCTAAAAATAAAAACCAAACACACCTTTGACCAACTAGACGGCTACGACAACGCACTAAACCGAGGTGTCGACTTTCGCCGCTTCTTCGAGTGGTTCCGCGAGCGCGAAGACAGCGAAAACGAAACCGGCATTTCCGATTCGGCGCTGGCTGAAATTTCAGAAAAATTTGGCCCGAACAGCGAGGTCTGGCAAACCCTGTCCAAACTGAAAGCCTCCTCCCGCGACCGTCAACTAACAGCCGTCCGCTCAGCCATCGCCGCTTTCATGCCCGGCTTCACCAACCTGCGCGTGCAACGAAAACCACGCCTGCACATGGCCATCGACAAGGACGGCGTCACCCTCAACGTCGCCCAGCTCTCCCAAGGTGAAAAGTCGATGATGGCGCTGGTCGGCGATATCGCCCGCCGCCTGGCAATGATGAACCAGTCCCTGGACAACCCACTCCACGGCGACGGAATTGTGCTGATCGACGAAGTGGATCTGCACTTGCACCCGAAATGGCAGCGCAGTCTGATCCGCCAACTGAGCGAAACCTTCCCCAACTGCCAGTTCGTGCTGACCACTCACTCGCCACTGGTCATCAGCGACGCCAAGGATGTGCTGGTTTACGTGCTCAATGACGGAGAACTCCACGAACACAACGGCCTGTACGGACTCGATGCCAATCAGGTGCTGCTGGAAGTCATGGACACCGATATCCGCAACAGCGACGTTCAAAAACGCTTGAACGCACTGCTCGAACGCTTGCAGGACGGTGATCTGGAAACCGCACAGAAGCTATTCGCCGAACTGGCAGAAGAACTTCCAGACGGTCATATCGAACTGGCGAAAGCAGCGCTGTTGCTGCGCAAGCTGGAGTTGCGCCGTGCGTAAGATCACTAAGGGACCCGAGCCGGACCAACTCATCAGGTGGAAGCGAGCCAACACCACATCGCGTTACCGGGACCTGCCCAGCGAAGAACGTGTGAGCGTGCGCACGGCCTGTATAGCGGAACAGTTCAGCCTTTGCGCCTATTGCTGCCAAACCATTGCAGGCGACAACTCACATAACGAGCACGTTGAAGCCCAAGATAAAGCCCCCAATCGCACATTGGAGTTCACCAACATCGTCGCCAGTTGCCAGCGCCAGAATCAATGTGGACATCATCGAGGCACCCGCCCACTAGATCTGACGCCTTTGATGGAGGAATGCGAGGCGGAATTGAAGTTTTATCTGTCCGGTAGAGTGACCGGCAAAACTGACCGCGCAAATTCAGCTCTGGAAATTTTGAATCTCGGTCATACCGAAGAAAGCAATCGCGGACTCATAGGGGCGCGGAAACAGCTGGTTGATCAGCTGATCTTTACAGGAGGCATGCAACCCGATGACCTTGAAGATGAAGAGCTACTGGGCATTCTCCTTGATGACATGTTGACTCCCAAGAATGGCCAGCTCGCGGCTTTTTCTCCGGTTCTGGTCAATGTCATCCGTCAGCTCCTGCCCTGATATTCAAAGCATCGGGGTCATTCCGGCGGGCAAAAAAAATGGCGAACGCTTTATAACGTTCGCCATTTTTATTCAGAGCCAACCTCAATCAGTCATCTGGCATTTCCGGCGGCTTGGCCGGTTTGGTCGGCTTCGCCGGTTTAGTTCCTTTCGCGCCTTTGGCCGGCGCCGGTTCTGCAGCAGCCGGGGCCGTCACCACGGTGGAAGTAGTTTCTTTCTCGGCGGCAGGCAGCGCATCAATGGTGTCGAAAATCTTCTTCAAATCGACCGCCGCCGCTTCATCCCCCGAAGCCGTCAGTTTGGTCTCTCCATCCTTGCCCACCAGGAAGACTTTCGGATACGCCCCGGCGCCCAGCTTCAGCGAGCGCAGCAACGCCATGGTTTGCTGCTGCTCCAGACTTTTGCCATCGACCTGACCACTCATGCTCAGGATGGTATAAACCTTGATCTTGCGGTCGGCGATGCCTTGTTTGTTGGCCGGGTCGTCCAGCGCTTTTTTCAGGCTGACCCAATAAGAATCGACCGTACTGGAAGCGATCACGATCACCGGGCGGTTGATGCCCTTGTCGACGTCCAGAGGGGAATCGCCGTCGGCGGCGAACAGGGGGCCGGCAATCGCCAGCAAGAGTGTCAGGGTCAGTGACCTGATGAGCATGCGCATCTCCTTTTGATATCCACGCTCTAATGATTGCGCATCGCGGCGATTGTTCCGGGGGGTGCCCGGCAAAAGTGTTTCGCCTTGCCCAAAGCTTAGGTCAGCACCGATTTTGCGCAACCGGATACGCGCGATCCTCTCGCGCATTTGATTACCTTTTATGACCGCATTAGGGTGGCTGTTCAACCTGTGAAATGGAGTTCAACGCACATGCACATCGACTACCTCTGCCATCACCCGCAACTGATCGAGGAACTGGCCGAACTCAACTTCAAGGAATGGGGCCAGTACAAACCCGAAGACACCCTCGCCAGCCGCACCGAACGCATGCGCGCCGCCTGCGGTAAAGGCGCGATCCCCAGCGTGGTGGTGGCGATCGAAGACGGAAAACTGCTCGGCGGTGCGCTGCTGATCGACCGCGACATGGACACCCGTCCGCAACTGACGCCGTGGCTGGCCGGGGTCTACGTGAAGGCCGAACAGCGTGGTCGCGGCATCGCCTCGCAACTGGTCAACCGCATCGTCGAGGAAGCTGCCGCACTGGGCGTGCCGCAGTTGTACCTGTACACCGATGCCGCGCAGTCGCTGTATGCGCGGCTGGGTTGGGAGGTGCTGGAAGAAACGGAGTACGACGGATTGCCGGTGACGGTGATGAAGCGCGCGCTCGATCAGAACGCCAGCTTGTAACCGATCAACACCAGCATCGTCGCGAGGCACGGGCGCAGCAGTTCATCGGAGACGCGGCCGGTCAGGTGGCTGCCGAGCCAGATGCCCGGCAGCGAGCCGACCAGCAGAAAGCCCAGCACGCCCCAGTCCATGTTGCCCATGCTCGCGTGGCCGAGGCCGGCGACCAGGGTCAGCGGTACGGCGTGGGCGATTTCGGTGCCGACCAGACGACGGGTCGGCAGCAGCGGATAGAGGATGAACAGCGCGACGGTGCCGAGAGCGCCGGCGCCGATGGACGTCAGGGCGACCATGGTGCCGAGGATCAGACCGGTGATCACGGTCATGACATTCAGGCGCGCGCCGCTCGGGTTGTAGTTGCCGCCGGCACGTTTGTGGGCGAATTCCAGCAGGCGCTTCTTGAACAGAATCGCCAGCGCCGTGGCGAACAGCACGAAGCCCAGGGCCTGCTTGATGATGGCGTTCATCGCGTCCGGTGCGGTGTGCAGGGTGCTGAGGAACCACAAGGTCATCGCCACCGCCGGGACACTGCCCAGGGTCAGCCAGCCGGTGATGGCCCAGTCGATGTTCTTGTTCTTCCTGTGGACCAGCACGCCGCTGGATTTGGTGATGGCTGCGTACAGCAGATCCGTGCCCACCGCCGTGGCCGGATTGATACCGAACCACAGCAGGATCGGCGTCATCAACGAACCGCCGCCGACACCGGTCATACCGACGATGAACCCCACGACCAGCCCGGCAATCACCAGGCCGAAATTTGCCAATTCCATTAAGACGTCCAGACAAACCACAGGAAAAATCCGGCCCGCAGGATAACCAGTTTTCTTATAACGCCCTATATCGATAGGATCTATCGTTATGCCATTTCTTCAGCATCAGTGCTGTCGTCGGCCCGGTTTGAAACTGTGAGTGCTGTTCAGCCAGACCGTGGCCAGTGCGATCAGCGACAGGATCAGCAACGCCCACGGAAACGACATCGCCCCTGCCCGGTCCAGCAGCAAACCACCGAACAATCCGCCGCCAGCAATCGCCACGTTCCACGAAGTGGTGAGCATCGCTTGCACCACATCCACATGTTCTCCGGCGGAGTCCGCTGCAGCCGTCAGCAGCAACGTCGCCGAGCCACCGAACGACAGGCCCCACACCGCCATGCATGCATAAATCAGCCAAGGCGACGGCGCGACCAGTGCCAGCACCAGTGCGGTCACGGCAAACACCGCGAGGCTGATCAGCGCCAGCCCGCGCAGCCAGCGATCCACCAGCAGGCCGATAATCCAGATCCCCAGCAGCGAGCACAGACCGAAGACCAGCAGCACCAGATCGACACGTTCGCCAAGACCGGCCTGCGTCAGAAACGGCGCGATGTAGGTGTAGAGAATATTGTGGCCAAGCATCCAGGTCAGCACCACGAACAGCACCGGGCGCACGCCGGGCAAGCGCAGCGACTGCATCAACGGCAAACGCTCGGCGCGGGCCTGACCCGGGCGATCCGGCACCGCAATAACGATCCACGCCGCCAACACCAGCGCCAGTGCCGACATGATCCCGAACGAGGCGCGCCAGCCGATCACGTTGCCCAGCCAAGTGCCGGCCGGCGTGCCCAGCGACAAGGCCACCGGGGTGCCGAGCATGGCAATCGCCAAGGCCCGGCCCTGCTGATGCACCGGCACGATCCCGCGCGCGTAACCGGCCATGATCCCCCACGACAGCCCCGCCGCCATCCCGGCCAGAAACCGCGAGGCCAGGGTCAAACTGTAATGGCTGGAAAACGTGGTGATGGTGTTGAACAGCAGAAACCCGCCGACCGTCATCAGCAGCACCCGCTTGCGCCCCCAGCCACGGGTGGCGACCGTCAGCGGAATCGCCGCGACAATCGAGCCCAGCGCATACAGCGTCACCAGTTGCCCGGCCAGCACTTCGCTGACGTTCAGACCGGCGCCGATCTGTGGCAACAGACCGGCCGGCAGGGTTTCGGTGAGGATGGCGATGAAGCCGGTCATGGCAAACGCCAGCAACGCGGCGTAAGGCATTTTGTCGGTGCGGGTGGCACGTTCCAGGCTCGTGTAATCGGCGCTTGCGGGGTCGGTCATGACAGGTGCAGCTCCCTTTGAGTCAAATCGGACGACGGATTGTATACAAACACGATCATCCGCCACTCTAACCGACTTGGCTCACTGCACTGGCAAAAAATTCAAAAACAGCAGGCTCTGGGCGTAATTCAGGCCAATGCGCCGGTAGCGCTCGTCGAGCATCTGGGTCAGCAGATCCAGACGCGCCACGACTTTACCGAACTCCGTGGCGAAACTCAGGTTGCTGCCCTCCTCGGAAATTTCGTTGGAAAACAGCAGCGGCTGGCCTTCCTTGTTCTGCCGCTGGGCGAGGATCCACGTGGCTTTCTCGATGTTGCGCGCGGCGTTGTTGACGAAGGTCGGGTTGATCGCATCGGTCATGTAAAACTCGGTGCGATTGCCGTGAGCGGTGACCAGCATGCTGCCGATCGCATAGATGAATGCGCCGACCCGGTCGCCGAGGAACTCCGGGCTCATGGCATAGCTCAGCGCCGCCAGGTCTTTTTTGCCGCCGAGGGTCGGCAAAGGCTGTTGCTGCTCGATGGCCAGCCGCACCTGCTTGACCGCCGTGCGGATGTCGAGGAAGCCGGATTTGCGCAGCTCGTCCGGGTTGCGCAGGTACAACTTGCCCATCAAGCGATAGAGGCTGTCGAGGTTGTCGCGCATCGCCAGCGTAGCCATGCGGTCGACGCTGGTCTGGAGGAATTCCTGAGGCCTGCCCTCGCGCATCTGGGTGATGAAATCGTTGCCGTCCTGATGGCTGCAAGCGCCGAGCAACAGCGTCGACAGCAAGGCCAGCAGCAGGCACGGGCGATGAATGAATGCAGTGATGGGGTGCAAAACTCTCGGCATGAATTCTTTGACGGACACGTTCCTGTGCGGCGGAAGTCACCGCACCCTGGCCATGGATAGAGCCGGGGATTTCGCAAAAGTGCAGTGCCGGCGTGGATTCCCGACCTTCGGCGCTAACTGCTTAAGGCATTAAGTCCGACTTTATTTTTGCATTAATCGTTTAATCCGCTATAAATTCCCATTCATCCATTAATTAGCATGACTATTTAAAGATTTTCAAAACAACAACAAAAAGGAAGGTCAACCCATGCTTCAATCCCGACACTCACTCTGCGGCCTCGGACTGTCCCTGATGATCGCCACCCTCACCGCCCAGGCCGCCGGTCTGTCCAGCGAACACAAAGCCTTCGGCAAAACCAATGACGGCACGCCGGTCGAACAATACATCCTGCGCAACAGCCACGGCATGCAAGCCACCGTCATCACCTACGGCGCGACCTTGCAGGCGCTGCAGGTGCCGGACAAACACGGCAAGCTCGACGACATCGTCCTCGGTTTCGACGATGTGCAGGGTTACCAGAAAGGCACCGCGTACTTCGGCGCGACCATCGGCCGCTTCGGCAATCGCCTGGCCGACGGCGCCTTCGAACTCGACGGCAAGCGCTATCAAGTGCCGCAGAACGACAAGACCAACGCCTTGCATGGCGGCACTCAGGGCTTCGACAAAAAGGTCTGGAAGGCGAAGGAAACCAAGGACAAGGATTCGGTCGGCGTGACCCTGACCTACCTGTCGGCGGATGGCGAAATGGGTTTTCCCGGCAACCTCACCACTGAAGTGACCTACAGCCTCACCGACAGCAACGAGCTGCGCATCGACTACAAGGCCAGCACCGACAAACCCACTGTGCTCAACCTGACCAACCACAGCTACTTCAACCTTGCCGGCGCCGGCAATGGCGACATCCTCAAGCAAGTCGCCACCCTGCACGCCAGTCACTACACCCCGGTCACCGCCAAGCTGATCCCGACCGGCGAACTGGCGCCCGTGGCCGGCACACCGATGGACTTCACCAAACCGACCGCCATCGGCCAGCACATCAAGGCCGACCATCCGCAGTTGAAATTCGCCGAAGAAAAACAGGGCGGTTTCGATTTCAACTGGGCGCTGGACACCAAGGGTGACGTCAATAAACTCGCCGCCGAAGTCAGCGACCCACAATCCGGTCGCCACTTGCAGCTGTTCACCAACGAACCGGGCGTGCAGTTCTACACCAGCAACTTCCTCGACGGCACGGTCAAGGGCAAAGGTGGCAAGGTCTATCCGCACTGGGGCGCGTTCACCCTGGAGACTCAGCACTATCCGGATTCGCCGAACCAGCCGAACTTCCCGAGTACCCGCCTCGATCCCGGCCAGACCTACACCCAGAGCGTGGTGTTGAAGTTCTCCGCCAAGTAAGCACCTGGCCTCTTTTCTGGAACCGGACGGAACCCGTGGGCTATCCTGCTGCCCACCCAAGGTATCGACCGTTTCAGAAAGGAGGTTTGAATGCGTACCCTCGAATTGGCTGGCGTGCAGGTTCCGGTGATTGGCCAGGGCACCTGGCGCATGGGCGAAGACCGCTCGGCGCACAAGCGTGAAGTCGCGGCCCTGCGCAGCGGCATCGAGCTGGGCATGACCCTGATCGACACCGCCGAAATGTACGCCGAGGGCGGTGCCGAAAGCGTGGTCGGCGAAGCCATCGCCGGCCTGCGCGATCAAGTGTTTCTGGTGAGCAAGGTCTACCCGCACAACGCCAGCCGCAAAGGCATTCCCCAGGCTTGCGAGCGCAGTCTGCGCCGGCTCGACACCGATTACATCGACCTCTATTTGCTGCATTGGCGCGGCCAGTATCCGCTGGAAGAAACCGTCGAAGCCTTCGAGCGTCTGCGCGAGGACGGCAAGATCGGTCGCTGGGGCGTGTCGAACTTCGATGTCGATGATCTTGAGGAACTGTCGAGTTCGGTCTGCGCGACCAATCAGGTGCTGTACAACCTGGAAGAACGCGGCATCGAATTCGACCTGCTGCCGTAGTGCCAGCAACAGCGCATGCCGCTAATGGCGTACTGCCCGATCGGCCAGGGCGGCGCCATGCTTGCCGAGCCGGTGCTGAAACAGATTGCCGCTCGTCACGGCGTGACCCCGGCACAGGTTTCGCTGGCGTGGATTCTGCGTCAGGATGGGGTGATTGCGATTCCCAAGGCCGTGCGCCCGGAACACGTGCAGCTCAATGCACAAGCGGCGCAGCTTCAACTTGATGCCGGGGATCTGGCGGCGCTGGACCAGGCGTTTCACGCGCCACAACGCAAGCAGCGGCTGGCCATGGTCTGAGCCACCGCCGACTGACAGAGGGCTTCGCCATGAGAAGCACTGATCAGGACGATCCATTCAACCTGCAACGCTTCGTGCTCGCTCAGGATCCGGTGTTCGAACGGGTCCAGCGCGAGCTCGGCGAGGGCCACAAGCGCAGCCACTGGATGTGGTTTGTGTTCCCCCAGTTCGCCGGGCTCGGGGGCAGCGAGATGTCGCGGCGGTTCGCCATCGGCTCGGCCGGTGAGGCCAAGGCCTATCTGGCCCATGAGCTGCTCGGCGCCCGGCTGCGCACGTGTGCGCAGCTTGTACTGAATGTGCGGCAGCGTTCGATTGCCGAGATCTTCGGCCATCCGGACGACCTGAAATTCCACTCATCGATGACCCTGTTCGCCCAGTTCGCCGACGACGACAGCCTCTGGCATCAGGCGCTGGAGCGTTACTTCCACGGCATTCAGGACGAATGGACCCTGCAACTGCTGGACTCAAAACAGGCCCAGTTGTCCCCCGATCAGGGTTGAGAAATCGTCGTCGACAAACGGCAGGATCGCATCCGCCACCGGTTGCAGCTGGCGGGTGATGTAGTGGTCGTAGTCGATGGCCGCGCGGCGCACTTCCAGCGGTTCGGGCCCGGCCAGGGTGATGACGTAGCTGATCCAGCCGCCGTTCTGGTACTGGCGCGGGCGACCGTGCTGCGCGTTGTAATCGTCCGCCAGCCGTGCGGCGCGCACGTGGGGCGGCACGTTGCGTTCGTAGTCGTCGAGGGTGCGGCGCAGGCGCTTGCGGTAAACCAGTCGTTCGTCGAACGCGCCGGCCAACGTCTTGCGCACGTACTCGCGCACGTAATCCTGATACGGCTTGCGCTGGAAGATCCGCTCGTACAGTTCCTGCTGAAATTGCCGGGCCAGCAGCGACCAGTCAGTGCGCACGGTTTCCAGGCCTTTGTAGACCATTTCTTCGCTGCCGTCGGCGCGGGTCACCAGACCGGCGTAGCGCTTTTTGCTGCCCTCTTCCGCGCCACGGATGGTCGGCATCAGGAAGCGCTTGTAGTGGGTTTCGAACTGCAATTCGAGGGCGCTTTCCAGCCCGTACTGCTCACGCACATGCTCGCGCCACCAGTCGTTGACGTGCGCAACCAGCGCCCGGCCAATGGTCGCCGCTTCTTCCTGACCGTGGGGGCGACGCAGCCAGACAAATGTCGAGTCGGTGTCGCCATAAATCACCGCATGCCCCTGAGCCTCGATCAGTTGCCGAGTGCGCAACATGATTTCGTGGCCGCGCAGGGTGATCGATGAAGCCAGCCGCGTATCGAAAAACCGGCAACCGCTGGAACCGAGCACACCGTAGAAGGCGTTCATGATGATCTTCAGCGCCTGGGACAACGGCGCGTTGTGTTCGCGCTTGGCGGTCTCGCGACCCTCGGCGACCCGGGCGACGATGGACGGCAGGCAATGCCGGGTGCGAGAGAAACGAGCGCCGCGAAAACCTGCCACCGAGTCGCTGTCGTCAGGATGCTGCAAGCCTTCGATCAAGCCCACCGGGTCGATCAGAAAGGTACGGATGATCGACGGATAAAGGCTCTTGTAGTCGAGCACCAGCACCGATTCGTACAGCCCCGGTTGCGAGTCCATGACAAACCCGCCGGGACTGGCCTGCGGTGGATTGGTGCCGAGGTTCGGCGCCACAAAACCCTGGCGGTGCATCAGCGGCATGTACAAATGCGTGAACGCCGCCACCGAGCCGCCGCTGCGATCCGCCGGCAGGCCGGTGACGCTGGCGCGCTCGAGCAAAAATTTCAGCAGTTCGGTCTTGGCGAAGATCCGCGTGACCAGCTCGCAGTCCTTGAGGTTGTACTTGGCGAGCGCCGGTTTGTCCTCGGCGAACATGCGGTTGATCTCGTCCATGCGCTGGTACGGATTGTCGATGGATTTGCCTTCGCCAAGCAAAGTCTGGGCAACGTTTTCCAGACTGAACGACGGAAAGCTCCAGGTCGCCGAACGCAGGGATTCGATGCCGTCGATGATCAACCGTCCCGCCGCTGCAGCGAAGTAGTGATTGCGGCTGCCGTGTTCGCGCCACTGCATTTCCTCGCCGCCACGCCCGAGCTTGAGCGGCACGCCGAGACGCCGGGCGTGTTCGTGGAGGATGCGCAGATCGAACTGCACGAGGTTCCAGCCGATGATCGCGTCGGGGTCGTGACGGGCGAACCAGTCGTTGAGCTTCTTCAGGATCAGGGTGCGCGATTCGCAGTACTCAAGATCGAAATCGACGATGCTGTGATCGCCGTTCGGTGCGCCGAGCATGTACACCTGCCGTTCGCCGCAGCCTTCCAGCGCGATGGAGTACAAATCGCCCTGCTCGGTGGTTTCGATGTCCAGCGAGACCAGCCGCAGTTGCGGACGATAGTCGGGCGCTGGCTTGAGGTGGGCGTCGAGCAGCACACCCTCGGCATCGGGCGTGCCGCTGAACCACACCGGCGCGGTGATGAAACGCTCCATCAGGTAGCGCTCGGGTGGTCGCACATCGGCTTCGAAGACGTCGACACTGTGGCGGTTGAGCGCGGTTTCCAGGCGCATCAACTGACCGTGCTGCTGGCAATACAGACCGAGCACCGGGCGATGCTCGAAATCCTGCAAGGCCAGGGGGCGCAGTTCGACGTTCTTTTCGTCCGCCAGCACCCGCTCGGCCTGCTCGCGCTGCGCCGCAGGGATGAATGCCACCGACGGCTGATGCGGCAGGCGCACACGGCGCGGCCCGGCGTCGGTCGCCAGCCAGAACTCGACTTCGGTGCCGGCCGGGGTGTCGCGCCAATGCCGGGTCAGGACGAAGCCCTGCTGTAAATCCACCACTGCAACCTCAGGAATTGATTCAGACGGGCATTCTACGCGGCATTGCCGTAACCCGTGACAAAGGCCTCGCCATGAAAAACCCGGTCAAATGACGTTTTTTGCGTGTTATCTGCCGTTTTGCGGCCTTGCCCTGCGCGCCTGCGTCTACGATGCTTGGAGAACAACGACAACACCTGAGTAACCGCCATGAAAACCGTCGCCCAGCTGCTCAAGCTCAAAGATCCGAAAAATCAGGAAGTGCACCAGATCAAACCCGATCACATGGTGCTCGAAGCGCTGATGAAAATGGCCGAGAAGAACGTCGGCGCCTTGCTCGTGGTGGAAGACGACAAAGTGGTGGGCATCATCAGCGAGCGCGATTACGCGCGCAAACTGGTGCTGCACGGGCGCTCCTCGGTGGGCACGCCGGTGCGCGACATCATGGTGGCGAACGTGATCACGGTGGACACCCACCAGACCGTCGACACTTGCCTGGGCATCATGTCCGACAAACGCTTGCGTCACTTGCCGGTGGTGGAGAACGGCAAGCTGATCGGCCTGCTGTCGATCGGCGACCTGGTCAAGGAAGCGATTGCCGAACAGGCCGAGCTGATCAAACAGCTGGAGCAGTACATTCGCGGGGAGTGATCAGCCGGGCCAATGCCGCGCAAAGACCGGCGCCAGCACCGGGTGTCGGTCGATGCGCTGCAGCCACGCATGGAAACCGGGTCGGGCCTGGCGCAGGTGTTCGCGGGCACCGGCCCAGCGCGTGACCACCGCCGCCAGCACATCCAGTGCGCCCGGTGTTTCATCGTCCAGGTACAGCTCGGCCGAGAACTGATCGGCAAACACCTCCCAGCTCCAGTGCAGTCGTTCCCGCGCCCCCGCCATCAAATTCTGCCGCGAGGCCTCGTCCGGCATCACCAGCCAGCGTTCCGGGTAATCAATAATCCCGATGGCCGCATAGCAATTGCTGACGATGTACACCAGGCCCCGAATCGCCTGATCGCGGTCAGCGCCGTTGGCCGGCAGCAGGCCGGATTGCGCAAAGCTTTGCCCCAGATGAATCAGGATCGCCGCACTTTCGGTGATGACACTGCCGTTCGGCAGTTGCAGGGTCGGGATCTGTTTGAGCGGATTGAGCCGCGCCAGCTCCTGCGCCGCTTCCGCGCTGGCCTCGATATCGATGAAGCGGTAAGCCACCTGACACAGCTCGAGCGCCGCCTCGATGGCCGCCGCCCCTGAATTGCGATGTCCGTAGAGCTGATACATATCCCCTCCTCCACTGCGAAAGGCATCCTGCCTGGCCCTATTTATAGCTGTTGTATCGAATTTGGCACGGATTGCGCATTCATCGGCAGCTTGCGAATCCCTGATCTCGCAAAACAGCGCTGGCGGTGCCCATCCCGCACCAAGAGCAATCAGCGAACGCTATCCGCGTTCTTGTAAGGTGCGATACCGAACCAAAAGTTCGCGTATCCGAGCTGGCAACAAGGAGTTCACCGCGTGAATCTTCATCTGCTGCGCCACACTCTTCTCTCCGTGCCCCTGTACCTGCGCCGTGTTCGTCCTGCGAACTGTCCGTGCATTCCTTTTATTACCTGAACGCCTGCACTATTTATTTTTTAAATAGCACGCAAGAAGTCATTGCGTGCGCGCTGCATTAATGAATGCAACAACACATTGTTCGACAATAACTTCTAGACAGCACACTGCTACAACTTTCGCTGTTCGGCGTTAATCTCCGAAGCGCACCAAAACTGCACTATCAATCATTACCCCGAACGCGATTTTATTTAGACAAGAACAAGGAACAGCGCCTGTGACCCGCTAAAACACTGACCCGCACCAAATCAGTCCGCCACGCACCATCACGCGTCCTGGCCGACACGAGAACAGCCGCTCTATCTCGCTGAACAGCGCGATACCGCGCCAGGCCTGTCTCGCCTTTGAAAAAGCCCTGCAAACAGGGCCGTCGGGAGGTTATGCGCCCATGAAAACCGGCGTGCCTGATGAAACTTATATAAATGCGACATACGTATCATCCGTGAAATAACCGCTACACATTTGTTTACTGTTTGGCACAGCGGTTGCTATTGCATCAACCATGAGGGCAAGAACGATATTCGCCACTCAATCACACTCACTTATAAAAGAACAGCCACGGACCGGATCAATGAACCATCGAAGTCGGCATTACTGAAACAACACGCTGCACAAGCCCTGTTCAATAGATAGTTCAACTATCGGCTTCTGCACACCCGTATGAAAGTTGCGACCACTCACTCGAACAACGCTGTGTTGTTCGAACGGCACCTTATTGCCCTTCATCCACCCGAGGGAGCTTTAATGAACGATGCGGTAAAGCACAGAACGCCGCCGGGGCCAGTACCGAACGCAGCGCTTGCGTCGGTGGCGGGTCGGCCCGTCTACAAGGCCAACACTTCGCAGCCCGGCGGCCTGAACAAACAGCAGATGCTGTTGCTGGTGGCGGTGTCGGCGCTGATACACGGCGGCGCCTGGTGGTTTTTCCAGCAGGCGCGGGCCGAGCCGCTGCCCACGCCACCGGAAATTCCGGAAATGACCGTCGAGCTGACCAGCCCGACACCGCCGGCCCCGCCGACACCGGAGCCACCTCC
>NZ_POHV01000070.1:0-13751 GCF_002884345.1 Pseudomonas sp. GW456-12-10-14-LB2
AGAACACCCCGATCGGCTCCCTCTCCCTCCGGGCGGTCCGACGTTTCGGGAGGGCTGGGGTGAGGGCTCGATCTGATCAACACCCAGGATCCAACTGACCAAACCCCGGAGCGTCACAACAATGTCCGCCCCCCAACAACCCACCTGGCCCGACCAGCACCACGCCTGCCTCGCCCTGGCCTTCGACCTCGACGGCCCGACCGGCGATGCCATGCTCAACAACTCGATCTGGCACAAACCCGAATACTTCGGCTTCGGCGGCTACGGCCCCTACCGCGCCCTGCCGCGCCTGCTGGATCTGCTCGACGCCTTCAAGATCCCGACCACCTTTTTCGTCCCCGCGTGGGTCGTGGAAAACTGGCCGAAACAATGCCAGGCCATCGTCGAGCGCGGTCATGAAGTCGCCTACCACGGCTACAAACACGAATCCTTCTACGCCCTGACGCTGGACCAGCAGCAGGCCGTGATGAACAAATCCCGCGACGTCTTCTGGCAATACCTGCACATCCGCGCCGAGGGGTTTCGCACTCCGTCTGGCGACTGGCGCGCCGAAACCCCGGCAATGCTGGCCGACAACGGCGTCATCTATTCCAGCAGCATGCGCGGCGACGACCGCCCGTATCTGGTCAACGTCCCCGGCCACGACACGCCACTGGTGGAAATCCCCGGCCGCTGGGAAATGGACGACTACGCCTCCCTCGCCTACACCCGCGCACCGAACTTCCCGTCCGGGCTCGACCGCACCGCCAGCTACGAGCTGACCCTCGACAACTGGCAACGCGAGTACGACGGCGCAATGGACGAAGGCCTGTGCCTGACCACCCTGTTCCACCCGAAAATCACCGGCAAACCGGGGCGCATCCTGTTGCTGGAGAAACTCTTCGAACACATGCGCCAGCGCGATGACGTGTGGTTCGCCACCTGCCGCGACGTCGCCCGCTGGTGGCTGAAGGAGCATCACCATGGCTGACGCTGACAACCTCTGGCCCGCCAGCAAACGCTGCGCGGTGGTGCTGACCGTCGATTACAACGACATCCACGGCATTCTCACCCAGGCCCCGGAAGTCGCCGGGCGCGACAAGACGCTCTCGGTATGGCGCTATGGCACGCAACGGGGCGTCGAGCGTTTGCTCGGCCTGTTCAGGGAACTCGGGGTACGCAGCAGCTGGTTCGTGCCCGGCATCGTCGCCGAGGAAAACCCGCAGCACATCGCCGCGATTCTGGCTGACGGCCATGAAATAGCCTGCGCCGGCTACCGGCATCAGGATTACGACACGCTGGATCTGGCGGCGCAAAGTGCGGAAGTCGCCAAGGGTTGTGCAGCGCTGGAAACGTTGACCGGCGTGCGTCCGACCGGTTTCCGGATTCCTGCGGGTAACGGAGCGCCGGGCTTCATCGAAGCCTTGAAAGATCACGACATCCAATGGTCTTCGTCATGGCGTGGCGATGACCTGCCGTTCTTGCACCCGACGGCGCCCAAAGTGGTCGAGCTGCCGCTGCATTACGAACTGGAAGACGAGCCTTACTTCGCCTTCAATCTGAGCCCGGCCGTGCCGCCGGCACAATCGCGAATCGCCTCCTACAGCCACACCCTCGGCAACCTGCAAATGGACTTCGCCGGATTCCACCGTTTCGGCCTGTGCTACGTGCTGCGCCTGCATCCGGAAATCATCGCCACGCCGGGGCGTATCGGTGTGCTGCGGGAATTGCTGCAAGGCATTCAGCAGCACGACGACGTGTGGATCGCCACTGGTGCCGAAGTCGCGCAGTGGTGGGCGCAGACGGCGACGCCGGTTGCGCAGGATCATCCGGCGTCGGTGTATGAGCGCCACTATCGGGACTACCTCGTATGACCGAACGCATGCAGCGGCTGGCGCAGTTTTGCGTCGATACGCGGTTTGAAGACCTGCCGCCAGCATTGGTGGAGCAGGCCAAGCGACACATTCTCGACACCTTCGGCGCAGCACTGGCCGGGGCCGACAGCGCGGTGGCGCTTCAGGCGCGGCAGGTGTTCGGCGCCGAACCCGGCACTGCGTTGGTCTGGGGTTCATCGTTGCGGGTCGGCGCGGGACATGCGGCGTTGCTCAACGGCATCGCCGCCCATGCGCTGGAGCTGGACGACACCGGCGGTTGCGATCATTCCGGCGCGGTGGTGTTGCCGGCGGTGATGGCGGCGCTGTCGCTGGTGGATAGGCCGGTGGACGGTCGCGAATTCATCACCGCCGTGGTGATCGGCTACGAAATCGGCCGGCGGGTGCTGGAAGCCTGCGGCAGTTATTCGGCGCACAACGGCGCCGGTTGGCATTCGACCGCCACTTGCGGCGTGTTCGGCGCGGCGGCGGCCTGTGCACGGATCTTTGCGCTGGATGTCGGGCAAACCGTGTCGGCACTGGGCATCGCCGGCAGTTTCAGCGGCGGGTTGTGGGCGTTCATCCATGACGGTTCGCAAAGCAAGAAACTGCACAGCGGTCGTGCGGCCGAGGGTGGTTTGCTCGCGGCGCGTTTTGCCCGTGAAGGCGTCAGCGGGCCGTCGGTGTTGTTCGAGGATGTCTGGGGCGGGTTTCTCAAAACCCTGGCGCCGGGCAGCGCGCAGCCGGATGCGCTGGATGCCGAATTGGGACAGGTCTGGAAACTCGCGCGCTGTTCGATCAAACCCTATGCCGCCTGCCGTGGCACTCATTCGGCGATCGATGCGCTCGGCTTGTTGCTGGAGCAATTGCAGGTTGGCGCCGATCAGGTTGAAGACATCCAGGTGCACCTGTGCGGGTTTCTGCTCGACATGTGCGGCGGTCGCGACATCCAAAGTCTGGCCGCCGCGCAGATGAGCCTGCCCTACGCCCTCGCCGCGCGACTGGTGCACGGCCATTGCCGACTCGAGGCTTACGACGAACAGCCGCGCGACGATCCGCGCATTGCCCATTGGCTGATGCGCATTCGCCTTGAAGTGGATGAGTGTCTGTCGGAGGATGGCGAGCCGCTGGTCATTGTTCGAACCCGCGACGGGCGTCAGGCGAGCCTGTGTGTCGAGGTGCCGCTGGGCGCGCCGGGCAATCCGCTGAGCGAGGCGGCGCTGGAGGAGAAGTTTTTCAGTCTGGCGTTGCGGGTCATTTCACCGGTCAAGGCTGAGCCTTTACTGGCGCAGCTGCGGCAACTGCAAACGCTGGATTCCGTGCGCGATCTCGAGCACCTGTTAACCGAATAAGGACATTTGATTTTCCGTGGCCACCTACTCGCTCGTTATCCGCCGCCTGATGATCGTCTCGCTGACCATCGTCGTCAGCCGCGCCATCACCAGTCCGTTGCTCACCCTGTTTTTGAGCAACAAGCTCGGCCTCGACCAACAGGATGTCGGGTTATTGCTGGGCATCGCGGTGTTCATCGCCACCCTGCTTGCGCTGTACGGCGGCTACATCATCGACCGGCTCGAGAAGCGCCGGTTGCTGATTCTGGCGATGCTCTCCAGCGCCATCGGCTTCGTGCTGCTGACATTCGCCAAAGACCTGTACCTGACGACCGCCACCCTGGTCATCACCGAAACCGCCTCGGCGCTGTTCCTGATCGGCTCCAAGGCGATCCTCAGTGAAAACCTGCCCATGGGCCAACGGGCCAAGGCATTTTCCCTGCGCTATACCCTGACCAACATCGGCTACGCCACGGGCCCGATGCTCGGTGTGGTGATCGCCGGGGTGTACCCGATTGCGCCGTTCCTGATTGCTGCGGGCATCGCTTTCGGCAGCATCTTCCTGATGATCGGCATCCCGAAGGACGCCAGCCCGGTCGCCGCCATCGGCCAGCCGCAAAGCTTCCTGAAAACGCTGATCACCCTGAAAAACGACCGCACATTGATCATGTTCACTTGCGGCTGTCTGCTCAGCACCGTGGTTCACGGGCGTTTCACGTTGTACCTGTCGCAATACCTGCTGGTGGTCGAAGACTCGCAGCGCGCGTTGCAAACCATGGCCGCCCTGCTCGCCTGCAACGCCATCGCGGTGATCCTGCTGCAATACCAGATCGGTCGTTTCCTCAACCGGGAAAAACTGCGCTACTGGATCGCCGCCGGCACCAGCCTGTTCATCCTCGGCCTGATCGGTTTCAGCCTCGCCGACAGCCTGGTGACGTGGTGCATCGCGATGTTCATCTTCACCCTCGGCGAGATGATCATTTACCCGTCGGAGTTCCTGTTCGTCGACACCCTGGCCCCGGAAGAACTGCGCGGCAGCTATTACGGCGCGCAGAATCTGGCGGCGCTGGGTGGCGCGCTGAGCCCGGTAATTTGCGGCTTCCTGCTGATGCACACGCCGGCGCCGACCATGTTCTATGCGCTCAGCGCATTGACGGCTATGGGCGGTTTCCTTTGTTTCATGAGCGGGCGACGCGTGGCTTTACTGCATAAATAATGCACTGAAACTGCATTTATATGAATTTGTCAGCATCGTGAATGCTTGGCACACTGTGCGCGTTCCTCCCCCAATAGTTGGAACACTTCGAAGGACTTTCCGCGTTTACGGACAAGTCCTTTTTTTTGCCCTGAATTTCGCAAAGGATCGATTCTGCATGCTCGCTCGCTGGTTGCCCGCCGCCATCAACACCCGCCCCACCGAATGGAGCCGCGCCGCGATCGGCATGGCCTTGGGCACGTTGTTCAGCGTGTGGGCGTGCAGTCAGGTGTTCGGCATTGAAGTGGCCTACCACCTGATCGGCCCACTGGGCGCTTCGGCGGTTTTGCTATTCGCGGTGTCGTCCGGCGCCCTCGCCCAGCCGTGGTCGATCATCGGCGGCTACCTGTGCGCAGGCGTCGTTGCGTTGCTGGTGGCCCACGTCCTCGGCCGAACCCTCGGCAGTGCGTGCCTCGCCGCCGGCATGGCGCTGATCCTGATGTGCTGGCTGCGCTGCCTGCACCCACCGGCCGGCGCCGTCGCGTTGACCATGGTGCTGGCCGACCCGATGACCATCGCCATGGACTGGAAAGCCCTGGAACCGGTGATGCTCAGCGCCGCGTGCCTGCTGCTGGCCGCACTGGCCTACAACAACCTCACCCGCATCCGCTACCCGAAACGCCCTGCCGAACCCGCGCCGGCTGTGGCCCCGGTGGATATTCAGTCCATCACGGCCGAGGATCTGAAATTGGCACTGGCCGATATGGAGGCATTCATCGATGTCACGCCGGAGGATCTGGAGCAGTTGATTCATGCCAGTGAACTGCATGCCAAGCGGCGCAGCATTGGCCAGGTGTTCCGCTGAGTCCGGAGCCAGTCCCTGTCAGCGTTGTCGATTGAAAAGAAGCCCCGATCCCGTGCATTTGGCCTAAGGTAAAAATGCAGACAGCCCGTGCACATATCCCCGTTGTACACGGCAAATTTGCACTGTTACGATCCGGTAACGCTCGCGCGCGAGCTTCTCGAATAAAGACAATAAAAGCAGGGAGTTAGTGATGACTGCTCAGGCTTCATCCCCGCGGACTTCGTCCATGGATGCCACGCCGCACGAAGTGCTGGCCGAGGTTCGCAATCACATCGGTCATCTGACCCTCAACCGCCCCGCCGGCCTCAATGCCCTGACCCTCGACATGGTGCGCCAGCTCCAGCAACACCTGGACGCCTGGGCCGCCGATGCCGATATCCACGCCGTCGTGCTGCGCGGTGCCGGCGAGAAAGCCTTCTGTGCCGGTGGCGACATTCGATCCCTGTACGACAGCCATAAAAGCGGCGACACGCTGCACGAAGATTTCTTCGTCGAGGAATACGCCCTCGACCTGACGATCCACCACTACCGCAAACCGGTGCTGGCGCTGATGGACGGTTTCGTCCTCGGCGGCGGCATGGGTCTGGTGCAAGGCGCCGATCTGCGGGTGGTCACCGAGAAGAGCCGTCTGGCGATGCCGGAAGTGGCGATCGGCTATTTCCCGGATGTCGGCGGCAGTTATTTCCTGCCGCGCATTCCCGGCGAGCTGGGGATTTATCTGGGCGTCAGCGGCGTGCAGATCCGTGCAGCGGATGCGCTGTATTGCGGCCTCGCCGACTGGTATCTGGACAGCAGCAAACTCGGCACTCTCGACGAACAGCTCGATCACCTGGAGTGGCACGACACGCCGCTCAAAGACCTGCAAAACCTGCTGGCCCGCCACGCCGTGCAAACCCTGCCGGATGCGCCGCTTGAGGCCTTGCGCCCGGCCATCGACCATTTCTTCGCCTTGCCTGATGTGCCGAGCATCGTCGAGCAACTGCGCGCCGTCACCGTCGCCGACAGCCACGAATGGGCGACCACCACCGCCGACCTGCTGGAAACCCGCTCGCCGCTGGCCATGGGCGTGACCCTGGAAATGCTGCGTCGCGGCCGGCACCTGAGCCTGGAACACTGCTTCGCCCTCGAACTGCATCTGGATCGCCAATGGTTCGAACGCGGCGACCTGATCGAAGGCGTCCGCGCCTTGCTGATCGACAAAGACAAATCACCACGCTGGAACCCGCCGACCCTGGCTGCACTGCACGCCGAGCAGGTCGAGAGTTTCTTCCACGGTTTCGAAGAGAGCGGGAGCTGAGCCATGCACGATCTCGAATTGACTGAAGACCAGGTAATGATCCGCGACATGGCCCGGGACTTTGCCCGCGGCGAAATCGCCCCCCACGCGCAAGCCTGGGAAAAAGCCGGCTGGATCGATGACGGTCTGGTGGCGAAGATGGGCGAACTCGGCCTGCTGGGCATGGTGGTGCCGGAAGAATGGGGCGGCACTTACGTCGACTACGTGGCCTATGCGCTGGCAGTGGAAGAGATTTCCGCGGGTGACGGCGCCACCGGCGCGTTCATGAGCATCCACAACTCTGTGGGCTGCGGGCCGGTGCTCAACTACGGCAGCGAAGAACAGAAGCAGACCTGGCTGGCGGACCTGGCCAGCGGAGCGGTGATCGGCTGCTTCTGCCTGACCGAACCCCAGGCCGGCTCCGAAGCACACAACCTGCGCACCCGCGCCGAACTGCGCGACGGGCAATGGGTGATCAACGGCGCCAAGCAATTTGTCAGCAATGGCAAACGGGCAAAACTGGCGATCGTGTTTGCGGTGACCGATCCGGATCTCGGCAAGCGCGGGATCTCGGCGTTTCTGGTGCCGACCGATACGCCGGGGTTCATCGTTGACCGGACCGAACACAAGATGGGCATCCGCGCCTCCGACACCTGCGCGGTGACGCTGAACAATTGCAGCATTCCTGAAGCGAATCTGCTGGGTGAGCGCGGCAAAGGTCTGGCGATTGCCCTTTCCAACCTGGAAGGCGGACGCATCGGTATTGCCGCGCAAGCATTGGGCATCGCCCGAGCGGCGTTTGAAGCTGCGCTGGGTTACGCCCGTGATCGGGTGCAGTTCGGCAAGGCGATTGTCGAGCACCAGAGCATCGCCAACCTGCTGGCGGACATGCAGATGCAGATCAACGCAGCACGCTTGATGATTTTGCATGCGGCGCGGCTGCGTACGGCGGGCAAACCGTGCCTGTCGGAGGCTTCACAGGCCAAGCTGTTTGCTTCGGAAATGGCCGAGAAGGTGTGTTCGTCAGCGATTCAGATTCATGGCGGGTATGGGTATCTGGAGGATTACCCGGTTGAGAAGTACTACCGGGATGCGCGGATTACCCAAATTTATGAGGGATCTAGCGAGATACAGCGGATGGTGATTGCTCGGGAGTTGAAGAACTATCAGTTGTGACCGTGTCGGCCCCTTTTCCTCACCCCAGCCCTCTCCCGCAGGGAGAGGGAGCTGACCGAGGTGTCTGGCGTCATACATCGACCTGAAACATCCCGGTCGATTATGGAATTGCCTAACGAAGACACCAATCCCGCGCTATTCAAGCCTGAGTTCAACTCGGTAGCTCAGGTCGGTGCAACTCCCGAAAACAACTCGGTCAGTCCCCTCTCCCTTTGGGAGAGGGTTAGGGTGAGGGGGCTTTTGAGGGCGCCGCGTTATTTGCCTTGGAACTCGGCAGGCCGCTTCGCCACAAACGCCGCCATCCCTTCCTTCTGATCCTGCGTCGCAAACGCCGCATGGAACACCCGGCGCTCAAAGCGCACGCCTTCAGTCAGGTTCACTTCGAATGCGCGGTTGACGCTTTCCTTGACCATCATCGCAATCGGCAGCGATTTGCTGGCGATCACCGCCGCGACTTTCAGCGCTTCATCCAGCAACTCGGCACTCGGCACGATCCGCGCGACGATGCCGCAGCGCTCGGCTTCCACCGCGTCGATCATGCGGCCGCTCAGGCACATTTCCATGGCCTTGGCCTTGCCCACCGCGCGGGTCAGGCGCTGGGTGCCGCCCATGCCCGGCAGCACGCCGAGGTTGATTTCCGGCTGGCCGAATTTGGCGTTGTCGCCGGCCAGGATGAAGTCGCACATCAACGCCAGTTCACAGCCGCCACCCAGGGCAAAACCGTTGACCGCCGCGATGATCGGCTTGCGGCGGTTGGCCACGCGATCGCTGTCGCTGAACAGGTCGTCCATGTAGATCTGCGGGTAGGTCAGATCGGCCATTTCCTTGATGTCGGCGCCGGCGGCGAAGGCTTTGGTCGAGCCGGTGATGACGATGCAGCCGATGTTCGCGTCGGCTTCAAAACCATCGAGCGCGCGGTTCACTTCGCTGACCAGTTGCGCGTTCAGGGCGTTCAGCGCCTGCGGGCGATTGAGGGTGATCAGGCCGACGCGGCCATGGGTTTCCAGCAAAATCGTTTCATAACTCATGTGCAGATTCCTTCTCAAAGATTGCGCGAAATGACCATGCGCTGAATGTCGCTGGTGCCTTCGTAGATCTGGCAGACCCGCACGTCGCGGTAGATGCGCTCCAGCGGGAAGTCGTTGAGGTAACCGTAACCGCCGAGGGTTTGCAATGCCATGGAGCAGACCTTTTCGGCCATTTCCGAGGCGAACAGTTTGGCCATCGACGCTTCGACCAGCGCTGGTTGGCCGCTGTCACGCAGGGCGGCGGCGTAGTGCACCATCTGCCGCGCCACGGCGATCTGGGTGGCCATATCCGCCAAGCGGAACGCCACGGCCTGATGCTCGATGATCGGCTTGCCGAAGGTGTCACGTTCACGGGCGTAATCGCGCGCCGCTTCGAACGCGGCGCGGGCCATGCCCACCGATTGCGAAGCGATGCCGACGCGGCCGCCTTCGAGGTTGGCCAGGGCGATCTTGTAGCCCTCGCCCTCCTCGCCCAACCGGTTGGCTACCGGCACTTTCACGTCTTCGAACAGAATCTGGCAGGTGTCCGAGGCGTGCTGGCCGAGCTTGTCTTCGACGCGGGCGACTTTGTAGCCCGGCGAGTCGGTCGGCACGATGAATGCGCTGATCCCGCGTTTGCCGGCGCTCGGGTCGGTCACCGCAAACACGATCACGATCCCGGCGTTCTGCCCGGAGGTGATGAACTGTTTGCAGCCATTGAGCACGTAGTGATCGCCTTCAAGGCGTGCGCGGGTTTTCAGGCTGCTGGCGTCGGAACCGGCCTGTGGTTCGGTCAACGCGAAAGCGCCGAGCATTTCGCCGCTGGCCAGCGGTTTGAGAAAGCGCTCACGCTGGTCGTCGTTGCCGAACTTGAGGATCGGCACGCAACCCACCGAGTTGTGCACGCTCATGATCGTCGAGCAGGCGCCGTCGCCGGCGGCGATTTCTTCCAGGGCCATGGCGTAGGCCAGGTAACCGGTGTCGCAACCGCCCCACTGCTCCGGCACCAGCATGCCGAAGAAGCCCAGCCCGGCCATTTCGCCGATGGCTTCTTTCGGGAAGCGATGCTCGCGATCCCACTCGGCGGCGAACGGTTTCAACCGTTCCTCGGCAAACTGCCGAGCCATGTCGCGGATTTGTTGCTGGTCGTCATTGGGAATCATGGCAAATCCTTAACTCGGGTTCAGACGCACTCGACAGCCATCGCCGTGGCTTCGCCGCCGCCGATGCAGATCGCCGCGACGCCGCGCTTCAGACCCTTCTGGCGCAGGGCCGAGAGCAAGGTCACCAGAATCCGCGCGCCGGAGGCACCAATCGGATGGCCCAGGGCGCAGGCGCCGCCATGGATGTTGAGCTTGTCGTGAGGGATTTCCAGGTGGGTCATCGCCGCCATGCCGACTACGGCGAAGGCTTCGTTGACTTCAAACAGATCGACCTGATCCAGCGACCAGCCGGTTTTCTTCATCAGCTTCTTGATCGCGCCAATCGGCGCCACCGGGAACAGGCCCGGGGTGTCAGCGAAGGCTGCGTGGCCGTGAATCACCGCCAGCGGTTTCAGGCCCTGCTTCTGCGCTTGCGACTGACGCATCAGCACCAGCGCCGCTGCGCCGTCGGAGATCGAGCTGGAGTTGGCCGCCGTCACGGTGCCGCCCTCGCGGAACGCCGGTTTCAGCGAGGCAATCTTGTCCAGTTTGGCTTTTGGCGGCTGCTCGTCGTTGCTGATCACAACCTGTTCTTTGCCAACGGTCACGGTCAGCGGAACGATCTCGGCCTTGAAGCTGCCGTCCTTGATCGCCTGCTGGGCGCGGGTGGTCGAGGCAATGGCAAAGGCGTCCTGAGCCTCGCGGCTGAAGTCGTTGGTTTCGGCGCAATCCTCGGCGAAGGTGCCCATCAGGCGGCCCTTGTCGTAGGCGTCTTCGAGGCCGTCGAGGAACATCGAATCCAGCACCCGGCCGTGGCCCATGCGGTAACCGGCGCGGGCGCGGTCCAGCAGATACGGCGCGTTGGACATGCTTTCCATGCCGCCGGCGATCACCACATCGGCGCTGCCGGCCAGCAGCATGTCGTGGGCCAGAATGGTGGTTTCCATGCCCGAACCGCACATCTTGTTGACCGTGGTGCAGCGGGTGGATTTATCCAGCCCCGCGCCCAGCGCAGCCTGACGCGCAGGCGCCTGGCCGAGACCGGCCGGCAATACGCAGCCGAACATCACTTCATCGACCGCATCGGCGGCGACACCGGCACGCTCAACCGCCGCCTTGATTGCAGCGGCGCCCAGTTGCGGCGCGGTCAGGCTTTTCAGTTCGCCCTGAAAACCGCCCATCGGGGTGCGGACGGCGCTGACGATGACAATCGGATCGTTGGAGATGGTCATGGGAAATCCTCCTTACTTGGCGGCCATGCGCAAGGCACCGTCGAGACGGATCACCTCGCCGTTGAGCATGCTGTTTTCAATGATATGCCGCACCAGCGCGGCGTACTCGGCCGGTTTGCCCAGACGCGGCGGGAACGGTACGCCGGCGGCCAGCGAGTCGCGGACTTCCGGGGTCATGCCGGCCATCATCGGTGTTTCGAAAATGCCCGGGGCGATGGTCATCACGCGGATGCCGAAGCGCGCCAGTTCACGGGCCGCAGGCAGGGTCAGGCTGGCGATTGCGCCTTTCGACGCCGAATACGCAGCCTGACCGATCTGGCCATCGAACGCCGCAACCGAGGCGGTGTTGATGATCACACCGCGTTCGCCGTCGGCGTTGGCTTCGCTTTCGGCAATCGCTGCCACTGCCAGACGCAGCATGTTGAAGCTGCCGATCAGGTTGACGTTGATCACCTGAGCGAAGCTGGACAAGGCGTGCGGGCCATTCTTGCCGAGGATTTTCTCGCCGCGAACGATACCGGCGCAGTTCACCAAACCATTCAGGCTACCGAAGGCTTTCACAGTCGCCTGCACGGCGGCTTCGGCGGCGGCTTCGTTGCTGATGTCGGCCACCACACTCTGCGCACCGAGGCGCTGGGCCTGGGCGGCGACGGCGTCGGCGTTCATGTCCACCAGCATCACTTTGGCGCCGGCGCTCACCAGCAATTCAGCGGTGGCGGCACCCAGGCCGGATGCGCCGCCGGTGACGATAAAAACCTTGTTTTCGATCTGCATGACTGTTTCCTTGGATTCAAGCTGAAACGTTGTGCGCCGCGGCCTCTTGAGCCTTGGCGATTTCCTGGTTGCGCAAGATAAAGCGCTGCAATTTGCCGCTCGGGGTTTTCGGCAACTCGCTGACAAATTCGATTTCACGGGGGTATGAATGCGCGGCCAGACGCTTGCGCACGTGTTGCCGCAGTTCTTCGGCCAGCGCAGGTTCCGCGCGGTATTGCGGGTTGAGCACGACGAAAGCTTTCACCAGTTCGGTGCGCTCCGGATCGGGCTTGCCGACCACTGCTGCCTCGACGACGGCCGGGTGTTCGATCAGTGCGCTTTCCACGTCGAACGGGCCGACCCGGTAGCCGGACGTGGTGATCACGTCATCGCTGCGGCCGACGAAGCTGATGCTGCCGTCCGGGTTCCACTCGACGGTGTCGCCGCTCAGGTAGTAATTGCCGACGAAGGCCTTGGTCGGCGCGCCTTGGTAACCGGCGAACCAGCACATCGGCGACTGTGTGCGGTCGATGGCGAGGATGCCGGGCTGGCCGACGCCGAGTTCGTTGTTCTGCTCGTCGAGCACCACGATGCGATGGCCCGGCGAAGCAAAACCGGCGGCGCCGAGGTGGATCGGGTGTTCGAGGCCGTGGTGGTTGCACAGCACCATGCCCAGCTCGGTCTGGCCGTAGTGGTCGTGAATGACCACGCCGAGGTTGTCGGCGAACCAGCGGATCACTTCCGGGTTCAACGGCTCGCCGGCGCTGCTGACAATGCGCAGCTTGCCCTTGATCGATTTGGCGAACTCATCGCCACCGGCAATCAGCAGGCGATACGCCGTGGGCGAACCGGTGAGGTTGGTGACCCCGTACTTGTTGATCACCCGGCAAGTGCTTTCGAGGGTGAACGGGCCATCGTAGAACGTGATCGGATGGCCCATCGACAACGGGCCGGTCACGCCAAAATAGATGCCGTAGGCCCAGCCCGGATCGGCGACGTTCCAGAACGCATCTTCCGGGCGCAGATCCACGGCATCGCGGGTGTAGCTCTGAAACGCCACGACTGCCTTGAGCGGCACCGACAGCGCTTTCGACGGGCCGGTGGTGCCCGAGGTGAACATCAGCAGGAACGGGTCTTCGCCGGTCAGCATCACCGGTTCGCAGACATTTGAATGGTTGGGCAGCTCGGCCCAGAAACTGAAATCGCCACGGACGATGCCCTGGCCTTTCGGGCCGCCAACGGTGACCAGCGTCGGGCAGTCGGCGACTTCGCTGAGTTTCGACCGGTTGGCGGCGTCGGTCACCACGACTTTGGCGCCGGAGCTGTTCAGGCGATGTTCAAGGGCTTTGGGGCCGAACGCGGTGAACAGCGGTTGATACACCGCGCCGATGCGCCAGGTGGCGAACACGGTGATCAGCAATTCGATGTTGCGCGGCAGCAGGCCGGCGACCTTGTCGCCCTTCTGCACGCCCTGGGCGAGAAGGAAATTGGCGAAACGCGCGGCTTTGTCCTGCAGGTCGCTGAAAGTATACGTCGCACTGGCGCCGTCGCGGCCTTCCCAGAACAGCGCGATACGCCCCGGCAAGGCGTGGCGGTCACAACATTCGACGCAGGCGTTGAGCGCCTCGAGCGAGCCGCTGAGGGCGGCGTCCACGGTGTGCTGATAATCAAACTGTTTGGTGGCAGACAAGTAATCGCGCATTGCCAGAATCCCTCTGTTCTTATTAGGTTGGGGAACCGTAAACAACAGAGGAATACTCGCGCCGCACGCCGTCTGCGGCAATGGTCAAAGCCCTCAAAGTGGATGACTGGTTTGGCCAAGGTTCCGGACTTTGATCGCTCCCACGCCGTGCCGCGATGATCGTTCCCACGCTCTGCGTGGGAATGCCTCAAGGGACGCTCCGCGTTCCAGCTCTGGAAGGGA
>NZ_POHV01000071.1:0-11618 GCF_002884345.1 Pseudomonas sp. GW456-12-10-14-LB2
GGGCTGGGGTGAGGGGGTAGGCTTTTGACTTTGATCTGGCATCGGAGAGGACTACAATCCCCACCCCGCCTCGATGGCCGATCTGCCCCGCCCATGTTGACCTGTTCCGTACACCCGCTGCCCTATCGCGCCAACCCCGCCGACTATTTCGCGGCCCTCCGCCATGCGCCCGGCGCCGTGCTGCTCGACAGTGGCCGGCCGAGTGCCGACCGTGGCCGTTATGACCTGCTCAGCGCCTGGCCGCTGGAACAACTGGCGGTGTTGCCGGACGAGCGCGGCGACGATTTCCTGCAACGTCTGCGGGACAATCTGACCCGCTTGGGCGACGCGCAATTGCCCGATGGGTACGAATTGCCCTTCGCCGGCGGCCTGATCGGTTACCTGAGCTACGACTTCGGCCGGCATCTGGAAAACCTGCCGAGCCAGGCCCGGGATGACCTGCAATTGCCCGATGCGCGTTTTGGGCTGTACGACTGGGCCTTGATCAGTGATCACCAATCGGCAACCAGCCAGTTGGTATTTCACCCTTCGGTCAGCGCCAGCGAGAAACAACGGCTGATCGATGTATTCAGCCAACCGGTGGGCGCCGAACTGACTCCGTTCAAGCTGAGCAGCCCGATGGCGGCAGATCTCTCAGCCGACGAGTACCGTCAGGCGTTCGAGCGTATCCAGCATTACATCCAGGCCGGCGACTGCTATCAGGTCAATTTCGCCCAGCGCTTCAGAGCGCCGTGCCAGGGCGATCCATGGCTGGCCTACTGCAAATTGCGTGAAGCCTGCCCGACGCCGTTTTCCGGATTCCAGAGCCTGCCTGACGGCAACGCGGTACTGAGCCTTTCGCCCGAGCGCTTCGTCAAAGTCAGCCAGCGTCAGGTGGAAACCCGCCCGATCAAGGGCACCCGCCCCCGTGGCGCGACCCAGGCCGAAGACGCGGCCAACGCCGCCGAACTGCTGGCCAGCCCCAAGGATCGCGCGGAAAACCTGATGATCGTCGACCTGCTGCGCAACGACCTGGGCCGCACCTGCCGCATCGGCTCGGTGCGGGTGCCGGAGTTGTTCAGTCTGGAAAGTTATCCGAACGTGCATCACCTGGTCAGCAGCGTGACCGGTGAACTGGCGGAAGATCGCGACGCTCTGGACCTGATCGCCGGCAGCTTCCCTGGCGGTTCGATCACCGGCGCGCCGAAGATTCGTGCGATGCAGATCATCGACGAACTGGAACCGACCCGACGTGGGTTGTATTGCGGTTCTTTGCTGTATCTGGACGTGCGTGGCGAGATGGACAGCTCCATCGCCATTCGCAGTCTGCTGGTGAAGGATGGACAGGTGTGCTGCTGGGGCGGTGGCGGGATCGTCGCCGATTCGGACTGGCAGGCGGAGTATCAGGAATCGATTACCAAGGTCAGAGTTTTGCTCGAAACCCTGCAAACCCTTTAACTAGAAGCGCCCCACGTTGATCGTTCCCACGTCGAGGCGTCGAACCGTCCGCGTGGGAATGCATCCCGTGACGCTCCGCGTCCCAGTGGACGCGGAGCGTCCATAGCGGCATTCCCACGCGGAGCATGGGAACGATCAAGGAATGTGATTACAGGGACAGGTCGCGGTTCGAGGCTTTGAGGAACTCCTGCTTCAACTCTTCGAACGTATGCACCGCCGGAAACTGCGGAAACTCGCGAATCACGTTATCCGGCGCATGGAACAGAATCCCCGCATCCGCTTCGCCCAGCATGCTGGTGTCGTTGTAGGAATCCCCCGCCGCAATCACCCGGTAATACAAGCCCTTGAAAGCCAGAACCGACTGACGTTTCGGATCTTTCTGACGCAACTGGTAACTGGTCACCCGCCCGCTGTCATCCGTAATCAGTCGGTGGCAGAGCAAAGTCGGAAAGCCCAGCTGACGCATCAGTGGCTGGGAAAACTCGTAGAACGTGTCCGACAGAATCACCACCTGAAACCGCTCGCGCAGCCAGTTGACGAACTCCACCGCGCCGTCCAGCGGCTTGAGGGTGGCGATCACTTCCTGGATGTCCGAAAGCTTCAGGCCATGCTCGTCGAGGATGCGCAGGCGCTGCTTCATCAGCACGTCGTAGTCGGGAATGTCCCGGGTGGTGGCCTTGAGCGATTCGATTCCGGTTTTTTCGGCGAAGGCGATCCAGATTTCCGGCACCAGCACCCCTTCAAGATCAAGACAGGCGATTTCCACAAGACACTCCCGTTTGTAATGTTTATTGAGTCGAGCGAGCCCGAACTCTAGCGGCTCGACCTGCACCGCGCAACGCAGAGGCTGCCCCGGCGCGCGTTGCTTTTTGTTACCATCGCCGCCATATAGAGCGCCCAGCGCCACCGACCTGTAGGAAGCCGCCCTGATGAGCCCAACGTTCGACGTCGTGGAACTCGCCACGACCTATGCCAACAAATCCGCCCAGGACATCCTCAAACTCGCGTTCGCCGAGTTCGGCGATGACCTGTGGATATCTTTCAGCGGCGCCGAGGATGTGGTGCTGGTGGACATGGCCTGGAAGCTGAACAAGAACGTCAAGGTGTTCAGTCTCGACACCGGCCGCCTGCATCCGGAAACCTACCGCTTCATCGATCAGGTGCGCGAGCACTACAAGATCGACATCGAACTGGTCTCGCCGGACTACACGAAACTTGAACCGTTCGTGAAGGAAAAAGGCCTGTTCAGCTTCTACAAGGACGGCCATGGCGAATGCTGCGGCATCCGCAAGATCGAGCCGTTGCGTCGTAAACTGTCCGGCGTCAAAGCCTGGGCCACCGGCCAGCGCCGCGACCAGAGCCCCGGCACCCGCAGCGCCGTGGCGGTGATGGAAATCGATACAGCGTTCTCCACCCCGGAGCGCACCCTGTACAAGTTCAACCCGCTGGCGCAGATGACCAGCGAGCAAATCTGGGGCTACATCCGCATGCTGGAGCTGCCGTACAACAGCCTGCATGAGCGCGGCTTCATCAGCATCGGCTGCGAACCGTGCACCCGCCCTGTCCTGCCGAACCAGCACGAGCGCGAAGGTCGCTGGTGGTGGGAAGAAGCGACCCAGAAAGAATGCGGGTTGCATGCCGGGAATATCATCAGCAAGGCATAACCCCTGATGCCCCGTGGGAGCAAATCAGCTCCCACAGTATTCTCTACCCGCCTTGAAAAATGTGTACACACGAATGTCACCATCGGTGCCATTTATGTGTGCACTTTTCGTTTTTGCGCCCTGAAAAGTTACATCACGCTACAGAAACACTCCTTCCCCGCGCCCGCCAAAATCCCTCCCGAAAAATAAATACCTGTTCGAACGGTCAATTTATATCGTCCGTATTTCAGCGACTTAGCGCTCCTCAATAACTTTTCGCAATCAGCGGTGATTTTCATAGATCGCCGGCTGGCACAGATCTGGCTTTAGTGCATACATGTTTTGTATACAAAACCGCAAAACATGAACCCACACTTTCGATCCGCAAGCCTGAAGCGCCCTATCCCGTACAGGCTGCAGATGCCCCGTAACCAGTGATGTTTTCACCGCCGCGACGAAGATCTGCCGAGCCCGAGTGCTCATGCACAGTCATCGTGGCCCGAACATCAGGAGCCTGCCGGAATGCGTACGAGTCTCTCCAATAACAACATCGCGCTGAATCTGCCCGCCTCTTCACCCCTCGACCACAGCGTGCGCGGTGATGGCATCTCCGAACCGCTGCAACTGAGCCCGCGTCTGCACAACAGTGACCTCGCGCCGACCAAGATCGAAGGACGGCGTTGGGGCAAATACAGCATCTTTGCCCTGTGGACCAACGATGTGCACAACATCGCCAACTACTCGTTTGCCATCGGTCTGTACGCCCTGGGCCTGGGTGGCTGGCAGATTCTGCTGTCGCTGGGGATCGGCGCGGCGCTGGTGTACTTCTTCATGAACCTGTCCGGCTACATGGGGCAGAAAACCGGGGTGCCGTTTCCGGTGATCAGCCGGATCAGTTTCGGCATTCACGGGGCACAGATTCCTGCATTGATCCGGGCGGTGATCGCCATCGCCTGGTTCGGGATTCAGACGTACCTGGCGTCGGTGGTGTTTCGCGTGTTGCTCACGGCGATCCATCCCGGTTTCGCCGACTACGACCACAACTCGATCCTCGGCCTGTCGAGCCTGGGCTGGGTGTGTTTCGTGGCGATCTGGTTCGTGCAGTTGGCGATTCTCGCCTACGGCATGGAAATGGTCCGCCGCTACGAAGCCTTTGCCGGGCCGGTGATTCTGCTGACCGTCGCCTGCCTCGCCGCGTGGATGTACATCCAGGCCAACGCGACCATCGCCTGGTCGATCCGCGAACCGCTGACCGGCGGCGAGATGTGGCGCAACATCTTTGCCGGCGGCGCTTTGTGGCTGGCGATCTACGGGACGCTGATCCTCAACTTCTGCGACTTCGCCCGCTCTTCGCCGTGCCGCAAGACGATCAAGATCGGAAATTTCTGGGGCCTGCCGGTCAATATTCTGGTGTTCGCCGGGATCACCGTCCTGCTGTGCGGCGCGCAATTTCAGATCAACGGCCGGATCATCGAAAGCCCGACCGAGATCATTGCGTCGATTCCCAACACGTTCTTTCTGGTACTCGGATGCCTGGCGTTCCTGATCGTCACCGTGGCGGTGAACATCATGGCCAACTTCGTCGCCCCGGCCTTCGTGCTCAGCAATCTGGCGCCGAAATACCTGACCTTCCGCCGCGCCGGGCTGATCAGCGCGACGATTGCGGTGCTGATCCTGCCGTGGAATCTCTACAACAGCCCGCTGGTGATCGTGTATTTCCTGTCCGGCCTCGGCGCCCTGCTCGGCCCGTTGTACGGCGTGATCATGGTCGACTACTGGCTGATCCGCAAAGGCCGGATCCACGTACCGCAGCTGTACAGCGAAAACCCGAACGGCGCGTATTACTACAGCCGCGGGATCAACCTGCGGGCTGTGGCGGCGTTCATTCCAGCCGCGCTGATCGCCATCGTCCTGGCTCTGGTGCCGGGCTTCCACCTCGTTTCGCCCTTCTCCTGGCTAATCGGCGCCGGCATTGCCGGGATGCTTTACCTGATCATCGCCAAACGCCAGCCGCACTACGCCGACGTCGACGGTGAAGCCATCGCCGTCGACAACGTCAGCCACTGAATCTTTTGGCGGCCCTTCGCGGGGCCGCAGAACCAACCGTAATAAGGACTTCCCATGCGAATTCTCGTGGTCAACGTCAACACCACCGAATCCATCACCCAGGCCATCGCCCGTTCGGCGCAGGCTGTCGCTTCCCCCGGCACCGAGATTGTCGGCCTGACGCCGTACTTCGGCGCCGATTCAGTCGAAGGCAATTTCGAAAGTTACCTGGCCGCCATCGCTGTGATGGACCGGGTGATGTCCTACGACCAGCCGTTCGATGCGGTGATCCAGGCCGGCTACGGCGAACACGGTCGCGAAGGCTTGCAGGAATTACTCAACGTGCCGGTGGTGGACATCACCGATGCGGCGGCCAGCACCGCGATGTTTCTCGGCCACGCCTATTCGGTGGTCACCACGCTGGACCGCACCGTGCCGTTGATCGAGGATCGGCTGAAACTCTCCGGCCTGTGGGATCGCTGCGCCTCGGTGCGCGCCAGTGGTCTTGCGGTTCTGGAGCTGGAACATGAACCGCAGCGGGCGCTGGAAGCCATCGTGCATCAGGCGGAACTGGCGGTGACTCAGGATAAAGCCGAAGTGATCTGCCTCGGTTGCGGCGGCATGGCCGGGCTCGACGAGAAGATCCGTCAGCGCACTGGCGTGCCGGTGGTGGACGGTGTCACTGCGGCCGTGACCATCGCCGAATCGCTGGTGCGACTGGGCCTGTCGACGTCCAAGGTGCGAACCTATGCGACGCCTCGACCGAAAACCATCATCGGCTGGCCAGCACGTTTTGCGCGTTGAATCGCTCGGCGAGGCCCAGGGTTGAAAACTGCTCGATGACAAAATCGACGAACGCCCGGGTCTTGCCCGGCAGCAATCTGTGTTCGGCGTAATAGATGGAGATGTTGCCGTCGTCGACGTACCAGTCGGGCAAGACTCGCTGCAACGTCCCCGCCTCAAGATAGCCGACCGCAAACGGCATGCTCACCAACGCAATCCCCAACCCCTGCGCCGCCGTGGCGCAGGCGGCTTCTGAATCGCTCATGGTCATTCGTGCCTTGAGGGTTAGCGGGCTGTGTTGCCGGGTGCGATGCGTCAACTGCCAGGAGCGCACGCGACCGGTCTGCGGTGAGCGGATCAGAATGCCGTCGTGCAGCTTGAGGTCGTCCGGCTCGCTGATCGGCGCGTGCCGATCCAGATAATCCGCAGAAGCCACCAACACCCGATGCGCCGGCGTCAGCCTGCGCGCCACGACGCCTTGGGGCAGTTCGAAGCCTCCACCAATCGCTGCATCGAAACCCTGGCCGATCAGATCGACCTGGCGGTTATCGAAATGCCAGTCCGGGTTGATCGCCGGAAATCTTTTCAGGAACTCCCCCAGCAACGGCACGATGTACAAACGGCCGAACACCGTGCCCATGCTGACTTTCAGCGTACCGGCCGGTTGGCCGCCGGCGCTGGCCAGATTGTTCACGGCGTTCTGGATGGTGGTGAGACTGCCGCTGACCTCACTCAGAAACAGTTGCCCCGCTTCCGTCAGGGTCAATCTTCGGGTGCTACGCTGGAACAGCCTCACGCCGAGGCGCGCTTCCAGTTTCGCCACGCTTTTACCCACGGCGGCCGGTGTCAGGCTCAGGCGGCGCGCGGCCTCGGCAAAGCTGCCGACTTCGGCGCTGCGCACGAAGCATTCGATACTGCTGAAGGTTTCCATGGCCGCCACTCTAAACTTTTGGTTTACACAGACTATAGCAACCACGGTCTACCCGCCTATTGGCGAGGGGCAGATACTCGACACCACACCAAGGCAGCCTGCCTTGAAACTTCTGGAGATCGAACATGACCACTCAAAACCTCAGCGGTAAAGTCGCTCTGATTCAAGGCGGCTCTCGCGGCATCGGTGCCGCCATCGTCAAACGCCTGGCCGCTGAAGGCGCCGCGGTTGCCTTTACCTACGTCAGCTCCGCCGCCAAGGCTGAAGAACTGCAAAACAGCATCACCGCCACCGGCGGCAAAGCCCTGGCGATCAAGGCCGACAGCGCCGACGCCGGTGCCATTCTCCACGCGGTAAGCGCCACTGTCGAAACCTTTGGCCGCCTCGACATCCTGGTCAACAACGCCGGTGTACTGGCCGTCGCCCCGCTGGAAGACTTCAAACTGGAAGACTTCGACCAGACCCTGGCAATCAACGTGCGCAGCGTGTTCATCGCCAGCCAGGAAGCCGCCAAACACATGGGCGAAGGCTCACGCATCATCAACATCGGCAGCACCAACGCCGACCGCATGCCCTTCGCCGGTGGTGGCGTGTATGCGATGAGCAAGTCCGCACTGGTCGGCCTGACTAAAGGCCTGGCCCGCGACCTCGGCCCACGCGGCATCACCATCAACAACGTGCAGCCCGGCCCGGTCGACACCGACATGAACCCGGCTCACGGCGAGTTTGCCGACAGTCTGATCCCGCTGATGGCGGTGGGTCGCTACGGCAAGGCAGAGGAAATCGCCAGCTTCGTGGCCTACCTCGCCAGCCCGGAGGCCGGTTACATCACCGGTGCCAGCCTGACCATCGACGGTGGTTTCGGCGCCTGATTGATCAGATAGTCGATAACGAAAAACGCCGCCCCTCCTTTGACAGAGGGGCGGCGTTTATTTTGTTCGCGATTTGATAAGGCCCAGTCGAGCGCCGGCAATCCGCATGCACTCGGCGTAAACGCCTTCAACGTACGAAGAATCCCGTCGGCGTGTGCGTATTTTTCATCGGCCATGGCGGCATCCGGAATGGCGATGGCAGTCATGCCGGCTGCTTTCGCCGCCGTCACACCGAATGGCGAGTCTTCGAACACCAGGCAATCTTCCGGCGCTACACCCAGGCGGCGCGCGGCGGTGAGGAAGATGTCCGGCGCCGGTTTGGCCGCGCCGACTTCCGGGTCGTCAGCGGTGACGATGAAGTCGAACAACGCGAACCAGTCGCGGTGCAAGGTGGTTTTCTGACCGAAAGACTGGCGCGACGAACTGGTGCCGACGGCAATCGGAATGTTGTGCGCCTTGAGGTGGCGGATCAGTTCCTCGGCGCCCGGCATCGCTTGCGCGGTGGGAAAACGCTCGCGCATCAGCGGCTCGCGGATCACCAGAAACTCTTCGGCGGTGATCGGCAGGTCCAGCGCCTCGACCACATAACGCGCCAGATCGCCGGCGCCACGCCCGATGATGTTCTGCTTGATGCTCCAGTCGAAGGTGCGCCCGTACCGCTCGGCAATCAGCGAGGTAACCTCGGTGTAGATGCCCTCGGTGTCCAGCAGCAAACCGTCCATATCGAAAATCACGGCCTTGATCGGGCCGAACGCCTTCAGCGGTGCATTCATCATCGGATCCGTTATCAAAGACATCCCGGGCGGCGTGGATAGCGCCGCTGCTCGGATCTGATTAAAGGGTTCAGCAGCATAACGAGCCCGGCCGAGGTTGAGCAACGGGCAATGTCGGTTGTCCGCCGAACGCCCTCTCGCACATTTAGAGAATCGCCCTACAGACATCGCCTACTCGGCTGACTTCTTTCCTGTTTGATCCCCCGCAAAGTTTCGCGCCATTCCCCTGATGCGCGCGAGTGACTGCGAATGCTTCCATCTGACCAACTCCTGAAACTGAACAACAGCATTGGTTTGCTGGTGGTCGCTGCGCTGAACCCTGATCAGCCCGACGTCGAAAAGCTGTTTCAGGAGTTTCGCCTTTGCCTCAACAACTATGACGCCTGGGCCGAGCAGTTCTGGACGGGCACCGCGCTGGGTGTCGAGCAAGTGTTCCAGGTCGGCAACGATGTCCGGCTCAGTGCACCGGTTGCCAGCCGCAAACCCATCAGTTCCTCCGTGGCCATGTGTTCCGCCAGCGGCTCCCTGACGCTGGTGCACATGTTCGAAGCCGCGCGGTTTGTGCCGATCGGCGATACGCCGGTGACCCTTGAACCGGTCATTTCCGATGTCGACGGTGTTCCGGGTTTCGGCGATCCACTGAGTTACACCATCGGCCCCAGCGGCATTCTCAAGGTCGACGACTGCGACCGGGGCCAGCGTTATCGCATCACCTTCTTTCCCGATGTTTCCACTGCGCATATCCGGACGTTATACGCCTCGTATCAAGGCCTCATCGATGGTCTGGAAGGCTGGTTACGTGAGGAATGGAAAGGGTTTCAACCGCAGTGGACGGCGTTTTCCAGCGCCGGTTTCACCGAGCGTTACGGGCAGTTGCAACAGGCTGACTGGCACGGTTTTGAATCCGCCCTGAATGGCGTCTGGGACGACGTGAAGCAGCTGTTTGCCCTGCTTGCAGACTTGCAGGCCAACAGCGAAAAGCTTCTGCAGTACCTGTCCAGCGCTGAACTGGATGCCTTGCTTGCGGCGTCCTCCGAGGCCATCGCCAATGGCCTGCTGATGCTCGGCGATGAGCCGTTGCTGTTCATTTATCTGGCGGCCTTTACCAGTTGGCTGAAGATGCTGCCGCCGCAGTATCTGGCCGAGGTGGTGGCCGAAGTTCGCGCTGAGCTGCTGGTCAGTTTTCTGTTGATGTGTGTGTCGGGTGGCATGGGCGTACCGCTGCGGCTGAGCACCAAGGTACTGGGCAAAATCAAGTCGCCGCGTGCGCGGGAATGGCTGGCGGCGTCGGCGTTGCGGCTGGCGGAACTGACCTCGGCGCCTGACCTGACCCGACATGCGAGCGCTTTGAAACCGTTGATGGTCAATGCGCGGCAGGCGCCGTTGCGGCCGACACCGGCTGTCCCGCTGGAGGTTCGCACGGCGGATGCGCTGGTGCTGAAGGTGCCCAATCCGGCGGCCATTGCCCGCGACAAGTCCCATGGCATGACGCGAATGGAGCGGCATGAGCCTCGCGATGATGCTTCGGATCAGGCGAAAAATCCCAACGGTGACAGTGCCGATTGTGCGCCGCGGACCTGCACCAATGGCTGTCCGGTGTCGATGGTCACCGGCGAAGAGTTGTTGACCCTCACCGATGGTGTGCTCGATGGGCTGTTGCCGTTCGAGTTCAGCCGCTTGTACCGCAGCAGCGCGGCCGAGATTGATGTCGGGCTAGGGTTTGGCTGGAGTCATTCGCTGGCGCATCGGCTGGAGGTTGATGGCGCTTCGGTGGTCTGGGTGGATCACGAGAACCGGCGCACGCGGTTTCCGTTGCCGAGCGTTGAGCGGCCGGAAATCCACAACAGCTTGTCGCGGGCGGCGATCTTTCTCGGGGATGAGCCTGAGGAGCTGATTGTTGCGCTGGCGGGGGACGCGGCGCGGTTTTATCACTTTCGGGCGGGGCGTCTGACGGCTGTTAGCGATGCCTATGGCAACCGCTTGCGTATTACGCGGGACCGCTTGGATCGCGTTGAGCGCCTCGATAACGGGGCCGGTCGTTCCCTGTTGCTGCGCTATGAGCGGGCGCATCTGATCGCGGTCGATTATCAGGTGTGGCGCGATGCGGCCTGGCGCACCGAGCAGACGCTGGTCAGTTACCGCTTTGATGCTCGCCATCGACTGATCGAGGCGTCCAACGCGGTTGGCGAGACTGAGCGTTACGACTACGACGACCAGCACGTCATCCTGCAACGGCAACTTAGCGGCGGCGCGAGTTTCTTCTGGGCGTGGGAGCGCGCCGGCAAGGCGGCGCGCTGCGTGCGGCACTGGGCGTCGTTTTCGCAGATGGACACGCGGTACGTCTGGGATGACGCTGGCCGGGTCACCGTGCAGTACGTCGATGGGACTGAGGAAACTTACGTCCACGACGACACCGCGCGGTTGGTGCGTCAGGTCGCCGCCGATGGTGGCGAACAGCTCAAGGCATACGATTCGGCGGGTCGGTTGGTCGCCGAGCAGGATGCGCTGGGCGCGGTCACCGAGTACCGCTATGACGACGCCGGGCGGTTGATCGCGCTGATTCCGCCGGACGATGCGCCGACGTCCTACGAGTACCGCAACGGTTTCCTGCACAGCCGCTCACGTGGCGATGCGGTGTGGACGTACCGGCGTAATGCCCAAGGGGACATCACCGAAGCGGTCGATCCGGACGGTCATGTCACCCATTACCACTACGATCCGCAGGGGCGGTTGCTGTCGGTCCGTTATCCGGATTCGGGTCGGCATGTATTCGTGTGGAACGACCTGGGTCAGTTGGTCGAGGAAAGTTTGCCTGATGGCGGGGTTCGGAAGTTTTCCTACGACCTGCAGGGACGGCGGACGACGGTTCAGGATGAACACGGTGCCGTCACCCGTCATGCGTGGGACGCCGTTGGCCGGCTGATCCAAACAACGCTGCCTACCGGGGCGACACGGGCTTTCAGTTACAGCGCCTACGGCCAGATCACCGCCGAGCGCGATGAACTGGGGCGTATCACCCGCTACGAATATGACGACGACCTGCACCTGGTCAGCCGGCGGATCAACCCCGACGGCACGCGCCTGCAATACCGCTACGACCATGCGCAGCTGCTGCTGACGGAAATCGAGAACG
>NZ_POHV01000072.1:0-10054 GCF_002884345.1 Pseudomonas sp. GW456-12-10-14-LB2
GAATTGGGGGTGGATGCGGGGGGATTTGCTTGATCCCCCCAAATGGCGCTGAGCTCAGGGCTTGTTGACTTCGCGCAGCAGGTCGGCGACCGGGAGGTTCATGGTGTTTGAGTAGTAGGGTTTGTAGCCGTAAGCGGTGACGACGACTTTGCAGGGGATTTGTTGTTTGCCTGAGAGGAGTTGGTTCAGTTCGGCCGCTGACAGATTTCTGTCCGTACTTCTATCGCTAGAGGTTTCGATCAAAAACGCGCTGGTCAGATAGGAAAATCCCGTTTTGTTCGCCTGCCCCTTGTCCGAGGTAATCAAACCGAGGGCAGAAAACTGCATTGATTTATCAACCGCAAAGTCTTCGTCGTCTCCCAAGACACACTCAAGAGTACCCGACGCCATTCCTTTACGTTCGCCTCGGTCAAAAAGATCCAGAACATCCACGTCCGATTGATACCGAATGTCGTAGAGCGCTCGTTCTTTTGCAACAGACACAAAGCTCAAATTTGCCGGAGGTTTTACATGATCCTTTGCACACCCGGAGCAGATGACCATAAGTATGCAAAGAAGAAATTTATGCCTCACGAGAACTCCTCCGTGAATCGATTCAAGCAGCAAGTCGCTGGCCGATTTAGTGCCTACTTCTCTGGTAGAAAATCGCCCTGACCCCACGTATGTTCCCTTTTAGCAATGAGCTCAGAGCTTGTTCCCTTCGCGCAGCAGGTCTGCGACGGGGAGGTTCATGGTGTTTGAGTAGTAGGGTTTGTAGCCCCAGGCGGTAATGACGACTTTGCAGGGAACCTGGAGCTTTCCGGACAACAGGCCATTCAACTCCTGAATTGAAAGAAATTCCTGAGTTGAACCGTTATTTACGGTATGCCTTAAAGTTGCACTCGTCACGTAGTTGTATTTCCCGCCGGCTTTGTTGGTCTCATCTACATCAATCAGTCCGTACGCCGAATACCTGAATCGGTTAGTGATAGAGAAGTCCTGATCGTCACCCAGTGCACACTCCAACATTGTCGAAGCGGCGCCTTCCCTCATTCCTCTCCCAAACAGATCCAAAAGGTTTACATCAGAGGCGTAGTAAATTTCGTAATACAGGCTGCTGGGTTCTCTCTCTATCGTCAGAAAATTGAGATTTGCAGGCTGGACCGTATGGTTTTTAGCGCAGGCTGAACACAAGATGGTCAATAGAAGAAGCAATAAGGTTTTCTTACCGCTGCTGGTGCCATGCCCCGGCAACGGGCAAGCCGTCGGGTCGGTCACTCGGGCAGCGGGTTTTCCGCTCATGAAAAGCTCCTTGCAGTATCGCGTCATCATCCATGGGGCGCGCAGCATGAACAAAGTCCTTCCATTGATCAAACCCGATTGCAAAAAAACAGGCGCCTGAAAAGGCGCCTGTTTTTTATGGCCAGTAACCGATTGCGTTATCGCGATGGCGGCACCCGGATATCCCCCGCCCGGCACTGGGTTTTCACACCCTTGCCGCAGGCGCCGAATTGCAGGTCCTTGCCCATGCACACGCGCACTTCCGAGAGTTCCGGGCCGTTGCAGATCACGGCGATGCCGTCTGACGGGATGCCCGGATTGCTCCTGCGGAACAGGTCGGCAATTTCCTGCGCTTCGAAGTAATAAGAGCTACTGAACGGTTGCAGCTCTTGCGGGATGTTCACCGCCGCTACGGCCTTGTCCGCTTCCTCCAGATAGCCCATCGCGCCGAGGCCGCTGCAGGTGCCGTGTTTGCTCCATTCGTGGTCAAGGAGTTTTTTGGTCGGGAACAGCGTCAGGCCTTTGGCCGTTTCGGCGGCCGACAGGTTAGTCAGCGGCGGGCAGGACTCCGGCCAGCCGCCCTTGGCGTATTGCGGCCAGAGGCCATGCAGGACAAAACCGTAACCCTTGCCGGTGCATTGCGGGTCGTCCTTGTGGGTCAGGCAAAAGGTCGGCGACCAGGACAACGTCAGCAGGTAGTAATCGAATACCCCCGCCACCGATTCCGCCTTGCTGGCAGACGACTGGCGCGCCGAACTCAGGCTGACGCTACCGACCGTCAGCGCAATCAGCGCCATAATTGTAAAAAGCTTTTTCATGTTCCCGTTCCTTGGGACGCGTGCGTCCGTGGTTTCTGTGGTCTGACCGTCACGTGGTCAGGGGCTGATTGAGTCACGCTTGTGTTGCAGGCGCATGACGCAGGGCAAAACCTGCATTACTTTGAAAGGACTACGATGTTGTTGAACTCAACACAGGGAACCGACATGAGTAAAGCAGACGAACTCGCCGCGAAACTCAAACAAACCCGGCACACCCATGCTGACGAAATCACCTGCGCCGAACTGGAAATCGATTGCTGGCCGGCTCAGGTCTACGCCTTGTATCACCGCATCGAGGGCTGGTTGCAACCGGTGACCGAGGTAGGCCTGAAGATTCGGCGCAATCCTACCCATGTTTGCGAAAGTTCGCCGGATGGCGAGACCCACGACTACGCCATCGACCAGTTGATCATCGAAGCCAACCACCACAGCCTGACATTCGACCCCATCGCCCGCTTCACCGAAGACGGCGCAGGGCGCGTGCAAATCGTCCTGCCGGGGCGCGAAGCATCGCTGCTGCGCACGGTCGATGAGCACGGTGAAAGCCATTGGTGGTTGCAGACGCTCGAAACCGGGCAACAGCTGGATGCGATTGCGTTGACGGAAAACAACCTGCTGCTGGTAGTCCAGGAAGGACTCGGTTTGTAGGCCGAACCTGACACAACTGTAATCCGCCCCTCAGCCAGCTGAAAGCTGCCGCTGGTTAGCCTCCCCGTCATTGGTCAAACGGGGACTTCAAGCGCATGCCTTCCACCACCTCAAGACGCACCTTCGTCAAAGGCCTCGCCGCCGGCAGTCTGCTCGGCGGCCTTGGCCTGTGGCGCACGCCGGTCTGGGCCTTGAACAGCCCCGGCCAGATAAATGAACTGAGCGGCACCGACTTCGAGCTGTTCATCGGCGAAACCCCGGTCAACTTCACCGGCCAGCCGCGCACCGCGATGACCATCAACGGCAGCCTACCCGGCCCGCTGCTGCGCTGGCGCGAAGGCGACACCGTGACGCTGCGGGTGCGCAACCGGCTCAAGGACAGCACGTCGATCCACTGGCACGGCATTCTGCTGCCGGCCAACATGGACGGCGTGCCGGGCCTGAGTTTCAAGGGCATCGAGCCGGGTGGCGTGTATGTCTACCAGTTCAAGGTTCGCCAGCACGGCACCTACTGGTATCACAGCCATTCCGGCTTGCAGGAGCAGGCCGGGGTCTACGGGCCGTTGGTGATCGACGCCCGGGAACCGGAGCCCTTCCAGTACGACCGCGACTACGTGGTGATGCTCAGCGACTGGACCGACGAAGACCCGGCCAGCCTGATGAAGACCCTGAAAAAACAGTCCGACTACTACAACTTCCACAAGCGCACCGTCGGCGATTTCATCCACGATGTCGGCGAAAAAGGCTGGGGCGCCACCGTTGCCGATCGCACGATGTGGGCGCAGATGAAGATGAACCCCACCGACATCGCCGACGTCAGCGGCGCCACGTACACCTTCCTGATGAACGGCCACGCCCCGGATGACAACTGGACCGGCCTGTTCCGCCCCGGCGAAAAATTGCGTCTGCGGCTGATCAACGGCTCGGCCATGAGCTACTTCGACGTGCGCATCCCCGGATTGAAAATGACCGTGGTCGCCGCCGATGGCTTGCACGTCAAACCGGTCAGCGTCGACGAGTTGCGCATCGCCGTGGCGGAAACCTACGACGTGATCGTCGAGCCCGCCGCCGACGCCTACACCCTGTTCGCCCAGGCCATGGACCGCACCGGTTACGCCCGTGGCACCCTCGCCGCCCGCGCCGGTTTGTCGGCCCCGGTGCCGGCGCTGGACCCGCGACCGCTGGTGACCATGGACGACATGGGTATGGGCGGCATGGATCATGGTTCGATGGACATGAGCGGCATGGACCACGCCAGCATGAACATGGGCCCGATGCAGGCGCACCCCGACAGCGAAAAGGACAACCCGCTGGTGGACATGCAAGCCATGACCACCGCCGCGAAACTCGACGACCCCGGCCTCGGCCTGCGCAACAACGGGCGTCGCGTCCTGACCTACGCCGACCTGCGCAGCACCTTCGAAGACCCGGATGGCCGCGATCCGAGCCGCACCATCGAACTGCACCTGACCGGCCACATGGAGAAATTCGCCTGGTCGTTCAACGGCATCAAGTTCTCCGACGCCGAGCCGCTGCGCTTGAAGTACGGCGAGCGTATCCGCCTGGTGCTGGTCAACGACACGATGATGACCCACCCCATTCACCTGCACGGCATGTGGAGCGATCTGGAAGACGAAAACGGCGACTTCCAGGTGCGCAAACACACCATCGACATGCCGCCCGGCACCCGCCGCACTTACCGCGTGACCGCCGACGCGCTCGGCCGTTGGGCTTATCACTGCCATCTCCTGTACCACATGGAAATGGGCATGTTCCGCGAAGTGCGGGTGGAAGAATGAGGACGCCGACCATGACTCGATTTGCCGCGTTTTCGTTGTCACTCCTGTCGATGGCCCAGGCCTTCGCCGCCAGCGACATGCAGGGCATGGATCACAGCCGGATGGCTGATATGCAAGGCATGGATCACAGTCAAATGACCGACATGCAAAGCATGGACGACGGCATGATGCAGCCCGCCGCGCCGACCGAAAGCCGCACGCCGATCCCGGCATTGACCGACGCCGACCGCGCCGCTATGTTCACCAGCCACGCCGGACACCAAGTCCACGACAGCGCCATCAACACGTACTTCCTCGCCGACAAACTTGAATGGCAGGACGCCGACGACGCCAGCACCCTGGCCTGGGATTTGTCCGGCTGGATCGGCGGCGACATCGATCGGCTGTGGCTGCGCTCCGAGGGCGAACGCAGCAACGGCAAGACCGAAGATGCGGAAATCCAGGCGCTGTGGGGCCACGCGATTTCGCCGTGGTGGGACGTGGTCAGCGGCGTGCGCCAGGACTTCAAACCCGGCGCTCCGCAAACCTGGGCCGCGTTCGGCCTGCAGGGCATGGCGCTGTACAACTTCGAAGCCGAAGCCACGGCGTTCCTGGGCGAAAACGGTCAGAGCGCGCTGCGGCTGGAGGGCGACTACGACATCCTGCTGACCAATCGCCTGATCCTGCAGCCGACCGCCGAACTCAACGTCTACGGCAAAAACGACCCGCAACGCGGGATCGGCTCGGGCCTCGCCAACACCGAAGCCGGGCTGCGGCTGCGCTATGAAATCCGCCGCGAATTTGCACCCTACATCGGCGTGACCTGGAACCGTACCTACGGCCGCACCGCCGATTACGCACGGGAAGAAGGCGAGGATCGCAGCGAAGCGCGACTCGTCCTCGGCGTGCGGCTGTGGTTCTGAATCCCATCAAAAAACAACACCGAGGTCTTGCATGCGCACATTGAAAATCTCCCTCGTCCTCGCCAGCGGCTTGCTCCTGAGCACCCTGGCCCAGGCCCATCCGAAACTGCTGTCGTCGACCCCGGCCGAAGGTGCCGACGGCGCGGCGCCCGGCAAGATCGAACTGCGCTTTTCGGAGGATCTGCTGACCCAGTTCTCCGGCGCCAAACTGGTGATGACCGAAATGCCCGGCATGGCCCACTCGCCGATGCCGATGAAGGCCAAAGTCAGCGCAGGCAGCGACCCGAAAACCATGCTCGTCACCCCGCTCTCGCCTCTGCCGGCCGGCACTTACAAGGTCGAATGGCGCGCGGTGTCGTCGGACACGCACCCGATCACCGGCAACGTCACGTTCAAAGTGAAGTGAGCGATGGCTGAACTGATCAACATCCTCCTGCGTCTGGCGTTGTATGTGGATTTGCTGTTGTTGTTCGGGCTGGCGTTGTTCGGGCTGTACAGCGTTGACGCGGTGCTGCGGTTTCGGCCGATGCTGCGCGGGATGGCGTTGATCGGGGCATTGCTATCAGTGGCGGGACTGGTGCTGATGACCCGCGCCATGAGTGGCGAAACGGAATTCGCGGCGCTGTGGCCGCACCTGCAAATGATGGTGCTGGAAACCGACGTCGGGCTGGCGTGGACGCTGCGGATGATTGCGCTGATCGCCGTGGTGATCTGGCCGGGATTGTGGCTGGCGTCGATGGCCGGCGCCGTCGCCCTCGCCTCCCTGGCCTGGAGCGGACACGGCGCGATGGATAACGCGTGGCATCTGCTCAGCGACATCCTGCACCTGCTCGCGGCGAGTGCCTGGCTGGGCGCCATGCTCGCGTTGATCTTGATGGCGCGGCTCGACGCACTGTGCAGCGAAGCGCGCATTCGCTCGCTGGCGGATTCCGTCAAACGCTTCGAAGGCGTCGGCGCGGCGATTGTGCTCATCCTCTCGGTGACCGGCGTGGTGAATTACCTGTTCATCGTCGGCCCGACACTGGGCGAAGTCCTGCTCGGCACCTACGGCATTCTGCTGGCGATCAAGGTTGCGTTGTTCGGGGGCATGCTGGTGCTGGCCGCGTTGAACCGCTTCCACCTCGGGCCGTTGCTCGAACAATCGTTGCGCGCCGGGCAGCATCAAGTGGCGGCAAACGCCTTGCGCCGCAGCGTGGCATTGGAGCTGGTGATTGCGCTGTTGATCGTGGGACTGGTGGCGTGGCTGGGCACGTTGAGCCCGGAACCGGGGTGACACCCGGCAAACCCATTCACTACACTGGCCCGCACCTCCACTGCACAAGCCCGATCTCCATGACAATTCCAAAAAGCACGATGATCTTCTGCGGCCTGCTGGCCATGGCCGGCGCCGCCCAGGCACAAGAACCGGCCTCGCACCTCGACACCATTCAGCAACAGGGCCAGTTGCGCGTCTGCACCACCGGCGACTACAAGCCCTACACCTTCAAACGCCCGGACGGCGGATTCGAAGGCATCGACATCGCCATGGCGCAAACCCTGGCCGACAGCCTTGGCGTCAAGGTCGAATGGGTACAGACCACCTGGAAAACCCTGATGCCGGACATGCAGGCCGGCAAATGCGACATCGGCGTCGGCGGCATTTCGGTGACCCTCGAACGCCAGAAAAAAGCCTTCTTCAGCAACACCCTCGACGTCGACGGCAAGATCCCGCTGGTGCGCTGCGCCGACCAGTCCAAGTACCAGACCGTCGAGCAGATCAACCAACCGAACGTGCGTCTGGTCGAACCCGCCGGTGGCACCAACGAAGCCTTCGTCCACGCCTTCCTGCCCAAGGCGCAACTGGCGTTGCACGACAACGTGACCATCTTCGAGCAACTGCTCGACAACAAGGCCGACGTGATGATCACCGACGCCTCCGAAGCCCTCTACCAACAAAAACTCAAACCCGGCCTGTGCGCCGTCAACCCGAGCCAGTTCATGCAATACGGCGAAAAAGCCTACCTGCTGCCGCGCGACGACATCAGCTGGAAACTCTACGTCGACCAGTGGCTGCACCTGAGCAAAGTCACCGGCAAATACCAGAAAGTCCTGAGCGAATGGATCGCCGTACCCGCGGCCCAGTAACCCTCAATCGTCATGCATCAGGCCGGAGCTGTACTGGTTGAAACTGTTACCGATATTGCTCCCGCCGAACTTCAACGTATTCACGTTACGCGCCTCCGGCGACTGACAGTCGCTGGAGAAACAACTGGTGGTCGTCAGGCCACCGGAGCCGGAACAGGCGCTTAAAACCGAGACGGTTGCGACGATCAACAGCGCTTTGAGTGGGTTGTTCATGGTTTGAGGCGCTCGGGTGGGGTCGGGATCTTGTGGATGGATCGTAGGCCTGTGCGGGTGGCGGGAAGATGAAACTTGCGGAGGTTTCAGCGTGGGTTCAGGTTGAACCCACGCCTGACGATCAACCCTGCACCGCAGAGGGTTGCCCGAACCTACTTCGGCTCGACGTTATCCAACGCCTGATTCACCGCCAACGACCCCAACATCACCAACTGCGCAATGCCGATGGCGGTTTTGCGGTGGGCGGGCTCCAGGGTGGCGGCGAAATTGTTGAGCATTTCGGAGGCTGATCCCAGGGATTCGCTGGCGTTGGCGAGCAGGGATTCGGTGTCGTAGGCCGGGTTGGCGAAGTACATCGGGTCATGTTGGGTGTGGCTGCCCATGATCCGTTGCTGTGGGGTGAGATAGTGATCGAGGGCGCGCTCGGCGGCTTCGTTCAGGGTTCGTGAATCGGGGAATTTGTAGGGGGAAACCGGATCGGTTTCTGGTGGGTTGGGTGTTGGTTTGAACATGGAGTAACTCCCGACGGATAAGAGGTTAGGAGCCGCCACCTTCGCTACCAAACTAGGGTGGAGGCCATACGCAGGTTGGTAGACCGGCCGTCAGGAACCCCGGCGCATCCGAAGATGCCCTGCGCATGACCACCATAAAACGAAGGCACTGAAAGCCTCCGCAAGACAGTAGTCTTGTGCTTCTGACGGAATCCGGGCTACCAAACCCGATCACTGGTTTTCAGTGACCCAGGAACGATAGAACCCCCGTGCTAGAGGCACAAGCCGGCGGATTCTGTCTTAGGTGTAGGGGGTGGCGCAAGGTGGTGTAGGGCTTGGATGACGAAAGAATGAATCATTTAAACGGATGAGTTTTGAGGTTTAAAACAGTCCCGTTTTTTTGCTTGAAAGACGCCGTCTCTACCGCGGCGTCTCAGTCTGACCTGTGATGGATTGGAACAACTGATCCAAAGCCTCCCGTAAACAAAAGCTCTGATAACTCTTTGATTTCCTTTGTACCAGTTTCGTACCACTCCCTCTCCTAAGTGCATTTCTTGCGCCTGTCCTTAGGCAAATTTTAAGCAACCGATTTCCGTTCCAATCAGAGGGACTGTTGTTTACGGACTTGTCGGCAACGTGACTACATCCTGATCACACCATATCGATCAAATTTTATGGTCAAATGCAACTGAACCAATTTGCCATCACTAGCGCGAGGGACTGCTATTTGAACGACACACTCGTTGTAATTGACTCAATCGAGGACCTGAGAGCTCGTCCCGCCTACGAGGCTTCACTGGCATTTCACCCGCATGCTTCCCGCCGGTTTGGGTCTGTGATAGCGCCCTATCGCTTCTTAGAGAAGTCTATTTGCGGCATCGCCCATTGCCATCAACCACACATGGCGGGCTACCTGATCAGTACGAGTGACGGAAAGGAAACAGGTATCGGCGGAAACTGCGGCAAGACCCATTTCGGGGTTTCGTTCACCAGGGAACGCAAGCGCGTTGACCAAGCGATCGCGAGAAGACAGCGAATCAATGCAATCAGCTCGATGTTGGAAACGATGTCGGAAATGCTCGTTGAGATCGAAGCAATCGACATCGCCTTCAAGAACCTTTCGTCACTCAAAACACGACTGATGGGCACAGTTGGTACCGAGGTTTTTCAAAAACTTCGGCAACGCGCCGATCGAGATGAGGCCGTTATTGAGAAAGAAGTCGCAATGACCAAGGCAGAAAAGGAGGCTCATTTTGAAACGTCGAATCGCTACGAGGGTGATGGGCTTGGTTGGCCGACTAAACCCGTCTACGTGACCACTCTCGACGGCCTATCCTTCTTCAAAGCTCGAATTAAAGACATGGTCGTCACGAACCTTATTCAGCCCATGCGCGAGCTGAGCAAGGTCAAACCCGAGGAACTGGAATCGTTAAAGCCTCGCCAGCTGCAACGGGAGGCAAAGTGGGTCGGCGAGGTGCCGAAACACCTTGAACGCGCTCGCGAAGTCATTCATGCAGGCAATCGTTTTTTCACACCAGAAAACTTAGCCAAGATGACCAATTTGGGGGCGTCATCAGGGCCGCTGATGATGATGATCGATGATCTGAAAGCTAGATAACCCTGAGTCGCCTTCCTGCCATTCCTCCACCCTCGTTATTGGCTTCCCAAGCTGATAACGAGCGAAAAATGGGGACAGATTTATTTACCACCTAGAAACCCAAAAAATAAATCTGAGAATCATCTGGCCGGCCTCCCCACCTCACGGAGGTGGCGCAAAATTCAAGGTGCGAACTTAGTCT
>NZ_POHV01000073.1:0-9809 GCF_002884345.1 Pseudomonas sp. GW456-12-10-14-LB2
TTGGAGCGGGAAACGAGACTCGAACTCGCGACCCCGACCTTGGCAAGGTCGTGCTCTACCAACTGAGCTATTCCCGCAAATGGCGTCCCCTAGGGGACTCGAACCCCTGTTACCGCCGTGAAAGGGCGGTGTCCTAGGCCACTAGACGAAGGGGACACGCTACCCGGAACACATGGTGTGTGTTTCGGTGTCCAGATCCGTCTCCGAAGATCGGGTTCTGGTTTCACTCAGCACCGCCCGAAAGCGTTGCTGTTTAAAATTGGAGCGGGAAACGAGACTCGAACTCGCGACCCCGACCTTGGCAAGGTCGTGCTCTACCAACTGAGCTATTCCCGCATTGGCGTCCCCTAGGGGACTCGAACCCCTGTTACCGCCGTGAAAGGGCGGTGTCCTAGGCCACTAGACGAAGGGGACACACTACAACATTCACTCCCTGCCGCGTTTCGCTGTGTGCTTTACGCTGCAAGTGGCGCGCATTCTATGGATGGATTGAAAGGTCGTCAACCCCCAGATATAAATTTATTTAAATCAATGACTTCGACCTGCTTTACGGGCCGTTTCCGGCTTTTGCGTCGCCCGACGATTGACGCCTATATTCCGACACTCGCCAAGGCGTTATAGTCCACGGCACAGGTGATGGCAATCTGCACCCCAAGGGCCAGCATTTATATAAGCCGGTTCCTGGCCGATACAGATACAGCTTCGCCGATCCAAACCCGTCGAGCGGCGCTAGGCTCCTCTATGCCAAGCCACTACACTCGCACGCGAACCCTATAAAGAGGTCTTACCGGTGACACCACTCATGATCACCCTGCTAGTCATAGCCGGGATCGCAATCTTGATCGCCATTGGCTACATGAACCATGTGGTGGAAAACACCAAACTGGAGAAGGCCCGCACCAAGGTCGAACTCAACGACCGCCTGCGCCGTTGCGGCGAACTGACCGAAACCTTCCCCGGCCAGTTCATGACCCCGGCCCTCAAGCTGCTGCTGACCCGCCTTGAGCTGAACGTCTGCCAGCGCCTGCTGAACCTGGAAAAGACCAGCGCCACCACCAAGGCCCGCATCACTGAACTCAGCGCCCTCGTCGCCCAGGGCGAATCGATCCCGGTCAACAACCCACCGGCCCCGATCCAGACCGAAGCCAAGGCCAAAGACGTCCGCTTCCTCCTCGAAGCCCTCCACGGCCAGATCACCCGCGCCGCCCAGGACGGCTTCCTGCCACCGAACGAAGCCAAACACTGGGTCCGCGAAGTACGCCACATCCTCGTACTGCTGCACATCGAGTTCTTCAACAACCTCGGCCAGCACGCACTCCAGCAAAACCAACCAGGCCAGGCCCGCCTCGCCTTCGAACGCGGCGTGCAATACCTGCGCAAACAGCAGGACCCGCAAATCTACGCCGAACAACTCCAATACCTGGAAAAACTCCTGGCCCGCGCCAACGCCCAGGTCATGGACAAAATCGCCCCGGTCGAAGGCGAAGAAAACCAACTGACTGCCGGCCTCAAAGATGTCGAGGCTGACGCGGACTGGAAGAAGAAAGTGATTTACGACTGAGTGCAGTCAAAAAGAGAAGCCACCGGGAGGTGGCTTTTTTATTGCCTGAAAGAAGATCAAAAGCTTTCCCTCACCCTAGCCCTCTCCCGGAGGGAGAGGGAACTGACCGCGCTGTTTGGGAGAGGTACGCCGACGTGAAAGACCGAGTCGCACTCGGGTTTTGAAATGTATGCAACTCAACTCACACTGCTGCACCTGCTGCACCTGCTGCACCTGCTGCACCTTGCACCTTGCACCTTGCACCTTGCACCTTGCACCTTCTGCATCCTCTGCTTCTTCTACTCTTGCTTCTGCTTCTGCTTTGGCTTCCCACCACTCAACACAATGAGCGTTAGCTCGAGTACCGCTTTTGACGTACCGGCCCCATCGGAAGGCTGAGTGGAGGGATTTATCCGGGGGTGGGAGCGCAGCGACCGTGCGGCGCAGCCGCATGCATCGAGAGGAGGTGCAGCGAAGCAAACCGGAGGCGATGCCCCCGGATGAATCCCGGAGCGAAGGAACCCCGAGCCCCAGCGAGGGGCCGAACGCCGGGGCCCAGCGTTTTGGTTCCTTTTGGGCGTTTGCAAAAGGGACTCGCCGTAAGGGCGAAACCGCCAGCCGCAACACCCAAAGAAACGGATATTCACCCAAAACACCCCAAAACCTGGTCGGCCCAAAGGCCGCCAAGGTCAAAGCCGAAAGTGCCCCACCATCCCCCGCAACTCACTCCCCAACTGCGCCAGCTCAACACTCGAAGCCGCATTCCCGCGCATGGCAATCGAAGACTGATCCGCACTCGCCCGAATACTCGTCACACTGCGATTGATCTCCTCGGCCACCGAACTCTGCTCCTCGGCCGCCGCCGCAATCTGCTGGTTCATCTGCTGAATCAACGAAACCGCCGCCGCAATACTCCCCAGTGCGCTTTCGGTCTGCAACGCATCACTCACCGCCAGCTTCACCAACTCGCCACTGCTCTGAATCTGCTGCACCGACGAATGCGCCGCCGAACGCAAGGCACTGACCAGCCGCTCGATCTCCTCGGTCGACTGCTGCGTGCGTCGAGCCAGTGCCCGCACCTCATCGGCGACCACCGCAAAGCCCCTGCCCTGCTCGCCCGCCCGCGCCGCTTCGATCGCCGCGTTGAGCGCCAGCAGGTTGGTCTGCTCGGCGACACTCTTGATCACACCCAGCACCGTACCGATGTTCTGGATTTCCGCACTGAGGCTTTCGATGCTCGAACTGGCCGACGTCGCCGAATCCGCCAGTTGCTCGATCCGCGCCATGCTCTGGCGCACCACCTGCTGGCCGCTTTCGACCTTGCCATCGGCGGTCTGCGCCGCGAGCGCCGCTTCTTCGGCATTGCGCGCCACATCGTGCACGGTGGCGGTCATCTGGTTCATGGCCGTGGCGACCTGTTCGGTTTCCTCTTTCTGGCTGCTGACCTCAAGGTTGGTCTGCTCGGTCACCGCCGACAGCGATTGCGCCGAACTCGCCAGCTGTTCGATCCCCGCCTGCAACCCGCTGACAATCGTGCTCAAACCCGCGCCCATCTGCTGCATGGCCAGCATCAACTGACCGATTTCGTCCCGCCGGGTGACCTCGATCGTTGCACTCAGATCACCGGCCGCAATCTGTTGCGCCACATGAATCACGCTGCGCAACGGCGCCACAATCAGTCGGGTGATCACCCACGCCGCGATCAGCCCGACCAGTAACGCCAGCGCCGACGAGCCAATGATCAGCACCGAATTCTTTTTCAGTTCGCCCTGCATCGCGCCGTCTTGCGCGACATACGCCTGATCGACCCGCGCCACGACTTCGTCGGCTCGCTGATGCAACTGCTGATAGACAGTCTTTTCCTGGGCCAGCAACCCGGTGTACTCGGCAAGCTTGTCGCTGAAACCGGCAATGTGTCCGGACACTTCATTGAGTACCGTCAGGTAACCCTCGTCCTTGACCGTGGACTTGAGCTGCTCAGCCTGCGCCTGGGCTTGCGCAGCCTGTTCGATATTGCCTTGGCCGGCGCTGTCGTCACCCTTGCGGCTTTGATCCAGTCGCACCCGCGCTTCGTTCATCGCCTGCAACATCAAGCGCGAAACCTGGCTGACCTGACCGGCCTGCTCGATGAATTGCGCCCCGTCCTTGCCCTCGCTGTCTTTCAGGGTGTACGCGCCGTCGTCGGCCAGACCGGCCTGCAACACATCGAGATTGTTGGCGACGCTGGACACCGACCAACTGGCCATCTCCAGCGCCAGGTCCTTGGCCTGGGACAACGAGACGAATTCATCGAACGCCTTGCGGTAAGCGCTCAATGACTGTTGGACGTCGTTCATGACCGACTCATTGCCCGGCGACAAAATCTTGAGCTGGTCGGCCATGGCGATCAGACCGTCGACACCCTCATGCAAGGCATCGACGGTTTTCGGGTTGCCGTGCAAGGCGTAGTCCTGCTCCAGCAGCCGCACCTTGAGCAAGCCACTGTTGAGCGATGACATCTGCTTGAGGCCGTCGAAGCGCTGACTGATGGTTTGCAGGGACCAGACGCCAATGGCGGCCACCAGCGCCGTCAGCAGCAACACCAGCACAAACCCGATACCCAATTTTTTTGCCATACCGAGGTTGGCAAAACGTCCTTGCACGGCCGAAATCATTGCGCGTAGTCCCCTGCCATAGTCTGTTGTCGAAGATTCGCAATGGCCTCGAACCAGCACAAGTCTCTGGCGTCGGAATAATGGCAAAAAGCTACGCACGCGTCGTTTTCAGAACGCTTGAGGTCGATCCACGGTCGTGCTGCGAAAAAACTGTCGCGCCCGGGGATCACAGGCGTAAGCCACGTTGATGCGCTGCCAGTCGCAGGCTTCACCACTGGGGCTGAACGAGGTTGCACAAGACAGCTGCACCCCGCAGCGCGAGGCTTGCCTGCGCAAATGCGCTTCATCCGCCAGCGGCGCGCGCGCCCAGATGAACAGGCCGCCCGTGGGCTTGCCGAACACTTCCCACCCGGCATCTTCCAGGGCCTGCAAAGCCGCCGCACGATCAGTATTGAGGCGCTGGCGCTGGCGCTGCACCAGTTTGCGGTAGGCGCCACTGGCCAGCATCCCGGCCAGCACCGCCTCGCAGAACCTCGAGGTGCCCATGCAACTGATCATCTTGACCCGCGCCATCCGCTCGATCAGTTCGCCATCGGCCAACACGAAACCCACTCGCAGCGAGCTGCTCAGGGTCTTGGAAAAACTGCCGACGTAAATCACCCGTCCCTCGTCATCCAGCGCTGTCAGTCGAGTGCCGCTGCCATTGTGCAGGTCAGCGTAAACATCATCTTCGATCAGCCGCAGATCGTAGAGCCTGCTCAACTCCAGGATACGTCGGGCGACCGCCGGCAGCAGGCAACTGCCCGTGGGATTGTGATGGTGACTGTTGATGAACAACGCGGCGGGCCGAAACTGTTGCAGCAACGCCTCGAGCGCCTCGAGATCCGGCCCGCCCGGCGTGCGGCGAACCTCCAGCATGCGCACGCCGTGCAAGCGCAGGAGATCGAACAGCGGCGCATAACCGGGCGTCTCGACCACCACGCAATCACCGGCCTTGAACAGGGTACGCACGATCAGGTCCAGTCCGTGGCTGGCGCCGGCGGTGGTCATCACCTGTTCTGCCAAGGCCCTGATACTCAGCAATCCCAGGCGCTTGATGATCTGTTCGCGTAACGCCGGCAGCCCCAGAGGCGTGCTGTAGTTGAACAGACTGGCCATGTCGGCGCGCGCCACTTCGCGGATCGCATAGGCGAGATCATCGGGCTCGCGCCAACTCTCCGGCAGGACGCCACTTCCCAGCGTCAAACCGCCGCGCCATCGGGCGGCTGGATCCCCCCCGCTGCGCTCTCCCTCACACCCGGTGCCATCGATCGCCTTGCAGCAATCGGGCAATGAAGACGCCACCATAAATCCCGAGCCCTGACGCGAGGCCAGAACCCCTTGCGCCACAAGGCGCTCGCAAGCCTCCATGACGCAGGACTGGCTGAGCAGATTGCACCGTGCGATCTCTCGCACGGAGGGCAGACGCGTCGTCGGCGGCACTTGCCCCTGCATGATCCACTCGGTCAACCCGTCAACAATCTGCTGTACGACCGGCACCATTGCCTGTCGGTCAATTCTCAATTCCATGAGCGCGCAAACTCCTGTCCGTTTTTGCTGGCGGCAGTAAATCACAGCCACGTCCTTGAGACTGTGCGACAAAACCGCCAAAAACCTCCTTTCTCAATATTTGAAACACATTGTTTAGCGAATTCACGGAGCCGCCCCCGAGACGAAAAAAGCCCGCCGATGGGCAGGCTCGTTCATGCATCAGCCAATGGCCTCTCAGAAGGCGGTCACGCCACCATCCACGGCCAGCGAATGGCCGGTGGTAAACGCTGCGCCATCACTGCACAGGTACAGCACGGCGCTGGCAATTTCCTCGACCTTGCCGATACGGCCGACCGGGTGCATCGCGTTGGCGAATTCGCCTTTCTTAGGGTCAGCTTCATAGGCGCGACGGAACATGTCGGTGTCGATCACTGCCGGGCATACGGCGTTGACGCGGATTTTCTTCTTGGCGTATTCGATCGCAGCCGATTTGGTCAGACCGATTACCGCATGCTTGGAAGCCGCGTAGATGCTCATCTTCGGCGCAGCGCCCAATCCGGCCACCGACGCGGTATTGACGATCGCCCCGCCGCCTTGGGCCAGCAGCAACGGCAACTGGTACTTCATGCACAGCCAGACGCCTTTGACGTTGACGCCCATGATCGCGTCGAACTCATCCATCGAGCCTTCGGCCAGTTTGCCTTTCTCGATCTCGATCCCGGCGTTGTTGAAGGCATAGTCGAGACGGCCGTAGGTATTGATCACCTCGTCCATCAGATTTTTCACTTCGCTTTCGACGGTCACGTTGCAGCGCACGAAGGTCGCTTCGCCACCGGCTGTACGAATCAGCGCCACGGTGCCCTCGCCCCCGGCCGCATCCAGATCGGCCACCACCACTTTCAGACCTTCGGCGGCGAATGCCTGGGCCGTCGCGCGGCCGATGCCGTTGGCCGCGCCGGTTACGACGGCTACCTGACCGGAAAACGTCATGCTCATTGTTATGTCCTCGAATGCGGGGAGATTGATGAAGGCAGCATAGCCACAGGGGCCTGAGTGACGTCAGCACTATCAAAAGGCCGGTTAGGCTTGCATGAATCGCAGTGATGAAACCCAGCAGGGGACTATCACCGTACTGGATCAACCTGCATTCGCCCCATGAGCCAACCTTGCGGCATCGCCCATGAAGGTCTATCAACAAGGCTTCATTCAATTCGAGTGCCTGTCATGACCAACCAGACCAATCGCCAGTTCCTGCTCGCCAAACGCCCGGTGGGCGCCGCCACCCGCGAGACCTTCACCTATCAGGAAGTACCGGTCGGCGAGCCGGCGGCGGGGCAGATTCTGGTCAAGAACGAATACCTGTCCCTCGACCCGGCCATGCGCGGCTGGATGAACGAAGGCAAATCCTACATTCCACCGGTAGGTCTGGGCGAAGTCATGCGCGCGCTGGGCGTAGGCAAAGTAGTCGCGTCGAACAATCCGGGGTTCGCCGTCGGCGACTACGTCAACGGTGCCATTGGCGTGCAGGATTATTTCCTTGGCGAGCCAAAAGGTTTCTACAAGGTCGATCCGAAACTGGCACCGCTGCCGGTTTATCTGTCCGCACTGGGCATGACCGGCATGACCGCCTACTTCGCCCTGCTCGATGTCGGCGCACCGAAGGCCGGCGACACCGTGGTGTTGTCCGGTGCAGCGGGCGCGGTCGGCAGCATTGCCGGGCAGATTGCCAAGATCAAAGGTTGCCGGGTGATCGGCATCGCCGGCGGCGCGGACAAGTGCAAGTTCCTGATCGATGAACTGGGCTTCGACGGCGCCATCGACTACAAGAGCGAAGACGTGCTCACCGGCCTCAAGCGCGAATGCCCGAAAGGCGTGGACGTGTATTTCGACAACGTCGGCGGCGACATCCTCGACGCGGTGCTGAGCCGTCTGAACTTCAAGGCGCGTGTGGTGATCTGCGGCGCGATCAGCCAATACAACAACAAGGAAGCGGTCAAAGGCCCGGCCAACTACTTGTCGCTGCTGGTCAACCGCGCGCGGATGGAAGGCTTCGTGGTGATGGATTACGCCGCGCAGTACGCCACTGCCGCCCAGGAAATGGCCGGCTGGATGGCCAAGGGTCAGCTCAAGAGCAAGGAAGACATCGTCGAAGGCCTGGAAACCTTCCCGGAAACCCTGGGCAAACTGTTCAGCGGCGAGAACTTCGGCAAACTGGTGTTGAAGGTCTGAAAACAAGGAAGGGAGCCATCGGGCTCCCTTCTTTGATGCTTCAGCTGTTCGCTCAGGCCAGTTCGGCAACCACCGAGGCCAGCGCCTTGGCCGGATCCGCCGCCTGGCTGATCGGACGGCCGATCACCAGATAGTCGGAACCGGCATCCAGCGCCTGACGCGGGGTCAGGATGCGACGCTGGTCGTCCTGGGCACTGCCCGCCGGACGAATCCCCGGGGTCACCAGTTGCAGCGAAGGATGCGCGGTTTTCAGCGCAGTGGCTTCCAGCGCCGAGCACACCAGACCGTCCATCCCGGCCTTCTCGGCCAGTGCCGCCAGACGCAGCACCTGCTCCTGCGGCTCGATGTCCAGACCGATACCCGCCAGATCCTCACGCTCCATGCTGGTCAGCACGGTCACGCCGATCAGCAACGGCTGCGGACCGCTGCGCTTGTCCAGCTCTTCACGGCAGGCCGCCATCATGCGCAGGCCGCCGGAGCAGTGAACGTTGACCATCCACACGCCCATCTCGGCAGCAGCCTTGACCGCCATCGCCGTGGTGTTGGGAATGTCGTGGAATTTCAGGTCGAGGAATACTTCAAAACCCTTGTCACGCAGGGTGCCGACGATTTCCGCGGCGCAGCTGGTGAACAGTTCCTTGCCCACTTTGACCCGGCACAGTTTCGGGTCCAACTGGTCGGCCAGCTTCAGTGCGGCGTCACGGGTGGGGAAATCCAGGGCGACGATGATAGGAGTCTGGCAGGCGGACATGGATGGGCTCTCAGGCAAGTCGAAATCGGCGCGCATTGTAGCGGAACCGGCGGCGGCGCGGCACCCGATGATCGGTAAATCGTCGCGCCAACCGTGATCAGCATAGCCTTGCAGGGTATTGTGTCGAACCCGATACACAACCGACACGCCGGCAACATGCGCCCGCGCTAGCCTCGCCAGCCGCAACAAGTCCTTACAGCAGCCCTTCCCGCCTCACGGCCGGACGCCTATGCTGAAACCACAACCTCGCAGCCTATCTTTGTGGTTGGCGGCCTACTGGCAGATGAACAGCCTCATGCACAACTCCCAAGCCTCCGTGAACGACGAGCAGAAAGACGACAAGCGCTGGAGCATCCGTGCCCTGATCGTCGACGATGACGTGCCGATCCGCGAACTGATGATCGACTACCTGGCCCGCTTCAACATTCACGCCAGCGGCGTCACCGACGGTGCGGCCATGCGCCAGGCGATGCAGGCCGAGCATTTCGACGTGGTGGTGCTCGACCTTATGCTGCCCGGCGAAGACGGTCTGTCGCTGTGCCGCTGGCTGCGCGCGGAGTCCGACATCCCGATCCTGATGCTCACCGCCCGCTGCGAACCCACCGACCGGATCATCGGCCTGGAACTGGGCGCCGATGACTACATGGCCAAACCGTTCGAACCACGGGAACTGGTGGCGCGGATCCAGACGATTCTGCGTCGGGTGCGCGACGACCGCACCGAACAGCGTGCAAACATTCGCTTCGACAACTGGCGCCTGAACAGCGTGCTGCGCCAGTTGATCGCCGACGACGGGCTGGTGGTGCCGCTGTCCAACGCCGAGTTCCGCCTGCTCTGGGTATTCATCGAACGTCCGCGCCGGGTGCTCAGCCGCGAACAGTTGCTGGACGCCGCCCGTGGCCGCTCGATCGAAGCCTTCGACCGCAGCATCGACCTGCTGGTATCGCGTCTGCGGCAAAAACTCGGCGACGACCCGAAAGCCCCGCAACTGATCAAGACCGTACGGGGTGAAGGCTACCTGTTCGACGCCCGGGACATTGGCTGATGCGAGCGCGCTTCGACACGCTGTTCGGCCGCCTGTTTGGCATGCTGTTGGTGGCGATTGTCCTGGCGCACCTGCTGGCCTTCGCCTGGTTCCGCCTCTACGGCCCACCGCCCCCGCCAC